>NZ_JAALLK010000012.1:0-111044 GCF_011075215.1 Acinetobacter sp. EKM10A | reverse complement strand
AAAAGGTTCTGTCGCGCCATTTCGCTTGGTTACGTTCATATCGTTTCCTTAGTTAGTGAATTACCACTCAACGATGCCGTTTAGTGGGGTTTTTGGTTTAGAAGATTTCTCTTCTTTTGGTTCTAAATTCGTGTCTTGCTTTGCTTGTGGTTTTTTCGCAATGTCTGAGTGATCAGTGTATTCATTTGCATAAAACTTATTGATTACACGCTTCTTCATTGCGTCAGCCACCTTGTTGATCTCTGCTTCTATCCTCGCTTTCTCTGCGGCTTTTCTGATAGTTAGCAAAATATCTTCGCGCGATGAGTCTTTGAATTGTTCACGCTGTATTTCGGTATTAATTCGGCGAGCATGTTCAGCAACCTTGTTCCAGTTTATGCCCTGCATTGCTTCCTTCGTAGCTCTCGCCATCCCCTCTAAACTAGAAAAATCTTTGCTCATGTGAACCTCGAAAGATCATAAGCGCTTACTCATGCAATTATAGTAAGCGCTTACTAATAATTAAATGCAAAATTTAAATTTTTTCTGCACGAGTAGCTAAAAATGCATTCCGCATCATGCCAGCAGAAAATCTAAATTCATCGGTATTAATGCCAGCCTTGATCGCAAATGTCGCGTCAGCCAAATGCTCATTACTTTCTTTCAATACCATTTCCCCATTTCGCTTGTGCATTAGCCACTTGGCTTCTGGATGTTCTGTAAAGGCAGCTTCAATCATTTCGTGCTTGGTGGCTGTTTTAATGCCCGTACCGGCGAGTTTTACTTCAAACGGGGTTAATTGAATCATCGGCACTGGACAAGCTGACAAAATACCGATGCAAATTCCATAAGAAGACATGGCTCTTGCGGTTTGTGATCCAGTTGGTATCTCTACGAAAGCAAATGTCACCTTATGTTTGTTGATCATATGCATCATGCCGTCATGCAGGATTTTGGCACGTCTTAGATCATCCGAGTTCTTACGTACAGTCTTTTTGGTTTCCTTGCTGCTTTCGGTTTGGGCCAACATCATGTCCTTAATTTCGAAAGGATAGTCATCGTTTGAAATGTCGATTTCAGCAACGACTAATCCGAAGTTTCTTAAAGATGGATCGATTCCGATGGCTTTAATTTTCATACAAACTCCCAAGTCTGATATGTTCCGACGTTTTCGAATAAATTAATTAAATAAATAATTAAAATATTCTCGGTTAAAGATATTTATATATTCGTTAGTGACGGAATTACCCATGTCACCCAAGTTGCGGCTTACCATGATTCAATACCACGGTTTGCATACGCTCTTTTAAATTCCTCTCTGCGTTTTATCTCGGCGTATTTGTCCATGATCAGGTTAATTGACACGATGGCATTGACGAGATCATTGGAGTCCGTATCAATCTTCCGCAGAATTAGTTCCTGGTAATCTTCCGAATCTAGGATGTAATCATCTTCGGTTTCTCGATAGGAAAAGAACCGGACTAGGAATTCCAAGACTGCACGCTGAACGTTGGCTGAATTATTTGATTGTGTTTGCGGTAGCGGGTCTAAAAAATGATGGGTAATGTTCCTATCCGTTAAATCGAGTTGCACGGTAGCTGTTGGCGCATATACATTTGGTTCAGCTAAAAATCTGATGATTAACGCATTGTTGTCGGCATTGACCCGTAAATCCCACAACAGCATATTTTCCCCGCCTATTGCCGTCATGGGCACATGATCTTTGATATAAGCGCTGTGCGAATTAAGGACGCGCTCACCGTCAAAGATCATCGGTCGAGGAACTGAAAAAATCAGGTTATATGGATCCGTCTCTGCTGATAGGGCATCAGAAATGTAATGCATGAAATTACTGTGTCTGTTGCCCGTAGAGTCGATTTCGCGTGTAATTTTTACCTTGTCATAAATCTCTTTGATGTAATGTTCGGCTTGTTCAGCAAACTCGTTGAGGACGACAAAAATCTCGCCTTCCATTTCCTCCTTCAGCAAAGCGTCTTGTCTGATTTCTTCTTCGATGGAATCTTCCAGCATTTGCAAATCTTCATCTGAAAATTCACTCTCAAGCATTTGCTCGAATGCATCTAATTGCTCATCTTTTTGCGTCATGTTGCGCCTCTTGAATTAAATGACTCAAATGTACGTTTGACTATGAAAAGGCGCTAAAAACTACGTATTTGTAGCTTCTAGCGCTTTATGCCTTATGCTGCCTTGAGGTTGTCTCCTGAAACCGTTGAAGTACCTTCTTTCTTGGTCACTTCGATGACCAAATCTACCCAGTCCTTTAACCCGCTCTGATGAGAAATGATCAGCACTGTTCCGCGCTCACGAGCCTTTCTGTCCAGCACGACCATAAGTCGTTCTAATCCACTTTCATCGAGCGCATAATCAATTTCATCGGCAATCCATAGATTGATTGGCTTGGTTGCACGGCTCATCACTAAATCTTGAAGGGCAAGAGCTGTAGCCAGACGAACCTTACGTTTTTCTCCGCCTGATAATTTCTTGAATGAAGAACCGCCTGAATCATTTGCAACCGTGATGCTGAATTTCTCCTTCAGCTCACCTTTGGCCGTAGCAGATAGCGTTGACCAAGTTGCATGAATGTTGCCGTCAGACAATGCGCCCAAGTATTCGGATGTGCGGCTATTCAGGAATGGAGTGACGGTATCGAGAATGTGAGCGCGTACACCAGCAGGACCGAAAATATTCACCGCCATATTTGCAAGCTCAACTTTCTCAAGTGCTGAATCTGCGGCTTTCTGCTTGTCTTCTCTGGCTTTAAGGTATTTAACCTTTTTGTCATTCAAGTCTTTTAACTGAGCGACAAATGGACTGACTTCATTAAGCTTCTCGCGAGATTCCGCCTTGATGCGCGCCACAGCCTCTTCTGCGATTTTCTTGCGTTCTTCCGCTAATGACTGGGCTTGTGCATCCTGTTTTAGTTTTTCCAGTTTCGCTTGAAGAGTCGGTAACTGCTTTAACTGATCCTCAAGCTCTGAAATCTCAGCCTCAAGATTTTTCCTTTGTTCATCAATCTCCCTAGCTTTCAGGATGATTTCATTGTTTTGTTTAATTTTGCTTTTAACCAGTGTTTCGCGGGCCTGAATGGCGTCATGCAAATCTTCTGCACAATATTGCTTGCCACATTCATTGCACGGCGTTCCCACTAGTGATTGAGAGTTAGCAATTTCAGCTTTTAACTTTTCGATGTTCTGTTTTTCGACTTTGGCCAAATGGACGCGTGCATTGAAGTCCACGTAAATTTTGCGAAGCTCAAGGCTTTTGGCTGTGTGCTGTTTCTGGATTTCCTTTAACTGTTCAATTTGCTCGTTGATTTGTTCAATTTCTTTGGCAGGGGATTCTAGGTCGAGCTGAGCCTCACATTCACGAATGGTCGCAAGATGCGGTAAGCAAAGTTTAAGATGCTCTTTGGCTCGGTCTTTTTTGGTAATTTCAAAATCTAAAGACTGTTTCTCGACCGTAAGCAGAGATGCCTCAACATTGGCAATGTGAGCGTCAATCAAACTAACCTTATGCAGCGCTTCGCTATGCTCAAGCTTGGCTTCGTTCAAGTTTTTTCGAGCAATGGCATGAGCTGCTTCTAGCACTTCAATCCCAGCAGCTTCCTCGATTAACATTTTTAAGGTCTTATCTGTCATCGATGGAAGGTCAGGCATTCGTTCTTGCCCTGCATAGACGGCTGATGTGAATACGTCTGCTGAGCATCCGACAATGGCATTCACGAGAAGCTGAGTTTCCTTGTCGGTCCCTTTGGTCAGGTTGGTTTCAACGCCAGCTTTATCAACGCTTGAGACAATTAATGCATTCTTGAATTTTTTGCTTTTGCGATAACGAGTAATGTTGTAAAGCTTGCCATCATCTTCGATCTGTAAAGATACACAGCAGTCTTTTTTGGCTGTTTCATTTACAACGTCATCCCCTGTAACATCACGCGCCGTCGTACCGTATAACGCCCAGCAGATACCGTCGACCAGTGATGATTTACCAGCGCCATTTGAATTTGCTGATGTATCGTCATCATTCTTGCCTGTAATTAACAATAAACCGCGATCATCAAGCTCCAAACAAGCTTCTGAAAGGGTTAAGAAATTCTGGAAAGTGGCTTTTAGAATTTTCATTATTCAACGACCTCCATGCGTGCCTTTTCTAAGATTGAGAGACATAATTTGGAAAGGTCGTCTGCCTTGCTCCCAATACCCATTTTGTTCACGAAATCATTGATGGACACTTCGAGAGAAGCACCTGCCTTGATCGAACTCACTTCCTCGCGTTCAACTTCTACGATTTTCTTTTGGGACAGAATCACAACGCCTTTTGCATTGTTATCCATGAGAAATTGACGGATTGTTTCAATGTCAGATTGCTTTGCGCTTGAATTGACCGTACAGCGAACGTAGTTACCAGAAGCCTTGAGTGCCATATCGACTTCGCTCATGCTTCCATCAATCTCGACAAATTGCGGAGCATGAGAGCATCGCCAAGTAACCTTTGAATCGTTCACCAGTAGAAAACCGGCATCGGAATTAACATCCGACCAACTGTTGTGCGTAAGCGCCCCAACTGAGTAAACGCCGTTGCCAAAATCTTTGTGATGATGGTAGTGACCTGCAAATACTCGTTTAAAGCCTTGTGAACCTAACCATGTGGCACTTAAACCATGCGACGGAATGCCAGCAATTACACCATCTACAGGTGCGTGAATCATTAAGGTCCAATCGCTTACGGTTTCAATTGTTCGTAATGGTGAACGAGAAGGCATAGAGTTGATTTGAAGTTTTACTCTTTCAATTTCACTTTTTAGTTCGTTGACATCTTGGAACCACGGAATCATGGCAACGCGTTCATCTAAAAACAAAGACGTCTCGTTGATAATTTCGCAGCCAATGCCTTCTAAAGCTGTAACAGCCGAACCATTACGGTTGGCTTCGCGAAACTCTAAATCGTGGTTGCCTGCAAGAATGCGAACTTTGATTCCCAGCAGTTGTTGAATTACCTTGTAAGTGGCAATAGTGGGATTTAATACTGAAGGACTAATTGAACCGCGCACATGGAATAAATCTCCAGTGTGATACAGGTGCGTTCCACCCATTGCCTTGACTTCTTCTGCCGCTCGCATCGTTTCATTCAGAATGATTTGAAGGCGACTGTTTACATTTTCTGGTGTTGTTTCGCTAAATGCGGACCAGTTGTGGTTATGTGTGTCGGATATGACAGCGTATGGAAAATTGCTCATAAGATACCTTTAATAATAAGCGCTTATTAATAATTACGGACGAACCCCACGCATGATTTTACGAATGCCAGCCACCCAGTTTTTCTCCGCTCTCCAGCATGAAGGGGAGTGTGGTATTGGGTATGAGTAATGTGTATTCGGATCTACTATTACGTTATGGGGACTATTACGCTTTGGTCTTAATGTCCAGCCGTATTGATCTATGAGTTCGTTCGCTAATTTATTAATAACCTTGTTTTTAGACAATTGACGCATAGTAGCTCCAAAGAAGTAGATACTTAAAGATACTGTACGTCAATTGTAGATAAATAAGTAAGGGCTTACTAATAATCAATAGGATTTTTAGCGAATTTTGATTGATTTTGCAATATATTTTGTAGTGTGGGTTGAATTGAAAAGGAAGGCTTCAGTGCGAAGCGTCCGTTGAAATTCCCCTCTAAAGCTAGAAGGAGCGGAATGTTCACCGTACCAGTCTGCGGATCTGGCTATGTAATATAAAAACTTCTTGCCCATCCGATGTGTAACGCCAATATATTTACAGCCTCTGCGCTTTGCTTCCATTAGAGCCATAGAGGGCATTCGCCAAGAACTGTTTTTTATATCCAGCAGTTTCGTCTTCTCACCACGCGCCAAAAGCAAATACATCACGTATTTGCCATCGACGCTGTAAAACGTACCAATTCTTTTGCCATTCACTGTATGCGGTTGACGTTCAATGACCATTACCAAGACCCCAGCACATCCCCATAGAATTTTTGTCGTTCCTGAATACGAAGCTGTTCTTGCAGTTCCTTTTCTTGAGCCAATCTACGTTCAATCTCTACAGCCATTTTCTTTTCACGATCTTCTTGTTTCTTTTTAGCGTTATATTCATGTAATTCGAGTTTTAAGCGGTCTTTTTTGAATCGAATGTAATATCTCTTTAAGGAGTCGTAATTTGTATAGATGTACAGATCAAGACACATATGCACTTCTTTATGAAATGCATTTACAGCTTGATCTGTAGCTAAACCACATTTAATTCTATTCTTGATTGTATTATCTCGAAAACGTATTAATTCAATGATAGCGGTAGGGTGGTTTTCCTCCAGAATTTGCTCAATGGTTTTATCTTTAAAAAGAGGGTTCTCTTGGTATTTACCCGGAAGGAGTGAATTTAGTTTAAATATATTTTTGGAACTCATTCAATTTTCCTCAAATAAATAACAGTCGCTTTTTTACGTGGTGAGTTGAGGACTTGCGGTCCATACATCTTTTGCATGGTCTTGTATAAACGCTCTGCGCTGCGTCCGTCGTCTTGCCCTAACTCGTTATGATTGTTGTGTGCGTGGAGTAGCATCAGCTCTCCAATTTGACCGACAATCACATCCTCTACACATGCTTTGCTGAATATCAGTTTATCTTTTGATGATTGGATATAAACTTCATCGCCTTTGGCCAACCGTTTGGACCATGAAGTACCCAATCTGAAGGTGTTATAAAGTTCGTTATCTAATCCCACAAAAGGTGGTGCGAAATCTAATGCATATTCATGTTTCATGATGGCTAACTGCCTCTATACTTATAGGTTGAACCAAAAGTATAGAGGCGTATTTGTTAGCTGTTAATCAGTTAATTGCGGCAATTACTAACACGCATCGTCACTGTACAAAGCTTCCATTTCATCTTCATTGCTCATCAACGGTGTGACCTCAATGTCATCAGCGCTTGGTGAAATCTTAGGGATTAATGCGCGGAGCTGCTGCAATCCGGTTGGATCTGCTTTCAGTTTGTCGCAAAGCGATTTCAGGTGATATTTCTTACCGTCAGTCCATTCAATGTAAGCGCCCGACTGTTTCAAAATGCCTTTAGCTTTTAAGAACTCAACTAAGTTGTAGTGGCGGTCAAAGAACGCTACGCCATTCTTGTCAAACCACATACGCATAGTGGTTTCTTGGAACGGTTTTGTGAGTTTGGTTTTCACAATTTTAGTTGCAATATCCTGCCCCACAAACTGCTTTTTACCGTTGACCGTTTCCATTAACTTGGTACGGCCAAGAGCAATTCGTACTGATGCGTAATATTCAAAAGAAGAACCGCCTGGTGTGCAGTTATGCACCAAGAAACCGTTGTGCGTATTGCCTGCCAAGAAGTTGTGATTATCCTCAACGGTAATGTCATACATTACCGAGCCTTTATTTTTACTTCCCAAGCGCATTTCTGTCACTTCTGCATAATGCACAACTGATTCATCAACAGGAGCGTCTAATTCGAGCGCTACATAGCGTCCGCGATACTCAATCGGTAACTTGTACTGCATACAGTCTGGCACGTACTGAGCGATCAATTCAGCGATCTTGGCAGTACCTTTTACATCAAAGTCAATACGACCCTGACCGTAACGAATATCATAAGTTAAGCCAAATGATTGATACAGCGATTGACCGATTGCGTCTAATTCATCCTCACAGCCACGCAGTCGCTTAAAGGACAGGTTCAGTGTCTTGCTGCTCTCCTTGTAATTACCATCGTCCATCACTGCAATGGCTAATTGCATAGGTGTCCAGCCATCTTTGAACAGTGTGTGAGGACAGCGGCACAAGTCGTAAAACTTCATCAACTCATGGGTGTAACAGGACTCGTAGCGATGCCCTTTATTGCCCTTGCTAATAGTGATTTCGCGCTTGACGAAGTTTAGGTGGCGTGACAGCAGATCAACCTTCCACTGTGCGTATTCAGGGTTTTCATTGTCCTGAATGATCAGTGCGGCTGTCTGACGTTGCGACGACACGCGCGCCATGTGACTGTCAAAACCGATCAACCCCTTTAAGAACTCAAGCGCTGTTCCTGCAAAGGTGCGTTTGGTGCGAGTAATCACATAGTCGCCTACACGAACGTCGCTAAAATTAATCCAACCTTTGTCTTTCACTTGGACTTTGTGATCATTTGTGCCCGATACCGCAACCATGCCATTGCGCGTTTCAGGACATACAGCGCGGATGTGATACCACTCTTTGTCAGTTCCTTTGATTGAGCCATTGTTGTGCCAACCGATGATGCGTTTTGGCTCAAGCTGACCCGATACTTCATTCCAAGACCATACTTCCTTGCTGATTTTGCCATCAACAATTTGCTTCATGGTTGCGGACGTACCATCGACGAATGGCACCTGAACTTCCGCTCTCAGACAGGTTGGATCACCGAACATCACTCCAATTTTCGTACGCTGTTGGTTCAAATATAAGAACGTTGCATTGTACTTTTCAGCCGTCTGAGCAATTACTTTCAATGACGTACTGGAAGCACGAGCCAGAGCGGTGTTATCGCTCATATTGAATGTGTCGATTTCACGCTTTTTGCCCTTATTGTCATAGTAAACAGATTGAGGAATTGCCGATGCAACCGAGTCAAACACGCAAATGATTGGCGCATCGTCTGGAATTGTTGCTGAATTGCGGATCAACTCAACTGCACGCATTGCTAAAACATTGCCTTCT
Organism: Acinetobacter sp. EKM10A; assembly: GCF_011075215.1. Lineage (NCBI taxonomy): Bacteria > Pseudomonadati > Pseudomonadota > Gammaproteobacteria > Moraxellales > Moraxellaceae > Acinetobacter > Acinetobacter sp. EKM10A. The sequence continues at coordinate 102,335 of NZ_JAALLK010000012.1, read as the reverse complement.
TCCCAAGTTTCAGGCTTTTTATAAATCCAGAATGGACGCTCCGTCTTTAAGCCTAGATTCTTCGCAAGGTTAATATCAAAGGAACGTTCCCAGTCAAAGAACATGGCAATACCGCCAGCTTCTTGGGCGCGAATCATTAAGTCAGTCGCCTCTGCGGTTTTACCTGATGACGGTGGACCATACATTTCAACAATGCGACCATAAGGAATACCGCCGTCATAGCGTCCAGAAATCGCAAAGTTTAACTCTGGATCGCCAGTATCAAGCCAGTTAGTCACTGTTTGCGTTTCTTCGTTGTCGCCAATTAATTTTTCTAAGTCGTCAGCTAATGCAGATAAATTTGGTTCCATAATCATTGTCCGTTATAAAAAGGTTTCATGAAATTCGGTACGTTTTTGAGAATCGAGCCAAAAGCTAACTCGCCGCATAACTCGGTAAAGTCATCCGGATTGATTTCGCCTTGGATGATTTCGAGGTGTTCTTTTTGAAGAGGGGCAGGACGTAGCAATTGCATAAGTTCTAGGTTTCTCAAGAACAGTCTGCGCCCTTGACCTACATATGCATCCATGTGTGCTTTCAGCGCTTTATTTCGCGCCTTTTCGTTTTGCTCATCCGTTAGTGAGCTGTCTTCCACATAGATGAATTGGCTTTCCCATTCCTCTTTTGTGTATGGGGAATTGCCTGCATAAAGTGATCGCAAAGCTTTTGAAGGTGGCTTTAATCCAGCGTCGCATAGTTTCCAGAACTCATTTACTGAACCGTATTCAGCAAGAATCTTGATTGCGGTCGCTTCACCAATTCCCCCAACACCGCTGATGCAGTCCGAAGAATCGCCTTGTAATGCTTTGCCTTGAAGAAATGCCACAGGTGATTTGAAGCCTGTTTTCTCATAAAAATTAGCCCAATGAATGAAACGGCTTTCATCACGAGGGTCACGCCACGAAACGTTTGGCTTAACTAGCTGTAACCAGTCACGGTCACCGGTAATCAATAAAATACGATTGTTGGGATCGCTTGCGAAACGTTGTACAAGAATGCCAGCAAGATCATCTGCTTCATGTATCGCGCTAGTCATTTGCTTAATGCCCAACGCTTTTAAAGCACGTTTAATAAAAGGGCACTGCGCTTTGTAAGCGTCATGCTCTTGTTGCATTCTTGGATCAGATTTGCGATTGCTCTTGTATGAAGGTTCACGCTCAAAACGCCATTCAGCACGACCGTCCCATAAAACAACCATGCCTGCATGCGGATAGCGTTGTCTTAACTCGCGCATTGTCTTGATAAAGCTAAACACCGCCTGAGTCTGCATTGAGCCTGAATAGAGCTTGATAGCGTGCTGCGCTGCGTAACCGATTGAATTGGCGTCAACGAGAATAATTAGATTTTCCACGTTAATCTCCCCAAAAAGAAAGCCGCAGCTATAGCGGCTTTCTTTCAAGTCATTGATTAGGATTAGCTTGCTTCTTGGTGCGCATCATCTAAGAGCGCTTCCAATTCATCACCCAAATCAATTTCAGTTACATCCAAAGATGAGGTGGTGACATCTTTGTATGAAACATCTGTCACATCACTAGCCAAGGCTGATGATGTGCCAATGGTTCGTTCAGCAGGGACGTGTGTCGGCTCTGCAGGGGCATAAAGTCCAGCAGCGCGTCTAATTGCACCCAACGCAAGGCGTTTTCTCTCTTCGTTTGCTTGTTTGACATAATCGTCAAGGTCAATCATACGTTTGAAAACTTCTGGATCAACGTGAACCTTTTTGGAACCCGGTAATACGTTGTATTTCGTATTAAGACCTGTACCTTCACGGTTGATGGTAACAACTTGATGATCCACAAAAATTGCTTCACCCCAATCGTCCATCATGTCCAGAATTGAGCTAAGTGTTAATTTGCCGACTTGAAGAGCTTTAGGCTGACCGTCATGCTTGCCTGAATCATCAACTTCAAGAACATTGAGCAAATACACAGTTGATGCTTTCGCGTCTTCCAATGTTTTGATCTGTTCGTCAGTTGCATTGGCACCAATTAAACGACCTGCTTCTGCAATGGCATCGCAGATAGGACAGTCTTCATCAAAAGTTTTAGACATACATACATGAACGGTCGTTTCTGGCTTTCCGTCCGTGACTTTTGAATAATCCTTAATGAAGTGCTGTGAGAAGGGTTTGTAGAACTCTTCGTTACGTTCTTGGTTCCAGTCTCCCAGTAAAACGTAATTGTTTTTACCCGGCTTTGGTTTGATGGTAGATTCACGGCTTTTGAGGGCGTCTTTGTTCTTCTTTGCGTTTGCTAAAAGTTTTGCTACGTTCATTGCTTAATGTCCTACTGTCAAAAGGTTTAAATGCTCAATTGCTAGAAGTTCATGCTTTGCACTCAAAATGCCTAATTACTTAGAACTAGAAAAATTTTGAGTGCATTTCATTATAGTAAGCGCTTACTAATAATTTCAGGAATTAAGAAAGATTTCGATTTTTTTTCATGGCATGTTGAGCGGCTTCTCTACCTTGGCTAAAGGTCTGGATATGCTGTTCCTGATATTCATTCATGCGGAGCTGGCCCTGACGTTCCTGACGGCTATAGGCACCCCGTTGAATCAGCATGTCGTTACGGTCGCGTAACGCATAGACGAATCCTTTATGAATATCGGCATACATTTCCGCTTCGATATACAGCTCCTTGGCTTTAATCCAGCGGGAATCTTTACGGACGGCGTTTTCTACCGCCTTTTCGGTGACCTTCTCACCGTTAGCCAAGAAGTGTTTGCGATAAGCCTCATAGAGCAGGGCTTCAAGACTTTCAAACTTCAACTTGACCTTTGCTGCCTGCGCTACAGCACGCGCTGCACGCTCATTCTGATACGCCGCAAGCGATGCTTGAGTTCTCATTGCTACATCAAGCGTGGCGTCTGTAAATTGAATGTCCCTGTTGAATGCTTCTACATCAGGGGCATATTTCAATGAGACGAAGCGCTCAATTTCTTTTTCAGATTTAACCTGTTTATCAGACTGTTTAGGCTCAAAGTTCGGAATGTCCTTCGATTGAAGTTCCACATCATTTGGCAGCTCTTCGCATACTGTGTCCACCGATTCTTCGACCGGCGGGAGGATAGGGCGTTCTTCCGGTTGTGGCATTGGGGTTTGCTCTGCTTCCACTTCCTTCAGCATGTCCTCAACTGATACTGAATCATTAACGATTTCGTGCGGTGTGGCTTCTGGCACTTTAGGCTCAAACGCTTCTTGCAGATCTAGTTCCTGTTCTGCATCAAGCTGTGCCTCTCGCTGCTGTTGATTGATCTGCTCCTGAATCTCTTCGGGTGTTACCTGCGCGGCTCCCTCAATGGATGCTTCAAGTTCAGCGGCAAGCAATTCTTCGTCTTCCAGCAGCTCTTCATCCAATTGAATATCGTCCGCGCTTACAGTTTCAGTCTTAGCCTTTTTCTTTTGCTCTTCCTCTTCAATCAAAAGGTTTTGTTCGTCCAGTTCTGCAAACAACTCGTTTAGCGTTTCGTCGTCGAAGTTATCAACAGTTTCAATTTTTGACATGTTTAATTACTCTCTTAAAAAGTTTATTTAGCGTAATAAGTTGCATTTGGATGTAAACGCAGAGCATAAACATCCAACTGATTAAGAAATTAAGAAATAATGTCAGCAACCTCCTTGAATGCTTTTACAAGTCCTTCCAGCTTTGTAGGGTCAAAATGGCATTGCTGTGGGTTAAGTCCGCAAACAATGGTTGCGTCTAATTTAGGGTTGTAGAAAGTCATGCCTACGAGATCGCTAGGGGATACCTTAACGTCAGGTAATAAGTAGCGAATTGACTGACTTCCAAGGGCAACAATGACTGGCGGTTTAAGAAGCTCGATTTCTTTGGCCAAATGAGGACTACATCCATTGATTTGACCTGTCGTTAAGAACTTGTCTTGTTTTTTGGCTTTGACGAGCGTTGTGTAATAACCGTCCGCAACAGCTAATTCATTTTCTTTAATTGCAGCTTTGACATATTGAGCAGATTCGCCTTCGAGTAGTTTTCCTTTCTTTTCTTCCTCCCAAGTTGGACAGTCCGAAACAACCATAAATCGTATCTTTTTACCCAAACGAATATCAGGATGAACCTGTCCAGCAAGGTCGCAACCGTTACATTGCTTGCAATCGCGCATATGCTCGACCAACGAAGCTCGCAGGAATGGCTCTGAGGTATCTGTGTATCTATCTGCTTTTACAGAATCAATAATTAATCCTGGTAATAGCCTCATTTGGTCCTTTCGTCGTGAGAGGTCTTTCGCTGAAGGCTCACTAGGTTCAATGCTTGCAAACGCCCCAATTGCTCTGAGATTTTCAACGATTGTTTTATTCACTTTCGAGTTTGGTTGAGATGCTGCTTTCTCGAACTCGTCAAAGCTATCAAAACGTTTTTTTGGTGGAACTGAACCATCAGGACCATAGACCGGTGTGGTTTCACCTGTCTTTCTCGACTTCTTGTAGCGAACGACTTTCCAAGCCCGATTCTTCTCTCTCAATTTCACAATCGCTTTGGCAATCGTTTCTGAAATACCTTTGACTGCATTGAAAGGCGCCAAGATTTCAGTATTGGATTTAATCTTATAACGATCGGCTGAATAATTAATATCAGGAGGAAGAATCTCAATGCCGCATTCACGCGCATCTTTCACAAGTCCAGTGAGCTTATCTTCTGTATCAACCACGCTAAGACTTGCGGCAAAGTATTCAGCAGGGTAATGAACGCGAATATATGCGCACCAAACCGAAATGATTGAATACTCCACAGAATGCGACTTGTTAAATTGGTAGTTGGCGTTTGCTTCTGTTTGTTCCCAAATACGCTCGGCAACTGATTCTTCTAAACCATCATTCAAAATATTTAATGATTTAATTTTCATTGGTTAGCGCCTCGATCTTTGAAAATTCTTTCTTGGATTGGTCCACCAACCCATTGCCAGTTCTTACCCAAAACAATGTGACTGACGGCATTGTTAGAAATGCCATATTCTTCCGCGAGCGCTTGTAATGTCACACCATTGTTCCGCTTCTCGCGAATTGCCACTACCTGCTCAGGTTTAAGTTTGTTTGTGTTTACTTTGGTTCCGCGAGCTGTAGTTCCATGTTTTTTCTTGTCTCTATGATTTGCCTTAACGGTATCCCATCGTAAATTAACCAATCTGTTGTCTGTCTTATCTCCATTACCGTGACACGCTTGCATTCCACTTGGTCTTTCTCCGACAAATGCTTCAAGCACCAACTTGTGAATCATTGGACAAATTTGCTTCTGTTTCTTACTTAAAAATACACACAGGTAGCCATCACGATGTTGTTTAGGTTTTAACACTTGCCCTTTTGCTAGACGTTGACCACCATGAGGAACAGCGACCATGCGGTCAAGCGACCGCACACGCCCTAAGTCTGAAACTTCATACAAGCCTTCGTAGTTCTTAATTGCTTTCCAGTTTTCCATTTAAACAACCTGTTTTTAATTCAATTTGATTAATATAAGTGATTGATTTTATGAATAAAAGTATTGAATTTCAGCGCTTTCAGCGAATGCTTCTTCTACCGTTCTCATCACGCCATCAGTGCATTTGAACTTCTCCATTCGATGCACTTTTAACTTTGTGCCATCTTCAAGTTCAACCTCTACAAACCCCGCTTTAGCACCATCAATAAACTTCGGTTTCAATTCAGCCATTTTCTTAAGGTCTTTTTTACCAATCGCTTTTCTGAGGTGATCTGATTCAGCCATTGAGAACCCTGCCAACTTACGAGCAAGCGCCATCGTTTGCTCTTGATACACAACAACGCCATAAGTGTCAGACAGAACAGGTTCAAGGACTTCATGTGCGTAGGTGACTTCTTTTAATCCTTTTCGTAAGTCCACATAGTCATCCAACATGCCTGAATCCATAGGGCCCGGTCTATACAAAGCGGTAACAGCACAAATGTCATCAAAGGTTACAGCGCCACCGTTTGAGATATTCTTCAATAGTTGTTGCATGCCGCTACTTTCTAGCTGAAACACACCTACAGTTTCACCGCGACCCAAAGCTTGCATGGTTTTTTCATCATCAAGTGGAATCTTTAATAGATCCAATTCAATACCATGTCGCTCTTTTACATAGTCACATGCAATGTTTAATACATCTAAGGTGGCAAGACCGAGCAAGTCCATCTTGATCAAGCCCCAATCCTCAACTACACGCTTGTCCCAATTGACGACTGGTGACTTTCCTCTAGTCTCGAGCACGGCTCGATTAACGATAGGTTCGCCTGCAACAACAATACCTGCCGCATGTTGGCCAAACGATTTCATTGTGCCTGCAAGCTTAGTTGCATGCTTCCAGATAACAGGATGTTCATTGCGGAACTTGTCTAGCTCAGGCACAGCGTCCGCAGAAGTATTCAGGTCAAGTGACGTTCCATGTTCTTTAAGCACAAGCTTGGTCGCACTTAATTGCATGTTGTTCAAACCGCTGATACGACCTGTATCACGTAGGGCTGAGGCTGAAGCTAGTGTTGAATAGTTCGAGATACCAGCGACATAATCTTCACCATATTTTTCAACAAGGTAATCAATCACCTTGTAGCGACCGCTTGAAGCGAAGTCCAGATCGGCATCAGGCAAGTCAAGACGTTCAGGATTGATGAAACGTTCGAAGATCAATCCAAAACGTATAGGATCAACGTCCGTGATCCCAAGCAGATAAGCGACTAATGAACCTCCAACAGAACCTCGCCCAGGGCCTACAATCACGCCGTTGTTTTTAGACCACATCACCAAGTCTTCAACGAGCAGGAAGTAGGACTCAAAGCCCATCTTTTTTAATATTGAAAGCTCATAGCCTAAGCGAGATTTATATACTGTATCTAATTCAGCTTTCGTTGGCTTATATCCAAGAATCTCTTTAGAAAAGCGTTTCTTCCAGCCTTCCAAGCATTTCGCGCATAGTGTTTTAAATTCGTCAGTGCTTAGCTTAGGTAGGGAAACTGGCTGCTTCTCAAAAATATATTGGCATTTGTCCACCAGCTCAGAAATATTCTTTAGACCTTCTTTCCAAGCTTCCGCTGAATTGACGCGCTCATATTTAGCCATACGCTGAATAGCAGCTTTTGTATGGTCTAAAATGAATTTTGGCTCTTTAAAACCAAAATCTTTTACGTATTGAATAGGACGATAGTGCAAATCAAGTTGGGTATTGGTTGCGATAGCGCTCAATACATCCAAAGTGTCCGCATCTTCATTCTCAAGATAGTTAAAAGGATAAGTGACAACGGTTTTAATTTTTTCGCGTTCATACGCCAAATAGCCTAAGTAGTTTAAGCGGTCGAACAATGGCGTATTGATCGGACTAAATTCAATATATAAATCATCACCAAATCTCGCTTTTAATACTTTTAAGATTCTTTCGTGATCAGGGTGACTAAACAGACCGTACATATCACCAGTCGTTACGACCACATCTTCCAATTTGCATAGAGCATCCAGATCAGTACGGCTGTGGTAGTAATATTGCTCTTTAGAGTTTGCGTCTGTAAGAAGTTTGAATAAGCCTTTAATGCCTTTTTCGCTTTTTACGTAGACTTTAGGGCAGAACATCAAGTTGCGTTTTTCAGCAATACCAGATGAGGCAGGGGGCTTACGATATTTAGAATCGTCATATACACGCAAACGACAACCAAACACCGGCTTGATATTGGCTTTGGTGGCTTTGTTCGAAAAATCTACCAATGCATGTAAGGACATGTCATCAACGATTGCGACCGATGAATAGCCTAAGCCTTTTGCAGCTTCGACAATTTTGTCTACCGTTAATAATGATTTTCCTATCGAAAAGTCAGATTGCACTGACATTGCGTGGTTTAACATAGAGAATCCTATACAACTAATCTCTTACAGCTATTAAATTAAAAATCATTTGGAAATTAACAATTTGGAAGACTCTTCTTTCGCAATCCCAAAACAGGTCAAAAGAACAAAAGCTAACGACACATGGCTTTGTGCAGTGTTTTCTTTCCAGTTGAGTTCTTCCATAAACGCTTTTTTTAGTTCACTGCGCGTATATCCACCCAAAAGAAGCTTTTCGACGGCAAGACTGAGCCAAACTGGAGTTTTTCCTTTCATGGCATTTTCGTTTTTGGCCAATCCATCCTTAATCTCGGTCACTAAACCGCTCTTAACTAAGGTCAATGCAAACGATTGAGCTTTTACAGGCAGCTTCACGATTAATTCCTGCTGTTCCGGTGTAGGCTCAAAAAAGACTTTCTCTACCTTGGTTGCTCGTTCAACGAGAGTCGGTTTCTTTGGTTGGATCCCACCCGAAGAAAGACTTTTGGCTGCATTCATTTCTTCACGTAAGGCTCTGCGTTTAGCTTCTTGCGCCATCCGAGCTTTTTCATGCTGTTTGAGTAAATCGTTTACATTAACAACCTGCTTGATCGCGTTAAGCGTTTCATATGATTTCTGCTCACAAGCCTCAAATGCCGGGCATCGTTGGCAATATTCGCTATCACGCGAAAAACATGAGATTGAACCAAAACAACCAAAAGCCTTTGCTTCAATAAAATCTATTCTTTCGTTTTCGTTTGATTTCATTTAAAACGCTCTCTTTTGCGCTATATACGCTTTTAAAGTGTTGAAATGATTTAGATAGCAACTCGCGTAACGGCTTCTTCAACTTCTTTCACAGCGTCACGAATGAATCGTTTTTCTTTGTTTGTTTCGGCTGTTTTCATGATGCAATTAGCCACAAAACTTAGATTCAATTTGCGACGTCTTGGTCCCCGCGATTCATTTTTCTCAGGCGTATTGAGGGAAAGCTGATATTTGGCTTCTTGTGCCAACAACTCTCTTTCAATGAAATCAGGCGGATTTAAGGTGAATTTGAGTAAAATTTTTGCGAACGGTGAAAGCTGCTGCATTTCTTCTGTAAGAGTCTGTATCAACTCATATGGGCCTAAAATATTTTGGCTCTGGTGATCAACAAAAACGTCATAATCACAGTCATCTTCACCATCACCCATACGATGCAAAATGTCGGACTCGTATTCCGTTCTGTTATCGCCCAAATGGTATTTTTTCAGTAATCTCGATACCATGTTGAGGCAAGCAGTAGTTAAATAAGTCGTTAATTTGCCTTTGCTTTCATCCCAAGTCTGAATCGATACCACGAAAACTTCACAGAAAATGGCATACAGCTCTTCAACGTCAATGCAATAGCCGACTGAGGTAAGTCGGCTAATATTCCGGTGTGCCAAATGACGAAGAAGCTTGTCATGATCTCTGAAAAGCTGATCTTGATTTCTTACCATAGCCCACCCCCAAAAGTGTCCGAATTAACCGAACACTCGTTGAGCCAAGTCTTCCGCAACTTGCTGATCGACTTGAGTGAGCTTGTTAGTAAACGCCAATTTGAGACCGTGCTTGTAATCGTTACGACGCAAGCCAATCATTGCTGCGTTGATTAATGAACGTGGTGAGATGGTGTCGCTGATCTTAGAGTTTGCATATTGCTCGCGTACCAAGTTTGCATAATCCACTAACTTGTCAGCATCCTCTGCGCATAAACCTACACGTTTCTGGATAATCAAGGACTCATCTTCTTTCTTCATGTAGCTCTTATAGATCACTGAGCCAAAACGGTCGTAGTTCGCTGAGTTCTGTAAGTTAGTACCCTGATAAAGACCAGTTTCATCACCTGAACCGTTCGTGTTACCTGTTGCAGCAAAACGGAAGTTTGGATGTGGTTTGATGACACGGTTAGCTGCATCTGCTTCTTTGATATATAAAGGTTTACCTTCTAGTACAGCTTGATATACAGATAAAACGTTTGGTTGCGCGAAATCATATTCGTCAGCCAAATACATCCAGCCATGCTTCATCGCTAAAGCTAATGGCCCAAGCTCAAAGATGGTTTCACCATTTTTAACCGTCCACATACCTACAATGTGAGATTCTTCTGTATTTGAAGTGTGCTGAATACGAACAAGAGGACGGCCAGTTCGAGCTGCGATCTGGTCAAACATTTCTGATTTACCAGCACCTTTGTGTCCCCACACGTAAGGGTTGATGTTTAGCTCCAATGCAATCATGACATCCTTCAGCTCGTTCACGTTCCATACATACGTATCATTAATTTCTGGAATCATTTCCGGGAAGGCAGAGTTCTCAATGCATGAGATTGGAATCGGTTTACCTGAACCACTAAGCGCGCTTTTACCTTTCAGATCAAAGATTTCATGAAATGGTTTAGACACCACAATATCGTTTGGTTTTGCCTCAATATTAGTAAGCGCTAACTTTACATTGTGGTTATTAGTAGACACTGTTGTTTCTTCCTTAGATGTTGAAGTATCTGTTGCTTTTTCTTGTTGCGCCTTTGCTAACTCTGCTTCTTTAGCTCTTTTCAGTTCAGCCTGTTCTTGCATCTTTTTCTGCGCTAAAGGCGACAATAAAGGGCTATCTGGATACTGTTTCTTGTACTCTTCATACGTAGTTTCAGGATGTTTTTCTTTTAAATGCTTAGCAATTACGTGAGTTTTTCCACCACAGATTTCACAGATAATAGGATCGTTAGACATTTATAAGCTCCAAAAACGGATTCGATAATTTATGAAAAAGTATCACTAACTGATATTGAAAGTTTATAAGATTGCATCATAAAAATAAAGTAAGTGCTTACTAATATTTTATAATACCCAAATGATGCAATCTCCACCCAAATTCTAAGCTAACAACATACTGCGTAAACGCGAGATTACAAGGCTAGGTAATTGCTCAACGTCATGAATCACCACATGTTTGTCATAGAATCTACGAACAGAATCATCTTCAATTCCAATACCAATGACGTCTACCTTGCTCTTCTCGATTTTCTTCACCACTTCTTTTAAATGATATTCCAGATCTCGACTGTTACCTCCACCCGCAGGTGAGCCATCAGATAGCACCATCATAATTTTACCTGCTTCCTTACGACCCATTAGACGACGTGCAGCAATTTCTACACATTCGCCATCAATGTTACTCGCCATTAAACCTGAGTGAGGAAGCCATCCAAATCGACGTTTTGTTTCAGTATTAATGCGCTCGTTGTAGCCTTTAATGACAGGCATATAAAGGTTTTCATAGCGTGAATAACTAACGCCATATTTTTTTTCTGCTTCACGAATTTGCTTTAAACGCTTGTGGTAAGTGGCTGAGTCTGTATGAGTAGTAAAGCAGATCACTTCATGAGGAATCTTGAGACGATCCAGAACGTTTGATAGTGCGTAACTCGCAGCAGCGGCAGTATGGATTTTAGAACCGCACATTGAACCTGACATATCGACGACCAAGCTCACAGCAACGTCTTTGGTTTTTGATTCAACGCGCTTACGAAAAATTCGACAATCACCAGTTGAAGCCAGTCGTGCTAAAGATGAACTGTTTAATTTTCCTTGTTTTAATCCATTTTCCCATACAGATTTACTTCGTGCCTGAATTGCCCGCTCCATATCTTTCTGCATAGGACCAACCATTGAAGCTACCTTGTCTTCAAGACGTTTAAACATCTTGTCATCGTAATGAAGTTTAGGAACTTCAAGCGGTTCAATGACATCACCTTCATTGGTAAATACTGCGTATTTAGATTTTTTAACGTCCGCTGCTGTGCGTTGTGCAATCTTCTTGCTTAGTTGCTCACTGTAGTTGTTTTCGGTGTCTTTTAACGAGTCCAGAATTGCGGCCACAAATTCACTACGAGGAGGGGCACTCTTCTTATCGTCACTTTCTAGTGAATGCTTAACTGCATTAGGCCGTTGTTTAGCTTTTCCACCACTACCGCCTTCGCCTTCTTCATCTTCGCCCTCATCGGCACCAACAGCTCCACCTAGAGAACCACCTTCATCATCATCTTCTTCATTCTCATCTTCGCTATTGCCTACACCAGCGCTTTTACCTGGCGATTTTGGCTCTGGTAAGCTGTCGCTATCTTCATCATGCTCGCTGTCAGGGAGTTCTGGCAATTCAGGCTCATCTTTCAGTACCTTATAGATACGCTGAGCCAAATCCATTGTGTCTTTTGTGGACTTTAATTTTTCAATCTCTGGCTTAAAAGGAGTAAGCATGTCCCACACAGGTTTAATATGCTTCATTTTGTCTTTTAAGTAATGTTCAAAGACTTCCTGACCACTTAACGCACGTAACATTGGCAACATTAAATGTTGCGTAATTTCTTCATCAGAAGCTTTTTCCTTTACAAGTTTTTGGTATTTATCGTCAATCAATTCATCAATGAAAAATTGGCTCGCATTTTTCATATTGATATTTGAACCGCGATATTTTTCAGCCATGCAACGTTCTACACGCGCTTCTTCTAACAATGAAGTTAAAGTCTTTACCTCTTCAGATCCTTTTAGCTTGAGAGAAAAATCGGTAAAAAGATACTTCGCTACCTCTTGATCAAGAAAACCTTGAACCGCATCAATCAGCGAATCTGGTGAATTGTCCGGAAGATATGGAAGGTTAATTCGCACAGGTTTGCCTGTCTTTGGATCCTTATGCACACCTGCCTCAATACCTTCTTGCGTTACTGCAATATCAGAGTTAGTCAGTGCTTGGGTAACGACGACAATTGCTTGTCTTAAAATATGTATGCGCTCATTCATTGAAAATTCTCAATCTAAAAAAATCATTATTGGAGGTCTATATACAGACTTGACAGTATATTAATAAGTGCTTACTAATATTAAAAAGCATTATAAAAATATTTATTGAAAAATAAAGAGTGAAATTGGGGAGATTTTGAGTTTTAATAGAGGGTTTATTTTGACCGTGGTCAGCATCAAACCTTGGACACTAACCACAGAGAAGGGTCAAGTGAGGGATTTTTAATTATTTAGGTAGACTCATAAGACTATATAGCTAAGTTTAATAAACAAATTTTCGCCAAGTGCATTGTTAATCACAAGAAAATCACCGCATTCCTCATTTTTTCCTTTAATTACATTAATTTGATTGCCCTCAAAGATCAGTTCAGAACCCTGCTCTGCCAAGAAATCTGCTACGGTTTCAGGTGTAATAACTTCAACACTTTTCGACATTTTTTACTCCTATACTCTAACTATCATACTTTTTTGACAAATAATTGGCTTGAATGAGGCTTATACTTCCTCTTGGTATCAGTCGATACGTTGTCATTATAGTATGATTGTCTGCATCAGCTAACAAATTGCCTGTACTTAAAATGAGCATCTACTCACCTATAGTCTGACCATTAGTTTAACCCAAAAATAAGAAAATATTAATCAATGCTTACTTACTAAATTTTTCCGTTAATTGTGACCGATGTCATGTTATCCAATCCTATACAAATCTGTACTTTTCTTGAACTTGGGTAAATCAGCACTTACTGATATAATTTACCTAAACCGCAAATATTTTAAGTCTATAATGTTGTATCGAGGATACATTCCGACATTATGACTTTATATCTATTAAGAATATTCTAAGGAAAACGTTACTATGAAATCAGCAGCTACTAACACCAAACGCAAACTAACTGTCGCCCAATATCTCGACGCTCAACTAAATGCATCGGATCTGAATCAGTCGCAATTGGCAGAGATCATGGGTATCAATCAAAACATGGTTAGCTTCATTGTTCGCGGTAAAAGCAAATTACCTCTTGAACGTGTGCGCGCTATGGCCGATGCTTTAAAAATCGATGCTAAAGACCTCTTCATGCGCTGCCTAGAGGAATACATGCCTCATCTGCTTGAAGAAATGGAAGCCATGATTGAGCAACCTCTTATTACTGATGCAGAATCGAATTTAATTAAACAAATTCGCGAAGCAAACGCTGGCCATAATTTTGAGTTTTTCAATAACCCAAGACAGAAAGAAGCCTTTGATGCTTTCCTAGAAACACTTAAAGCCAGCTAATCTGTTTTTATTCTTACTGCCCGATCAAGTTCGGGCTTTTTGCTATTCATACCCTTTAAATTACTGTTTTTAAATTTTTCTTTCATAGCTCCTCCTAAACTTGAAAACGTTACAAAATCAAGATTGGTATAGATTACCAATTTAAATCAAACTTTGAAATACCACTCTTAATAGAAAAGTACGTATACGACAGGATATGACGCCCTGCCTTTTTGCACCCCCAAAAAATATAATAAAATGTATCTTTTATTACATTTTTTATTTTTCGACATGTGGTAGACTGTTTTTATATCCTTTCCGTTTTTGGAAAAATGTAATAAAAAATTATTTGGTCGATTTATGGCAAGAACAACAACTGGAAAAGCCCCATATGTGTCAGAAGATGATCTTGAGATTACTTTGGCCACTCAAACGGGCGTAAATGCATTACGGAACAAATGTGTTTTGTATTTCTCACACTTCCTTGGGCTTCGCGCTAAAGAATTATCAATGTTAAAGGTCGGCGATGTTTACGATGTGAAGAAGGGTAAGCTGAAGGATATTATTCGATTGCTCGGTAATATTACTAAAGGCAACCGCTACCGAGAGGTATTCCTGGTCAATCCAATCGCTAGATCACTGGTAGAAGAATACATAACAAAAGAAAGACCAAAGGATCCAGACGCACCTTTATTTTTATCGCAGAAGGGCGGTCCATTCTCACCAAATAGCATGGTGACCATGATTAATAACTGTTATAAGAAGGCTGGTATTCAAGCAACCAGCCATTCCGGTCGACGTTCCTTTGCCACAAGGCTAATAAGAAAGGGCGGTGATATTTATTCAATTCAACAATTGATGGGGCATAGCTCAATCCTGACCACGCAAAAATATTTTGCATCGGATCCGGAATTGCTCCGCCAAGTTGCTGAAAAGTTAAATTAAAATTTCAAAAATCTAGTTTTGTGCAGCAGGCTTTGGATTTCAAAGTCTGCATATAGATAGTTGCAGTCTCACCATTATCTAGGTAATCATCCATTCGCTGCTCAAAATCTTTTTGGTTGTAGAATTTTAATTCATTAATATCAAAGCGGTTTTTATCAAATTCAACGGCAACGGCTTCGTTTTCATTCATGAGCTCCAGAACCTTATTTGCACCTTGAATGCCGCCAAGCATATCAATTTCGCTCTTGGCTAATTTAAATTCCTGATCATCCAACTCATCAGCAATCTTGTTTGCTTCTTCTAAAGTTTTCGCACTCGTAGCATCAAAGAACACAACTTCACCATTTGCATTCTGAATCCAAGTACCTATTTCAAAAGTTCCATCTTCTAATTGTCTGATTTGATTCTGCATTTTAAGCCTATGAATTTATATGTAAGCAATTAGAACTAATAAACATTTTGTTTTGGTTAAATACAATCTGATTTTTAAATTAATAATCTATATAGATTTCTATATAGATTTCTACATATCAATGAATACAAGTTTATACATTGTTATCTAGCGCATTTACTATTACACTACGATTTTCGCCAACGTTTATGTTGAGGATTTAATGAAATTATTGATCGCCAATTCAAAAGGTGGCGTCGGCAAAACAACTACGGCTACCAATTTGGCTGCATGGATTGCCAATAATGAAAAACAAGATGTAGCTCTTGTCGACCTTGACGCCAATAAAAATTCGGTTAAATGGGGGATTTATCGTCAAGCCCAAACTTTCTTAGAAAAGACCGGCTCAATCAAAACTTATCATTTGTTTGGTCAACCTGAAATTGACAAAGTCATTCCAAAAATTGAAAGTGAAACACCCAACGTAATTCTCGATTGCGGTGGTTATGACTCTTCTGGCTTCCGTGAAGCGCTGCTTTGCTCCGATGCCATTCTTATTCCAACTCGCCCTAACCAAGCTGACGTAGAATCAACTGGGGAAATTTTGGAATTAATTGAAGAAGCAAATAATATCCGTGTAAATGAAAGGGACCTCGATCCACTTCATGTCTACATCTATATCACTCAAGTCCCGACAAATGCACGTATCACAGCTTTAGACGATGCGCGTAATGCGTTTAAAGAAGTTGAAGATTTTGCAAAAGTTCTCGATTCAGTAAATTACGACCGTATTGCATATTCAAGAGCTTATGGCATGGGTCTTGGTGTTATTGAGTTAAATATTGGTGCCTCTAAGGCAGCAGAAGAAGTAAATGCATTGGCTGAGGAGTTGTTCAAATGAGTGGACGTGGTGGATTATCATTAGGCAAAGCTGCAAAAGTACAAGCTGAAAATTCAAATGCTTCTGATTTTACCAAGAGTGCTCCAGTACAAACTGCAACAGCAACGCCAGAAGCTAATGAAAAACCTGTAGATTTTGAAAAGCTTGATGAGCTATCAGGATTAAGCAAACCTAAAGAGAAAAAGGACCGTGAAGCGCCTTGGCGTCAGGGCATTAATATTGCTCCTGAAGACTTGAAATTAATTCAACGTCCTTTTAACAACAATATTAGCCAAGAAATGTACCTTCGTTTGAACTGGCTTAAATCTATCAGCTCCATTGGCATGGGTTCTAACAAGACCACTTTTACAACCATGCTCAATGAAGCTTTAGAAGAATATACGGCTCGTCGAATCAAAAAACTCGGCGACAATTACGACGTCTGACCAAGAAATTCAAACCATTCGTCGTAAATAATATTCTCGTATTTTAGGGCAAGCAGTTTGAAGTCAAAACCAAAGGCTTCAAACACAGCTTGCTCTAAATTTTTGAGCTTTTCATGCTCCTTTTCCTCATTTGATTCCCAAAATAAATAGTTTGTTTTGATACTCACAGGGCAATTTTTAATAATTTCTCTCGCTAGTTTTGAGTTTCTAGCCGCCACATTGGCTTGTCTAACTTCTAAGTTTGTCACTTCATCAAGGCTTAATCCTGATTCTAATGAGAACAACACAGCCTTTCTTTCAACTTCCTTCAGCTTCAATAAACCAGCAATTAGGTTGCTCACCGTAATGGAATGATCTTTTTTTGATTTAAATCGGGCAATTTTTACCGAGTTGATTTGGCGGTTATAAATAGCGTCATTAATCTGACTAACCGCGTATTCAATTTCCTTATCAATTTGACTTTCTTCATTTTTAAACTTGAATTTAGCAATTACGGCGTTTAATTGATAATTTGTAATTCTTTCAATGTGAGTGGTCCATAATTTCGTAGTTGCCAAATCGCTATTTTTAAGTGCAGGCAAAACACCAGGAACAGATTTTAGTAGCATAAAAAAACTCCGAAATTATTGAAATTATCGGAGCATTCTATTTTAGGAAATTTTAATTGTTCATCAAAATGCTTAGGCTATTTTATCTAAATGTCCTGCACGGCGCACATGATCTAAAATCGGCTCTAAGGCATCTTCAATTGTTTCATCATTCTGAATCAACATATCGTACTGGTTGATTTCGTTTATCCAATGAGATTCGACCTGAATCATGACCTCTAAACGTTCCGCAAGTTTCTGATCTGCTCGAACAATTAAACGTTGTAGACGGCTTTTAATATCAGCGTCGACAAAAACCCCAAGATATTTAATTTCATTTGCTTTCAGATAACGCTTAATCTTCTTATATCCATTTGGGTCGACAATAATTATGGCATTTCGATCATCTGGCAAGGTTTTGAAATTATCAATCGTTACGCCATATTCATAATTACCATGTTTATTTGTCTCAAGGAACTGATCAGCCTTTTTTAGTGCATCAAACTCTGTTTGAGTAATAAAGTGGTAGTGCAAACCATCAACCTCACCTTCCCGTTTCGGCCGTGATGTTGTGGTAACAATACGATTAAACCCATATTTCTCGGTCAGCGCGTCAGCAATGGCTGTTTTGCCGCTGCACGTTGTTCCAGATAACAATACAAACATCGTCATACCTCATAAGAAGAGGCGGTAGAACCGCCCCAATTAATCCCGATCAATACACTTCCAACCTTGGAAACTTCCGCTTGAATAAGGGATGCAATCTGTAAATGCATAGTAATCATATTGGAAACCAATCTTACGCGATTTCTTCTGTGTAGATGAAGAAGAAACAGGCATCGGTTTAGCAGGCGTTGTAACAGGCTTCACAGAACGAATCGTACTAGGTTTTGTCACGGTCTTAACTGGACTAGAACGAAAACTTGTAGTGGTCGGAGCGCGTGTGGACGAGCTGCTGTAAGACCGCGCAAAAGATGTCGAAGGACGAGCTGAGGATACAGACGCTGCTCTCGCTACCACCACCGCTTCACTTTCTGCCAGCTTCTTGGCAGCTTCGATAGCGTTTTTGAATTGCTCTTCAATACGTTTTAAATCATCAGCTTCCGTTTTATCGATTCGATAGCAGTCCTCAACCATACGCGGCAAATACAACGAGTAATTCTGGTTACTGTTGGATGGACGCATAATGGCATTTGAACGCACAGTGATTATTCGACCAATCCAGTCACTAGGGTTTGCATCCACCTCGTCGCGCATTTTTTCATTCTTGATGGCGACATCCACAATGACTTGACCACATGCAGATTTACAATGCAAAGCTCCAGCTCTCCCTTGGTTCTTTGAACCCACCTTACCCGGATTAATGCTCACGACCTCCAGCTCACAATCCGCATCAAGTTTTAATTTAACTTGGTGTTTACTTGTACCGTCTCTCCAGTGACCTTCTGGATGCTTGATTACCAGCCCCTCTTTGCCCTGCATAAGTACATTAAAGAAGTGATCGTAAGTCTCGCTCAATGAGTGGACAACATGCGTATCAATCAGCCGCACATACTTAGGCTTAAACTTGGCCAGCATCGATTTAATCAGTGCAATACGGCGTTTATATGCTGCTTCAAATTTTCCCTTTGACTTAACAGAGCTAAGCGGAATGAAGTCCCAAATCATATAGATCGGTTTTTCATTTTCAGCAAATGAGCCACCCTTTGTGACCGAATTCAAGATGCCATTTCCTACCTTGCGCGGCAGAACTACACCATCACGCTCGACAAGTAGTTCGCCATGATATTGGACATCTTTGATCAGCATATTCATTTCCGCAGTAAGGTCGGAAAAATGCTCCATAGGTAACGGCGTGCCCTGGCGTGAGGACAAGAAGAACTTCTCTTCTAAATTGGTCCCGTTGGCAAACATGCCATCAGCTTTTTCTTGCAAATAAATGCCATCTTTCCACGGCCATGCCTTCAGCTTTACTTCACTAGGCAATGAACAGCGTTGGTATGGAAATACAGGAATCAAATCAGGCACGACTTTGTTGATCGTTGCATCACTAAAACCTGCACGTAAATCTTTTCTTAAAATTCGAATTAAAAGCTCGCCTGACTTCTCTGATAATTGAGCCAGTTGGCTACGCAGCGCTTCGCGCGCTGCATTGCCTGTTAGTTCACGGTTATTAAGCTTAGATAGGAACTCAAGGGTATCAACCTCATCAAACATTAACTCCCCTGTTCCTGCATCTTCTGCTTTTGGCAAAATTCCAAAGACAATAAACGGGTCATATGCCAAACGCAGAACTTCTCTGAACAACCCCTTTTCTGCTTCAAAATCCATGAGTAAAGCTAGTTTTTCATTTTTTGAGCTTTCAGATGCAATTTGGTTTAAAGCCTCTAGTAACTGATCGCTATTCATTGCTACACCTTATTACTGCTTTGCAAATGAAGGAATAAATGAATCTTTAAATGGGGAATCGCCTTCTTTGGATTTCAGCATTTCGCTTTTAGCGTTTTTAATCACTTCTCTAACATGGGCTTGATGAGCTTTAAATACTTCTTCGCCGAAATGCTCTTTTGCAGCTTGCAGAAAGACCGCTAGCCAATGATTGGTAAAATCACGAAGCATGTGACCTAGATCAAGCAAATATTCATCTTCTGATTTTTGAGCCAATAATTGTGCATATTCCTGAATTGATTCTGTGCCGGTATTCACGACTAATGCTGCTTGAACCTGTGCAACCACCCCCATAATGGCTCTCATGTAAACTTCAAGCTGTTGTGGACCATTAACGTGAGCTTTTACAAACTCTTCGGTTAAATCCTGAATCTTGCGCATGTGATCAGGAAGCAAAGTCATGAAGCGTAATTCCTCAGCATCTACATTTGACTCTTTTAATGCCTTGATTAAAGCTTCTAATAAATCTTCTGCGTTGCTCATAATTTTTCCTGTGTGTTTGCTTTGAAACGGTTAGCAATTTCTAAAAGCGATAATCCGCTCTCGATACTTGGTACAGTTAAGCTCTCACTCTCGATATATAAGTTAGCGCTTACTTTATTTTCTTGTTGCGATTCTACATGATCATCTTTGGTATTCAAACTATTTTTCTTTAGTTTAGTATTGATTGCATCACTTAATGAATAATTACCCTTTGAATTAACTGGAATTTCTTTATCTAGTTTTTCACCATTAATATTAGTAAGTTCTAACTTATAATCAAATTTAGAAGAAATAGAAATTCCTTGTTTAGCCAGCCGCTTCCCAACTTGTTTTCGCATTTCTGAACGATCAATGTAATAGAGAGCCTTACCTGCCTCAATTTCACGTTCACGCATTTCGGCAGCTTCACAGTGATGTCTGTGGATAGCGACTACGCAAACTGCATCCACCTCGCGCTCATTTCCCTCCTGAACATTATGGATACGCTTTAGGCATGCAGCATAATTAGGACGGTTGCCAGTATGAGGGCAAAAATCGCAGTAATAGGCATTTGTTCCGCTTCTGGATAATTCCAAATCGAGTACAGGAAGAGTTTTAGTTACCATGATCCTTGAACTCCTTTATAGGCAGCATACTCATCTGTATCAAGAATTAATTCGCTCAGTTCGCTTCTGATAGGTCCAAAATAATTTTGAAAAATTGACTTGATCTCAGCTTCTCGCCCTTTGTCAAAAATATTGGATGCTTCGCGACCGAAAATTGATTGAGCATATTCAATTGGATTAATCGAATCCGAATTGGTAGACAATTCATCAACTAGATTACGTACAGCAGCCTTACTTAAATTCTTTACCCTTTCTGCTACTGTTGAGTAAGAAAGTCCTTCGTATTTTTCAAGAATTTCGACCGTTCGGTGATACCCGCCCTTGTTATCATGGTAATCAACAGCCTTGATCGCCAAGCCTAATACTTCATCTTGAGTATGCTTGTGGACAGCAAAATATTCTGTGAGCTCCAAAACCTTTTCATTCGTTGTGGTTTTTGTCACCATAAACCGACAGTGTGGAACCCCAATAATTACTCTGTTCATTACCAAGACCCCAAAACTTCACCATAAAATTCTTGTCGTTGTGCCATGAGCTGAGCTGCCTTACGCTCTTCCTCTTCTTGTTTTCGTTGCCGTTCTTCCTCTGATTCATAGTTGAATGTAAATTTGTACATGTCATCAACTGGAATCCCGAACGTTTGAGACAAGGTTTCCAAGTATTTTTCAAAACCCTTTTCGGTAATCGCTGATGCGAAAGGCGCTCTAATGGCATTAATCTGAGAGTCGAGAGTCAAGTAAGTAATAAAATCATGGAAATTATCAAATTCGTGCAAGATTTCGCTTTCACGTAAATCGCTATATTCACCTGCTTTACCTTTTACTTTTAGTGTTTTATTAAATTCGGTATCAAGAGTTGCACCATTACCTTCTTGATGGTGTTTGACTTGAGCGGTTTGATTTACCGCTGAGCCATAAATTTTGAATAATTGCGTGTTGCGTTTAGCTCCGTCCTGTACCGATAACAAGAACATCGAATAATATTTTGTCCCACTCGTATGCAATGAGTAGGCACTTCTGACCACAATTTTTAAACTCATAGTAAAAGCACCTTGAAAACTTCAACAATATTTTAAAAACAATGATTTGGAATCAAATACGATTCAGACTTTACCCATATACTTAATGCGTAAACTTACTGCGCTAATTGGCGTAATTGGTATCGCTTTTCGATACGCTGTGCGAACGATTTCAGGGTCGACTTCATTGGGGTCACATCCAGCAGGCAACGTGGCCAACCTTGCTTTTATGCCAAAGCTATTTATCTTTAAACATGCGTCGATCGCAGACAGAATTGCGGCAGGCTCTCCATCCCACATAATCGTCACGCACTCCAATCCCTCATCTTTAAGCTTTAGTAGTTCAGCCATTTGAGATTCATCACCACCTACCGAAAGATGCTTACCAAATGACGCGACAACTCCAACATTGCAAAGGAACTCGTCTTCCTTGAAGGCTTGATATATCGCCATAGCGTCAAAAGCACCCTCTCCCATGACGATTTCAACGTAACCTAGGGCATTATGGCCGTTATATAGGTAAGTGCCCGTAGACGCGAAACCAGGAGGAAATAGATACTTCTTTTCAGCCTTTCCTGTAATGTCCCGACCCTGAAAAGACACAAGCTTGCCTTCAAGGTCCCTGACAGGAATGATGATTCTCATGCTGTAGTTTTGGTATTGCTTTTCACCCGTTGGGCCTATGTATGCAAACCAACCCTTTTGACAGAATTTCAGTCCAAATTCACGACACGTATCGAGCGTTATATTTCGCTCTTTAAGGTACTTTAGGTTCTGACCCATGATCGGCAAGTCATAGGCTTTTGGAAGCTTTAGATCGCCAATTTTGGTTTGTGTGGGTTCACTTTTGCGCTTTGGCTGCCAGCCCTGCTCCTGAGCAATTGCTTTAACATGCTCGACTATCTCTTTATTGCTTAGGCTATTACCGCCTATACCAGCCTTAATAAACTTCCATTTCGAGAATTTGGTTTCGCAATCACCATGAAAGCAGTTACCCAAACCCGTATCCTGATTCAGATAGACTTTCCAGCTTGAGTTACCACATACCGGACATTCCTTAACATTCAACTGGATTCCGTTTTTTCCGCGAGTTACTTTGTATTCAAACCCTTCGCGGTTAAGCCAATACTCCATATCAATGCGGTCTAATATCTCCGCTAAACTTTCTTGATCGCTCATATTGCAAAATCGCATTAGATAAAATTAGCGCTTATTTATACTAGCACAAATTTATAAATAAGCGCTTACTATAATATTGGGTTAAATTTATTCGACGCTAATCACTTCTTCCAAGAACCTCATCATGGACACATTCTGCTTAATCACCACAGTAACCCCCATCTCTTGGTTTCGAGAAGCTGCAAAGTACAATCGAGCCTGACCTTTCGCTCTCTCTTCCTCTGTAATGTTGATGGAGATTGCAACGTCAGCGGTCCTGATTTTGTTAAAGTCCTCAGCTACGTGCTCTGCCTTGGCTACCGTTGACTTAAAGCCCTCACGGTTGGTCTGAGTAGCTGTCAGTAACGCCACATTCTCTTCAAAAGCAATCGCGCGTAAATCAACATAGACAACTCTTGAGTTCTCTTTTGGGTCATTTGTACGAATATCTGGACGCATCAAATCTGCATAGTCCACAATGATCATATCGAACTTGATTGGCGGTCTTATCGTTCCATCAGGGTTCCGCCCAGGATTCTTATACCTATCAATTAATGCTCTTAGCTGTGACGGAGAAAATGTACCGGAACCAAATTCATGAATAATAAATTTGCCCGCCGTCTTGGCTACCGTCTCGACCGCAGTTGCAACACTTGCAGCCTTCGACGCCAATTCTTTCATGATCACTTTTGAAATAGAGGCATCTAAACGGTCTGCAATAATGTCTTTACCAACTTCTAGCGTTACATATAGAACGTTGTATTTAGCAAAGCTTGCGATACGGCCAAAGTGAATAAGCGCTTGCGTCTTACCTGCTTTTGCACCGCCCATTAATAGAGACAGCTCCTTGCGTCCCCAACCTCTGTGATACAGCAGATCATCAAGTTCTTTACAGCCAGTAGTAATGCCTGTCGGAGGTACTTTGCCTGTCAGCTTCTCGATACGTGCCAGCTTACGATTCAACGCCTGAGCGAAGAAGTCATAACCAACACCCTCTTCATTCAATCCGACCGCAATAGCTTCCTTGATACGCGCTTCAATCTTGGCGTAATTCCCTGCCTCAAGATCAGGAACAGAATTAACAATCGCATTGGATACCGCCTGTTTTCGCGCGAACTCAACAACCTTTTCTTCAACGAAAGCCTTGTCAGTGACATAGATGCCAATTAATTTCTTCCTTGCTTCCACAATTGCCGCTAAAGTTTCTCGCTTATAAACTTTAGAAGCAGCTTTATCCTTGATAATTTGGACAACAGAAGCAGGATCAGGAGAACATCCATATTTATTGAAGTGTTGGAGCGCAATATCGACCAGACATGCTTCACCCTGATTTTCGAAAAATTCTGGCTTCAGAATATGGGCGGCTCTTCTAAGAAACTCATCGTCACGTAAAGTTAAAGCCGCAATTTTTGATTGAAACTCATCGTCGTAATCAAACTTTTCTTCGGTGAAGCCTTCGAGTTCTTTATCAACGACCTCTTCTTCATGAATTTCGGCCACAGCAGTAGACATATAAGATAATCCTTATAGAAAATAGATGGCTTACGTTTAAGATTTAGATTTCGACTTTCTCTCTAGCTCATCAACTAGGTCTTCAATCCCCTTAGTTGGTGAGAACTCGGAAATTTGGTGTTTGAAAAGAACACGCGCACGATAACGACCGTTTTTATCACCATTCAAATAACAACGAAGCGAGATCGTTTCTGCATCCGCAGCACGGATGTATCCACGCACAACTTCGCCGTCTGTTTTAATGACTACAATTTCCTGTTCTTGCTCTTGCAGCTTGCGAACAAACTTCATGTAGCCCATTTCTTCAATTTCGCATTCGTTCGCAGGCAGCCTACGCCCATACGTTTTACGCGGCTGAAATTGAAGTTTTTGCTTTTCTTCCGTATTTAAGTAAATAGACTCCTTTGAAATTGGAGCGCTATTGCCGAACTTGTTTTGTATCGCAAGTTCTTTCTGCCATTCGCTCATTAAAACCTCGAAACATTAGTAATTACTATAAAAACGATATTATCAAATTATAGTAAGCGCTTATTAATATTTTAAGAGAAAAAAGCATTAAATACTGGATTTAATAGCTTGGTTGATGATCGAAATGTCAAAAGACTCTAAAGCTTTTTCAATGCGAAGTGCATCATAGCGATAAATGCATGTCCCTAATGCATAATGCTGCACTTGACGCATCCGCACCTGCTTAACAATAAAATCTTCATAATCAACTTGCATTGGACTGTTATGAAAAAGTGTAGCGGTAAAATATGGACTTTTAGCGATCTGGAGCGAAGCTTGACAATAAGACTCCCACTCATGGAACACTTCAATTAACAGTTCTTCTTTTTTTAGTTGAGCAGGTCTAGGTGGCAAAGGTCTACCATTCGCAATCACCTTAAAGCATTTATCAAATGCGGTTTTTAAATAGAAGTCATAACGCATTCCCAAAGCATCAATTGCCTGTCTGAGTCGCCAAAATGACAAGGCCTCACGGCTGAGTAAGAAATCTCGCTCCTTAATGGGTTTAACGAATTCGGCCGCCTTATGATCAATAGCTTTTCTATAAAAGTTTCGATATTCATTTTTGAAAAGCCGAAAGAAGTAATAAGTGGCTTGCATGGGATGCATCAGCCTATAGTCAAACCACTTGGTTGTCATTAACTGCGTTTCTAGCTTCCGCTCTTTCTTGGGAATGTATTGAATGGTGAGAATTTCGTAATGTTCTAAATCAAGGTCATTGCCATAAAAGTGACCCGCCCAATCTAAATACTTGGGTATTTGTTTTTCAACTTGGGACATCCGATCGTTTCCGAATAATTAATATAAAAACTTAAATATTATAGAAAGTATTATTTAATTATTCGTTAGCACTTCAAAAACCCAAGTTTTCGGAAAAGACCCAAGTGCCGGAATGTTTAAGCCGGTCTTTTAGAGTTATAAAGTTCAATTAATGCGTGTTGTAGAGTTACGCCTTTAATCTGGGCATATTCGCGGACGTATTCCTTGGTTACGCCTTCATCCAGCTTTAATAGAGCCTCATACAATCGTTTTATGCCATTTAATTCAAATTCATCCTTTTCTTCTACTGGCTTTTCAATAGCAGACTTATAAACGCCAGATTCAACGATAAATTCTTTTAATGGGTTCTCTTTGTTAAGGTCCTCTTCGCTGAGATCACTACCCAAAAACTCTTGGGTCGATACTTTTGGAAGCCTAATGTTTTCTAAAGGAGTGCCTGTCTTTTTAGCTGAATCGGAAGAAGGCTTGCTGTCATGGATTTCTTTCGCTTCGCCTTCAATGAAGTTATCGGTTTTTAAACTTACTTCAAAATAAATGCCCGTGATATTACGTCCTGTCTTGATTTTCTTTTCAGTAATAAACAGGTCAGTAAAACTATTAATCTGATCAATTGCCGGCTTCAATACACGTTTATTGAAGTTGGTCATATCCGTACTTTCGGGATTTTTCTTGTCTCTATACTCATGAGGAAGAAGGCCCATCTTGGCACGGAAGTCCTCGAAGTCATAAACAGGAGTTTTACGTATATCCGAATTTTTCCAACTAGCGACCAACTCATACAGACGGATGCCATATTTACTGGTCACATCGCGTAAATTGTCGATGGCATATTTGGTAAAGGTTCCTTCTAGCTTGGTTACTAGAGGAATCACATCAGGAGCTAGGGTGATCGTTAATAATGCATCATCCTTAACGTATGAAACTCGTGATACCCAACGTGACCGAACCACCTCAATCTTGCCATTTCGCATTGTGGTGTAAGAAAAACGTCTTTCAAATAAGGTATCTTCGGCTTCCTTCAGTGTTTTATATGCCGCGCTCACTGTTGTATTAAATTTTTGGGCATATAAGGAAGCAGGAATCTCGATAATCGTTTCGGCAGTCAGATCTGCATTCTTGTTTCTGGAAACTAAAATGGCGAGTAGAATTATTCTTTGCTCAGCAGTGTCCAAAGCGTAGCTTGCATTAATCAATGCATTCGCTTTATAAACATCTGAATTCCTAATAAGTTCTGCCATATATTCCGTTCAGAAAGGTTTTATTGGTTTTCGTAAAAGGTACATGATTAGATAATGTTTGTAAATCTAGTTATCCAGCAGGAATTGAGCTGATTTATATTTAAGGATTTTGACCAAAACATGACAATGTAATGACATTACCGGAGTTTTTGTACCTTTATATGCATTCCTTCGGAATTTTTGTACCGTTATAGGGTTTTTAAACGGAGAAAATGTACCGTTATGACTCCCCTATCGGAGTTTTTGTACCGTTATCTTGATTTTGGCTATTTGCTTAGCGGAGAAAATGTACCTTTATAGGGGTGTGAACGGAGAAAATGTACCGAAATCCTTTTATGTATTCTTTAAGTTAATGGAAAAATGGCTTTAAAAGGTACTTATTCGGAGTTTTTGTACCTTTATAGGACTTTTAACGGAGAAAATGTACCGTTAAAAGCGATTTAACGGAATTTTTGTACCTTTTAAGCTATTGAAATTAAAGGCCAGAATTTTTGTACCGTTAAAAAGGAATATTTGTACCGTAATTAAAACTTTTTGTACCGTTAAAACGGAGTATTTGTACCGCTGAAACGGAGTTTTTGTACCTTAATAGGCTTTCAAAGCATTTATTAGCAATCGTTTCAGGCCCTCTAAAAGAAAAAAAGAAAAGATTTTAAATTCAAATAGGTTTTAAGTTATCCACAACGGAATTTTTGTACCGTTATTATCAGAACACTTGTAATTCAAAGCATAGAGCGTTTTTAAAAAAAAGAGTTCACAGAAAGAAGCGAAACATGTTTAAGTTTTAAATTCAAATTAATGTCTGTTTTGGAAATAAGAGAAAACAAGGATGATGCATGTTGTGAATAACATCAGGAATGTAACAAACGAAAGAAAAAAAGAAGCCATTATTAACGACTCATAGGCGCACACTGTAAACAAACAGTGACATGGATATTGTTTTGAATAGTAGAAGCTGTACATCCTGAAATCAGGATGCACAGCATGAATAGGGTTAAAAGTTTCATGCTAAAAATAATTTCTTTTCAGCAGAACGGCGATTAACCAAACCAGGAATCCGTTTACCGTTGTCAAAAACCCAACGATCAAACTGATTTGCAGCTCCAGTAAAATTGCCTTGGTTGAGTAAAACCAGCATTGTGCTTTTAACGAAAGCTGTCTCACCTACGTTGTAAACAAAAGAAGCCAGTGCATCGAATTGATTTTGCGACACCTTCACTTTCACACACTTATCAAGACATGCATCAACCCACTTACAATCGTTTTTGAGCCATTCTTCTGCTTGAGCGCGTGTGCAGGTATCACCCATTCTGACAGCCTTGCCATTTGGATATTTGATTGTTCCGAACCCGATAGTCGGTACACTGCCTGTATCCAGATATGCCGTATTCCTGAAACCTTCAAATCCACGAATAAGTTCATATCCTTTTTCGGAAATATCCCATTGCCCTGTAACGCCAGATTCAAGTTTGTAACCAATGAGTTTGGCAAAAGTTTCTAAACCCGCTTTTTCAATGATCTCATCACCAGCGGTTACTTGTTCTTGCGTTAACTTTCCTCCTGACATCGCCCGAAGCCAAGAATAAGTTTGTGCAATCTGGGCCATTTGCACTGATGCAAGCGTGGATACCATGCTACTCATTAATCTTTAAACTCCTTCAGGTCGTTTTTAATATCAGTTGCAACTTCGAAAATGTCGGAACCCTCCTTCTTTTCGATATAGTTGAAAATCCAACGGACAATAGCCCACCCCGGCAAGCCACATGTGAAGAAGAAACCGCCAAGAGCGATCATTCCCCATACGTCTGTTGCCCAAGCGTGAAGGTTAAATTTGATGATGATGAAAGAGCCGCCAGCCAAGCTTGAAATTACTGTGGTAATCAAGCCAACTCCCCACTCTCTCGGAGATCTCGGCATCCGCATCATGAGCACTACAGCCGCAACTGCCATCACACAGATTGCGACTACGATAGTCATGCCAAATGCCTTCCAAGCAGCGAATCCACCGATAGTAGTTGATACTGGTTCGGTCATGATTTTCTCGCCTTAGATTAGTTGAGAAAATATAACATTTTTACTATATTTTATAAATAAGCACTTACTAATAATTTATGAGTGTGTAAAAATTATCGTTGTTTAATTTTTAGGATGTTTACTATGGCATTAAAGCAGATCACGAAAGATGAAGCTAACCTTTTGAACGTTCTTTTAGGGCAAGTCAACTTGCTCGAAGGCCAAAATGGAAAGCCGGTTGAAAACTTGACCTTGATTTACGATCGGAAGACTCCTGGTCTAGCTTCGGTCGGACTGGTCTATGCAGATGAAACCACTACTACTGAAGAAAATGGCGGTACTGCGTAACCATTCGACTTCATTAAAAAGGCTTTCTTGAGAAGCCTTTTTTATTACTTAAATACAAAGTAAATCATAACAGAGCAGACTAGAATAACGGCACTTTAGCAAAGGTCCTTACTGGTACAAACTTCTGGTTTGTCAGCTAATTTCTTTACCATTCCATAAAATTTTCGGCATTTCGGGTCGGTTCAATTTAACTTCTTGCTTTACACATTTCATGATTACTTTGTCATAACCCTTTAGCTTTTCCATATGCGCTTCATTACTTGCCATTTCGACAGCTATTTCGGCCCTTTCAGCGGAACAGGCACTTTCTGTTTTAAATTCCCCAGCAATTACGCTATTAACTTCAGCCCCATTCAAAATCAAAGTAAGTATTAATAAATACATAACGACTCCTTAAGTTGGCATATAACCTACATAAATAGTTGTTACCCAAGATCTGGTATCTGTATCACCGATAGCAGGTTCACTTAATCTCAGTTGCAAATAGAGAGTTGTATCTTTAAAACAAGCTAGTAAGAAATTTTGTGTAGGAGGAAGTGGGTACAAATCACCCCCTTCGCCGTTGAACCAGAAGAAATTTATACCATCAACCCATATCCACATCTTGCCCGGAACACCGTTAGGTATAACGTTTGCTTTCCATTCATCAATTCCAACCATTTCTTCAAATGTTCCAATTTTAAGAATTCTTGGAGAATTCATGAAGGTCTGCAAATCCCATACAATTTCATTGTTAGCATTTCGTACTTCTAAATATGCGGATGAAGATGAGCTTATAGCTAAGGCTTCTGTATACTGACGGCAGTATATAGTCTGCCGTCCCTGATGAATGCCTTGATATAAACCTGGTTGGTATTGAGAATCTCTACCTGTGAATGTTTGCGGGTTAAAAATTACAGCATCGTCAGCATGCCACCAGTTTATTTGATCATCCCTTGCTAGTTTATATGGCGCTACGAACAGCGTTTCGTATTTTCCAGTAACAGGGTTACGAGCACCTGTTGCCCAATTAGAACTGGTCATATCTTGTGCAGTCCATACGATTTCACCAGCTTTTACTAAGACTTTGCTTTCACTGTTGAGAACAACTTCACCAGTATCGTCTTTAATTTCAATACCTATGGGCATAACTGCGTAGCTCCTAGTGATGAAATATTTTAAATGTGTTTGTTTCTGGAGGTAGGCCCCAATCATGCTTTGCATAAATTACAGGTGCTCCACCAGTAGTTTTTCCAAAGGTGATTTCTACATTAAAGATTATGTATCTACCATTGGTGTAGATGGCGTCAGTTGGAACAGCCCACCTAGGTCCATCATTAATTCCTGCAATGTTTTGCTTGCTGTAAGAACTTTGTTGAATCGTTACAGTAGTGACAAAAGTAATTACATGATCCGTTGTCGAATCATAAGCGATTGAGTTATCTGGATACCTTATTTCAAGTCTAGCGTTTGCCATTTACCAAATCCCTAATCTAATACGTGCCACGTTGTTATCGTCATAAACGGTAGTCAAACTACCTGTAATAACCATTCGCGCTCCATTAGGCTTCGTTGGATCCTTAAGTGTGGTTAAAGTTCCAAGATTTGCGCTAATTGCACTTAAACTTGAGGCATTGATTTTTTCCGCGTTGATATAGCCGATTGACGCATTGTCCAAATACAGTCCGGCAGGTACGACTGTTCCATTTGGCAACGTTGTGGCTGTCGGTTGATAAACAAATGCGTATTTAGGCGCTACAGAACCCGCTGCGGCATTAGATGGTGGAGCGATGGCGAACTTGTTAGCCTGAATAATGAAATCAACGGTTTTGCTATCGTTCTCAATCCCAACACCGCCAATTAAATTGCCGGATTGCAACTTCAAAGTTGCTCTTGATTTCAATCCATCAATTGATTGTTGCTGCGATTGAATTGACGCCGTATGTCCACCCACAGTTGTTTGCAGATTGGTAATACTTGTCGCCTGAGTTGAGACTTTTCCATCAATCGTTGATACCTTGGCATCAAGTGAAGATAGCGCTGAGGCCTCAGCTTTATTCGATAAGCCATCACTCAATGCTTTAATGTCCTGAGACCATGCGAACCACGAGTTGTAATCAGCACTTCTTCGTTCAGCAGTAAAAGCCGAAGAAGAACCTCGTGCAATTTGAATGATTGGGCCACCAGATGGGTCAATCCAATAAACGTATGTTTCAAGGGAGACATATGTACCCATGCCAGTCAAACCTAGCACAGAGGCTTGCTTGAACTCGCGAACGATACGCAATGGATAGTTTGACCAATACCACGATGGAGGCTGATTAGTAGATCGAGTATCGGATACTGCAACATCCTTTAATAAGCCATTCACAGATGCATTCAGCGAAGTAATACTTGAGCCTTGAGAGGTAATTGCACCTTCGGTTGTAGTTACGCGGTTGGCGAGGTTTGTTAGAGCCGAACTATCTGCTTTTGTTGCTAACGTGCCGTTAATATTGGTGATGCTATTGTTTAGCGAGGTAATACTACTGCTATGTGAAGCAATATCCTTACCTTGTTGAGTCACTGTGTTCGACAATGACGAAATGGCAGAAGCATTTGCATCCAGTTGAGTGGTTAAAGTTCGGGAGTCACCTAAACCTACAGGTACACCATTCACAAAACTAAGCGGGTATTCAATCCACTGATTAGGAACAGTCGAATCAAACATACCGAGAATACCATTGCCTGCATCTAGGTCTTTGCGTCCTACAAAAATAGGAAGAGCATTCCAGTTCCAAGATCTGAAATATGTGTCGCCAGCACCAGAAGCAAGTAAAAGCGCACGTAAATCAGTATTTGGGTTTGAATTTCCAACTGAGCCAATGTTATCTGTACCCACGATTGCAAAGTAAGTTCCCGATGCAAGCGCCTTGATAGCGGCATAGATGGCGTTACATGCAGATACGATGTCGCCATAGGTGTCATATTGCGTACAGCTTTCAACATCCCCATTTTTAAACACAATGAGATTTAAACCGCGCCCAAATCCATATAATCGCGTATTGTTTCCAGTGTAGACGCCAGCCGCCTTTGGCATGCCAACGGCAGAGCCGTTACGGAAAGTCACCAGCGAATATGACTTCGTGTTACCGATTTGATTAGTGAGCGAGGTAATGCTGCTGCTATTTGATGTAATAGTATTGCCTTGCTGACTTACTGTATTAGTAAGATTTGCGATAGCAGCGGCATTTGCATTGCTATCAGGGATATAATCATATGGGCTTGGAATCCAAGCATCAGTCGTGAGTACATCGCCTTTTACAAGCACCGCCCAATAAACCGTACCAACGCTACCCTTGTCGGCTGTCGGACGGTTGAGCATGTAGAAGTGGATAATTGGGCCAGAGGCAACTGCGCTGTTTTTAACAAAGGTAACTTTGCTGACAACCTTACCATTCGTATTTACTACGGCTTGCAGATGTTGTGAGCCACCACCTGCGTATACAGCAAGTGATGAGTTTGTATCGCCAGTCCCTCGTTTATGTTCAGCACACCAAATTAAAGTATATGTAGCCCCAACTTCCCAATCTTCACCGAGTTTGTATGTATGGTGTGGGTATGAGACACCATCATAAGTGCCAACTACATTGGATTTGATGAGAAGGTTTGTGCCCGCCTTTCCACTAACCGCTAGGGAATTAGTCAATGAGGTAATTGAATTACCTTGGCTTGTGATATTCCCCTCCGCAGTGGTTACTCGATTAGAGAGCGAATTTAAGGCTGTCGCATCTGCCTTCTGGGCGAGGGTGGCATTGATGTTTGTAACGCTATTGTTGAGCGTAACGATATTATTTGATGCCGAAGTTAAACGACCGTCGATGTTTGTAACTTTTGAAGTTAAATCAGTTACGGCGGACGAGGTTGCTTGCAAGTCGGTTGCTAACTTCTTATTACCTGTAATGTTACGTACTTGAATGTTCGTAACATGCCATTGCTGCCCCGCTGCTTCTGACGCAGCAATACTTACTTGAAGCCAAGGTCGAATATCAACCATGCCATTTGGCACAGTGAAATAACCTTCCACCATACCCCAAGCATTTTTGTCCGTAGACTTAATGGCAACGCTATACCAAGTGTAAGTGCCTGCGCTGTTCCGAGTATTGAAACCAAGCACGGCAGAAGCGGTTGCTGATGTATTTGGCGTCGCAAACCAAGCCGAAACATAGAACATGTCGCCAACATTACATTTGACGAAAGGACCGTAATAACTATCACGGTTATTCAGTCTTAATGCTTTTGCAGAAGGCGGGTTAGGCGCTGCGTCAGTCGCATCAACAATTACGCCAGATGTCCAATCGCTTTTCGGGTCTACGAAATCAGGATTAAGAACAAGATTCGATAAATCATTGTTAGTAATCTTGTTGGTTAAGGTGGTAATAGAATTACTGTGAGAAGTAATTGTATCGCCCTGTTGAGACACAGTATTTGTCAGATTACTAATTGCAGAAGCAGTGGCATTAAGCGTTGTTGAAATGTCTAATAAAGACGGCTCAATGATTGCAGAAATGCCATTAGATGCGAGGTCTGCCTCAGCCATGAAACTAGCTGACCAACCATCGGCCCAACTATCTGGTGGAGTTGTGTAGCCAATTTCAGCGTCGATATTGAATTTTGGATATTGCCAGTAAGCGCCTGGTGCCTGAGAAGTTAAAATAACGACTACTGTGCCATTTCGGACACCCATGCGAACTCGAATTGGCATGGTGCCCGAATTTACCACTCCATGTTGAAGCAGAGAGGTGCCCGAATATGCATAGCCCCCAATGTTCAGATTAATTTCATTCTTAGCGGCCAAGTAGTTATAGCCAGTAAGTGAAAGTCGGAACATTTTATTTGTGAAGGTAATTGGCGTTTGGATTACGATATTGCCAGTTAGATTTGCGCCGTTTTGCTGCCATACAAGAACGCCTCTAAATAACTTAGCTGCGCCAGTACCGCCCTGAATCTTAGGCAATGCAGCGTTCGCTGTATTGGTTGTAACCGTTAAGCTGTTACTTAAATTAGTAATCGCATTACTTTGATTGGTTAAACCATTTTCAGCAGCCGTCATTCTCGTTGAAAGACCGCTTAGAGCCGAGTTTGCCGCTGAGATATTCCCTTCTGCTGCACTCATACGAGAGTTAAGCGAAGTGATTGAATTTGTTGCTGTCGTTAAGCGTCCATCAACTTCTGATACTTTGGTATCAAGAGCGCTAATCGCTGATGCATTTGCATCATTGCCAACAATTGCCTCTGCATCTTCCAGAATTAGGTAATCAAGCTCAACAATGCCCGTTTGCGCCGAATAGTTTGCAATAAACATCGGCGTGATGAAGCCTGCTTGTTGTGAAACAGTACGTGGGCTTGTTTTTGAGCCTGAACCCGATGCTGCTCCTGCTGATCGACCTTTGATATACGCAACGATTTCTTGCCATTCATCGATCGCAGGTGCGTGCGCATTAACAACATAGTTAGAAGACCCCATATCGCCCGATAATGCGTTGGCTGTTGTTACGTATAGTGCCTTGTCTGGGGTTTTCTGAGAGACACCGAGGTAAATTGTGCCTGTTCCGGCACGACGGCGATACCGCGCACGAAGTCGATATGTCTTAGTTGCATCAAAAGGAATGAAGTTATTCGGATGCATCCAAACAATATCATTGCCAGCATTATTTCCAAGTTGAATAACACGACCCGCTTGGCCATCCGCTTGTGCAACAATTGAGTATTCGCCTGACGTATTAAAGAATGTCCAATCGCCCTGTGCATTACCCGCATTCATTGAAATGCTTGAAGTAGCGTTGCTTAAAGTTGAACTTAAAGCTGTAATGGCATTGGTATTTGACGTTACTTTGCCATCGACATTCGTAACTTTCGTGTCGAGGTTTTGAAGCGCAGAAGCATCAGCCTTTTTGTTTAAATTGCCTTCTGTGGTCGTCATGCGACT
This sequence comes from Acinetobacter sp. EKM10A, assembly GCF_011075215.1. Classification (NCBI taxonomy): domain Bacteria; kingdom Pseudomonadati; phylum Pseudomonadota; class Gammaproteobacteria; order Moraxellales; family Moraxellaceae; genus Acinetobacter; species Acinetobacter sp. EKM10A. The sequence goes on along the minus strand of NZ_JAALLK010000012.1, from coordinate 67,119 downwards.
TTCGAGGCTAGTGACGCGTCCCGCAGTCGCGGCGTTTTGGCTAGTGGCTGTGTTGAATAAATCAGTCGCCTTGGCTTGCGTTGAAAGAATCATTCCGGTTGGGTCGCTACCTGCAATCCAAGCCGAAGGGGTTGTGTTGTTGCCAACTTGCCGTTCAAGCATCATTCTTTCGATATTGATAACTTGTCCCGCAGGTTTGCCTGTAGGGTTTCCGATTAACAGCATACATGCAGCGGCACCACCAGCGGGCACCGTGAACACCCCGCTATAGCGGGTTAATGTTGCGGTAATATTAAAGCGCAGGCGTGTACTATCTACATTGTAGAGTTGCCACTCAATAGCATGCGGTGGTGTCCCGCCAACAGTTTTGGCAACAAAACTAAAAATGTATGTACCTTCTGTTAGCCACTGTCGCGGAACTTGGCCGCCACCAATGTTGAAGTAAGTGCCGCTAGTGGTGTTGGCAGGCATCGTGAATTGGAACGCACGCACATTCACCGTATCTGGTGATTGAATAACTTCAAATGGAAGACCTGAAATCCAATTTGGCTTTTCGATTGGGTTGGAAATTTCAGGGCCGAGCAAGTTCACGCCTTGATTTGGAATTCCCTCAAAGCTGCTTTGCAACGCTGTTAATGCAGAAGAGTTAGATGTAACTTTGCCGTCGATTAGTGTTACTTTTGAATCAAGCGACTGTAATGCGCTCGCATCCGCTTTACTCGAAAGTGCGCCGTTGATGCTTGAAATGCTGTTATTTAGTTGAGTAATAGAATTACTATGGGAAGTAATGGTATTACCCTGCTGGCTGACAGTGTTTGACAGGGTGTTAATCGCATTCGCATTGGCTGCAATAGCATCGCTATAAGCTTTTGGAATGGTGTCGTTTACAGCCGTTACATCAAATACTTCGTATGAAGCAAGAATCACAAAGACTGGATTATCAACCGTTGGTACTGGCGGGTTAGTACCGGCAATTACGCGGAAATGACCTTGAATAGTAGAGCCACTTAAATCAGCCCCACCTTGTACGACAGAGTAGTACGTTTCAAATTTGCCAGTTCCTAGATCATTACCCAAGATTCGGATGTATCCACCCGTACCCGTAGCATTACCGATGGCTTGTAATTTTGTACCCACTGGCATCTTAATAATTTGTTTAATTAAGAAGGTTTTATTTGCAGTGAGTACAAGCGTAGGTGCAGTTGGATACCAACCACCACCCAACGCTTGAGTTGCTTTGATCAACATTTCATGGGTTGAGCCAGTTGGGTTGTCTGTTGACTTAGTTTGCTTAACCCATGAAGTTCCCGCAGGGAAACTGTATGCAGATAAACCACCAGCAGAGGTCGTTTTGAAAGTTGGATCGTCGCGTAGAGGCTTGCCAAGAGATAACAGTCGCGCCAGAACGTTTACGTCGTTCAAGTTACTGTTTGTTAGATCAAGGCTATTGCTAAGCGAAGTAATCTGCCCGCTTTGACTTGAAATCTTGCCCTCGGCTGTTTCCACTCGGCTAGTTAAGTTATTGACCGCGCTTGAATCGGCTTTGTTTGCCAGTGTTCCATTGATTGAGGTGACGCTATTTTGTAGCGATGCAATTGAATCACTTTGATTGGTGATCTTGCCCTCAGCGGTTGCCATGCGTGTCGAAAGTCCACCAACCGCAGTATTTGTGCTGTTGATATTTCCTTCGGCTGTAGACATGCGCGAATTTAGTGACGTAATCGAATCTGTAGCAGTGGTTAGCCGACCATCGATATTGTCAACTTTTGTTTGGGTCGTTTGAATTGCAGAAGCATTGGCGTCAATTGCAGCCTTTGTATCACGAGGGCTTGGACTCCAAGCGGTAGCCTTTGTGCCCGCTTCAATTTGTAATTTACGAATCGTCGGGATACGGCCAGTTCCATACGTTCCATAGAACTCAATTGTCGAAACAGTTGTACTTGCCGTATGCGCTTTTGGACTAACTGTTACTGAATATTTGGCAAATTGATTTACGATAATTGCATTAACGGAAGTAACGAATTGGTGAGCAGAACCATTTGACGAATAAACTTGAACCGGTCCAGCCACAGGAACGCTCATTTCAAACGAAATCGTGATTGGCTTCTCAAGGTTTTCGTCATAGAACGCTTTTAATTCGGCGCTACGTTCATACAGTAAATATTCGCGATTCGTTGCGGCAGTTGAAGTGCGAGGAGCTTCGGAGTTCGCAACAACGTTTACACCACCAATCGTCAATTGACTGTTGAACTTGTCGATTGCGCCAGAGGCGGCAGAATCAGCCTCAGTTTTTGTGTAGTAGTTGTTTAATGCAGATGCGTCTGCTTTGGTTGAAAGTCCTTTCTCAATGCTCGAAACACTACCTTGAAGAGATGTAACAGCGTTGGCATTACTTGTTACTCGGCCATCAATTTCTGAGACTTTTGAATCCAAAGAATTGAGAGCGCTTGAGTCAGCTTTGGTTGAAACGGCTTTGTTGGTAGATGCTAGATCGTTTTGAAGAGAGACAATTGACGACCCTTGTGATGAAATTTGCCCCTCAGCATTAGAAACGCGAGTTGTTAATGCATTTAAAGCTGTAGCATCCGCTTTGTTTGAAAGGGTTCCATTAATCGTATTAATGCTGTTGTTTAGTTGCGTGATCAAATTGCCTTGAGATGTAATTTTCCCCTCGTTGTTCGAAACGCGTGTAATTAGGTTGTTGATTGCTACAGCGTTTGTATCTAAGGCATTCTTAATCGCATTTAGATCAGCAGGACCCGCCGTCCACGTAGAAGCAGGCTTTTCGGAACCGACAGACTCTTCAAGCATCAACATATCGATGAGGTATTCGCCGGCAGAAGGCCCTGAAGGGTTACCTACGACATAGACGGTAGCGCCGATTGCATTTGCAGGTGAGTTGACTGGTCTAAATGAGTATCGTTGGCCGTTAGCGTTCGGAGCAATGTAAGAATCTGTTTGACCTTGTGGAAAAATGATTCCGGCATTTGTTGTGATGTTTCCAGTGCTAGGGTCACGAATAAACCACAGGATGTTGAAACGGAATGACGGAACGGCTGTTGATAAAGCCTTCAACCAAACGCTAAATGTATAAGCGCGCCCCGCTTCAACTTGCATCGCCATTTGTGATGGTGCTAGAGCGGCTTGAGCGGTGCCGAAATACACATAATGAGCCGCCGCCGTGAATGACACTTTGTAAGCCTTGCCGTTTCGACGTAACGCAGAGTCCACCAAAGCTACGGTACGACTCGCCCCACCAAGAGCTGGAAGTTCTTGCGGATCCGAGAAGGGAGCTACAATGTTATTAATGCCTTTTCCGCTGCTTAATTCTGATTTAAGAGCAGTAACGGAGTTTGCAACAGCATTAGCCTTGTCTACCGCTGAACTTGCGGTTTGTTGAGCTGTTGCCGCTGCATTAATCGCATCTGCTGTTTTGCCTTCGTTTGTGGTTAAACGAGAGTCAAGCGAAGAAATTTTTGATGTATTTGCGCTTGTATTTGTCGCGTTGGTATTAATTTGCGTTTGCAGACTAGACAAAGTGCCATTTGTGCTCGACTTATAGGTCTCAATATTGCTTAACAGCGCCGCATCTTCTGTCTTACGCTGAGATGTTTCAATTGTCAGGCCATCATTCAGTTTAGAAATTGCCACTGTGCGTGCATCAGTTTCATCAGCAATTTTCTTATTCAACTGATTTGTTGAGGTTGTTAAATCAGAAGCAACTTTTGATGCGGCTGCGGCTGCATCGTTTGCCGTAGTTTGAGCTTTTGATGCAGTAGAACTTGCCGTAGCTGCCGTTGTCGCTGCATTATCTGCGGCTGTTTTTGCTTGATTTGCAGCCGTTACCGCTTGGTCTGCTGCATTTTTGGCGTTAGCCGCTGTTGCACTTGCTTCACTAGCGATTTGTTGAGCCGATGACGCTTGTGTCTGGGCAGAGCTTGCTGCTTTTTGAGCTTCGGAAGCTGCTGTTTTGGCATCTGTCGCTGCTGTTTGTGCGTTTGTTGCTGCCGTTTGAGCGTTGTCAGCAACAATCTTTGCGGCTTCAGATACGGTTACTGAATTTTCAATCTTGCCCTGTAATTCAGTTGCAAGGTCGCTTTCTCCAATTTGACCAGAGATTAGATCAAGTACCTGATCTGGGTCATTTCCAGTCGTGCCTTTAACGAAGTTCGACCAATCACTTTCATTGCCAGACTTATCAACGGTTTTCGTTCTGTACCATTGATCAAGACCGCCCTGTAATCCCTGAATAGTCAAGGTGTTTGTAGGATATGAAACATTACCGAGCAATCTAGGGTTTGAACCATCAGCCCGATCACTCACTTCAATGACAACATGTGATAGGTCAGAGTTACCTGCCGGATAAACCCAATCGAGCTTCATGCCGAACAATAACGGCGTGGTTGTCAAAGAAAGGACATTAGTTGGCTTGCCAACTTTTCCTTTTACGTCGGTGCTTGTTGAATACTTCGGATAAGAACGTGCGCCAAAAAGGTTGTACGCAACAACGCGAGCTGTATAGGCTCCCGCGTATACATCCTCAACCTCAATACTTAATGAAGTGGTCTGTGGAAGCTTGACCCAGTTGCCATCATTGCGTTTCCATTCGACTTCATAACGCGCTGCATTTTTCGCTTCTTTCCAGCTAATAACGAGGCGAGTTTTTGCGACATTTTGAGTGGTAATAATTTCACTCTTAATCTCGACACTTGCAGGAGGTTCCTGATTGCGAGAGTTCAAGATTGAAGTCGGCGGAACATCAAGCATCAAATCATTTTCAATAGATTGATACTTGTTAGGATTGTGAGGAACGGCAGTAATGTTATAAGTGCCCTTTTCTTCACCTTGAGCAACGTTTACAACGCGAGCGATTACTGGTTGTAATTCTGCCGCTTTGATAATCCATAAAGCGTATTTGACAGGCATAACCGTCAAGGCTTCAGCCCATTCCACCACTGTTACTTCTTTGGTGTGTCCAGAAACGGTTACTGTCTTTTTGGTATGAGAAGCAATTACGCGCTCTGCTAATGACCCATCTTCTAAACGGATCACAAGCGTCAAATCAGTAAATTCCCCAAAATCAACCAGATCATCAAGAACTGCCTGTTTGGCTGTGCAATCTAGTAAACGTCCACCAAAACGTTTACCCGCGCGGTCACGGTCTTGAACGTAAATCAAATCACCCGGCAATAGGAGAGCTGCATCAATGCCGACATTGAATGTGATTGTTTCTGACTGTTGGTGCTCGCTGTATAGCAACCAACGGCCATAACGAGCAGCTTGACCGCGTGACGTACACCCGAATGCCATGACTTCTGTTTTGCGAATGCCATAGCGTTCAATGAGTTCAGGGTCTTCAACTACTTCTGGAACTTGTTTGTAGTCGTCATTCGGATCATTCCATGTAACTACCGCGACTGAATGACGGTCTTTATTCGAAGTTCCCTGATAAGAGAAATCGCCAACAATATTGGTATTGTTGAACAGCATTTGCGGAGTGCCTGGCGCATCGATGGTAAAGCCCACCATATGGCCTGCCCAATACGCCATGCCGTTAAATGCCGAGCAAATATCGACAATGAGGTCATACGCTTCAACACGAGTATTGATAACGCAGTTAATTGTGTATCGCGGTTCTTTGTTGCCAAAACCGTCGTCTACAAGCTGATCGCAATACTGACCAATTACATACAAACGGCTTTCGTCGATCATTTCAGGCGTAATGTATTCGCCTAGACCGTAACGTTTGCTAAGTAACAGGTCATACAGAATCCATGCAGGGTTACTTGATGACTCAAGCTTGAAAGTACCATCCCAAGGCCCTGTGTATGACCCGTCTTTATTGCGGTTTGACGGAACCTTGATTAATAGACCATCTACCAGATACTCACGTTTAGGAATTGAACTAAACGTTTCTGAACTGAATCGGGTAGCGACCAATGCAACGTTTGGATATGAAAACTTGGTTAATTCAACTTCCGAGTAACTCTCGAAGAATGTTGTGTTTTGAAGGTACGATGAATTTGAATCTGGGGTTGTTCTTGTGATCTGGAATGACCAAGCGGTAATTGGTGTACCGTCAGCTTTCTTTTTTGGAAGGTCGAAAGAGAAAGAACGCTGATAACGTGATGTTGTTTTACCAGTGATTTTTTTAGTTGCAAGGATTTCATAAGGGCCGTTGTTTACCGACAACTTGATTTGGAACTCTACGGAAGTGCCATAGGTATCGCCGGAGCTGCGATCGGTAGACAAAAGAGAGTTCACGGCCAAAATGATGCGAACGCGATCTGCATTCGGGTTTGAAACCGTAAATGCGCTAGGGATGCCGGATTTAAGCTGTACGTTTTTGTAAAAAGGAGTCTCTACCCCTTCGCCAAATCCTTCGATGTAGTCTTGTCGCTGTAAACCGACCCGTTCCGCCCAAGACACATTCGCGAAGTTCAGTTCACCGTTTGTATGACGTAAGCGTGTTCCATCAAAAAAGATTGATTTTTCTTTTTCGGTAAGACTGTCGCCGTCAACGTTATCGACCAGACCACCGATTTGACCTTCGCCAATTAGATCAATGATATTTACATACGCGCTAGATTGAAGGTTATCTGGATCTTCTCTCGGCACGGAAGGGCTTTTGCTGCCTCCAGAAGCCCCTGCAATTGGTAAAGGAAAACCAAATTTCTTAATTTTAGCGTTCATACATCATTCCCAAATTAACTTGCTTATTCGCCTTCAAACAACAACTGGTCAATCGACATAGCGACTGAAATAGGCGTTCCCTGAACTAGACATCTGCCGTAAATGAGCTGAATTGGTCCGCCCTGAACTTCGGTCTGTTCAGTGCCATTGAAGTAATGGGACGTTCTTCGTTGGGACTCGCCATTTTTCTTAGGTTTAGGCGCAAGTAATTGAGAGATACCGCCTGCGAGCATCCCGAATGCTGTTGGTAATAAAGCTGGATACCAAATACTGGCAACTAGAAGGACAACACCGACCACTGTTTGCAAGACACCATTACCACCTGCACCGACAACCACAGGTACAAAACGAATGGTTTTGAGTTCACCGTGAACCAAGCCAAAATCCTCATCAGATAATTGACGCTTGGTTCCATCTTGGAATTCGCATAAAACGCGGTAATGAGCGAATTTGGCTGCTTTTTCACGCAACCAGTTGACCAATGAACCAGAGGTATTTGCGTTGATAAGTCTTAAAGCGTGACTTGGACCTCGCGCGGCAACGCTCCACTTTTTGCCAAATTTCTTTCCAAGTTCTCCATGCAAATAAACATCGACTAACATTTACTTTTGTGCCTCATTTGCTTAACAGTGTGCTTAAGCCAGTAGGAGCCGTAGACATAGGCGTCGTAGCGAGATAAACGACCCTCGCAGTGATGAAGGATTTTTTCTGTACCGACATAAATGGCTGCGTGGTTCGGGTTGCCACTTCCGTCGGTTTGAATGAAGAGAATGTCGCCGTACTGAAGGGGCTGATTTGTCACATCGACAAGCCCTACTTCTTCGTACTTATTGATGAAGTAATTGGTTTCTTCATTGGTCCAGAACTTCTCTACACGCGGGTAGTCACGAAGTTCGATACCAAACTCACGTAGGTAAAAGTCGCGGCAAAGCGTCCAGCAATCGAAAGAGCCATATACATATGGACGACCTTCGTATGGGGCTTCATATCCGGTTGGTGAAAACTCTACGAGATCGTTAAAGTGGAATTCGTCCCCTTTCTTCTCGACCATTAGCATGTACCAAGGCAAGCCTGTCACTTCACAGCCGGCCAAATCAGATTCGGTTGGCTTCGGATTGCCATTGGTATGCGTATGCCATACACCAACAATTTCACCTTCCTGTTCTGCGCGAAGATACTCATCGGGATTAATAAGAAACTGAGTTTTCGGGAACGGCGAATCGTTACGACATTTTATAGTAAGCGCTAACTTATATTTATTGACAACAATAAAGCCACAAGCTTCATTTGGATAACAATCCATCGCATGTTGTTTAATTTCATTAAGTAGGCGTGTGTCGATCATACGCGCTGCACCCCTGGGAATGCGCCGTATGGAAGAACGGCATTTTCACCAAATCGGCAAGTACAAGAGCTAACCCGTTTCCCGCAGGCATCAAGATTCGGGTCATCTGTCGGCTTGTCATCCTTTGTGAAATAACCGCCTGTCCAACCGCAGTCTGGCGAACGGTACTGCCAGCGACATGCATTCTTGGTCACCTGACCGAAAGGTAGTTGAACGCCTTGGAAATCAAAGGCTGATGCCAATTCCCATTCAATTGAAACGCGGCTTTCATTAACCTTTCGATCAATAAACCAAATTTGATCTGGCAAATGTTGCGTTGGGTCGGCTTCGGGATTTCCATTAGGAAAGTTCACTTCGTCAAGGAAGCGGCCAAATGTACGTTTACGGATAACCTTGCATCCAATAAGGTTGTCCAGCTCCGCCGCAAGTGACGAAAATAAGCCACTTACGTTTGCCAGAATTAGCTTAGGCGTAGGCAAAGTGCCCTGACTGCTTACATCAAAGTCACTTGCTTCAATAGGCAAAGGGTCATAGCGTTCTCCCTGCCAGTAGATCGGTTGGTGAAACGCATTTACGCCAGAACAAAAACGAATAACATCGCCCCCAAATTTAGTTGTATCAATAACAAACAGTTCAACTTCTGCTGTTGGTGACAACGATTGAATTTCAGCTACAGCGATTTTCTCGCCCATTATTCATAAACCTCTTCAAGCACTGCGGTAATCTGAAAAACACCAAATTTGATTTGATTCATCTTCCATTCGCGGCAGACGAACTTGCCCTTTTTGCCTTGTGGGTCAATCCAATCAAACGCGGTTGTGCCATTGGCTTTGTTAAGAAACTCGTCAATTTCATTTGCCGTTTGCAGGTTGTTGGTAAAGGTGCAGTTCCATACCCGCAAACTTGGGTTAATAGAATTTGGAATACGGGCTTCGTAGCCATCATTAAACTTGACCGTAGAGACGGAAGGTTTTTTCGACTTTTCAGCGCCCAAATCGGGCTTCCAAATAAATTCCATAAGACTCAGAATGAAATTAAGCGCCCACCTAATTATAAGTAAGCGCTTACTAATATTAAAGGGGTAATTATATTATTTCTTATATAATCTTCCTCCCGGTCTGCTTTGTTTGTCCAAGGTGCTCATGACAATGGCTTCGACCTGCTTCGCCATTTGTTTATATTCTTGAGCATCACCGCCAGATGCGCTTGTAGAAGAGCTTCCATCGTTGTTTACGGTGATTTGGATTTGAACGTGATTTTGCATGTCGTTTGAAGCGTCACCCGCTCCCAACATGGAAACACCGAGTCTGCCCGATGAATCGCGAGTAAGCGGCATGATTGCTTCTGGCCCTGCTTCTCCCATCAGACCGTTTGCAAAACTTCCACCCTTGGCAAACATAAACGGTGTAGGTTCATTCACGATAGAGTTGGTAAAAATTCCACCCTTGGCGAACTGTGATGTACCACTCCAACCTACAGCGCTGTTGAAGCCACCGCCGACTTGATATGAAGCACCGCTACTAATGTCTCCAATACCTGCTCCTGCACCGCTGTAAGCTCCATAAGCGGCCATTCCGACTTGGAACAATGTACCTAACCAGTTACCGCCCGATGAGCCGCTGGAAGCTGTGCTTGATGCTAACAGGCTTGTTGCCCATTGGAACAAAGCATTAATTGCCTTGCTGATAGCATCTGACGCAAAAGTCCAAAGACCCTGTGATGCGCTGCTGACATTTTCCCATAATGAACTTAATCCTTGAGTCAGTGGATTTAAGGTAGCGCGTAGTTTGTCAAATAGCGGTATAGTGTCAGTAATTTCAGTATTGACCGCAGCACTTGTAGATTCGCCTGTATTTGGGTCAACAGCCGGAGCATAAGGACCTAAACCGCGCCATCTATTTAGCAAGTCTGATGCCCAGCCCATTCCGCCAGCAGCTTTACCGCTCAATAAGGATTTACCAAGATCAAAAATGGATTGGTTACCCATTACGTTGGTAATTAGCTTACTTGCTGAATCTTTTACAAAGACTTTTGCATAATCGGCAAAAATATCAGATCCAATTTGACGCCAGTCGAAGTCCTTGAAACTCATCCGTCCTGTAATGAGGTCGGCAACTGAGTCGATAGCACTTTCTGTCCACTTCTGGTTAATGCTTTCAATACCGACTTTCAGATCACGGTATTGGCGTAGCATCTGCTGTGTTGCGGATTCAGAGGCGCGAACACGCTTTTCATTTTCAAGCATTAAGCGCTTGGTGAATTCCTCTTCAGCCAGCTCTTTGGCTTTGATGAGTTCTGCATATTCCTTCTTGGCAGCCTCATCGTTTTCCATCATGGTTTTGGTAATCTGAATCCGCTTTTCTAGCGCCTTACGCTGCTCATTGATCTCCTTGGCAACTTCATCATACGCATAGTCGGCAGAAGATTGACGTCGATCAACTTCACTATCCATTAGGTCAATGGAGAGTTGTTTATTGATGTTTTTAGACTCATAAGCTTTGGATAAAGTGTCCTTGGCCACCTGATGGTTAAGCGCAAAGTCCTTGAAGTCGTTATAACCGCCTGCTTGAAGTGCCATTGGATTACGCACTTCATAACGGGCGAACTGACGTTCTAAAGCCATTAAGGCATCAGATTTCTTGGTGTCATTCTCGACAAATTGATCAAGGACGTTCTTAAAGTCCTCATCTGTTGAAGCCGATCTTTCAGCGGCAAACTGAATTGATGCCTTGTAGTCATCGGCCATCAACTTCTTCATTTGGGCGTTAAGGAACTCATTGACATGTTGACCTTTGTACATGCCGTCCCAGTCAATTTGATCCTTAGTCCAACCTGTATCAGGATTGTATGTACCCTTCGTGAATGGACGTGAGCGTGGGTCATTATTGTCATCCCATTTTCCGCTCATCCAACGCTCGATAAAGTCGTTCTTCGCTCTCTTGAGGTAGTCAACAGGCTGACCGAGAATTTCACTAATATCAGTCTCGCGGTCTTGAGCGCCCAACAAGGCTTTCTCAACATCAGCACGATATAGGTTGTTCCATTGGCGATCGTAACCTCGTCCAGTTTTCTCTTTAGGCGTTGAGCCTCCACCAGAACCAATTGCCGGTGCAGAATAATCGGCAAGATTTGACGGTGTAGGTAATACACTTCCTGTAGAGGTTGCAGACGAAGTTTTAGCGGCAGCAGCTTGCTTCTGCTTATTTTTGAGAAGCTTGGCGTTCTTTTCAATGTCCTTTTTAAGAACGACTTGTCCAGCGTATGGGCCTTTCTCGATATAAACCAGCCCGCCTAATTTCATGCCGCGTCTGTACCCGGCAAGCATATCGTCAATTTCTTTTAATTGCTGTTTGCCACCGTCAAGCGCATTCGTTAAGAAGCCTTTCCCCTTTTGTACAAGCTCCCGCTTCTCAAGCAATTTGGTGATTTTCTTGCCAAGTTCACGGGTTGCAGGTGTTGAGGTAAAGCCACCGCCCTCTTCAGCCGTTACACCTTTAACTGGGATTTTTAAAACTTCGCCTTTGTAGTTTGCCAAATCACGGAGATTACGGCGTGCGTTTTCTGTATCAATGCCTAACTGGATTAAAGCATTGTTCCAGATGGTATGTAGACCTTTTAACCCTGCGATCAGGTCATCCCGTAAGCCTTGCACTAACCGTTGGAAGGATGATCTTAACGGGGTTTCATTCTTGTTGACGCTATCAAGCCAAGAAATGAACATTTGACCTACAAGAAGTCCTAACCCGACCCAGCCTGCCCAGCGTAACATGCCGCCCAAAATGCCAAGGACGCGTGTACTCATATTGGAAACTTTAGGCACAACATTTTTTGTGCCATCGCCCATTTTTGATACCGCCTGCCCTAAGTTATTTGCAGTGCTTGTTGCGGTAGCCAATTGACCGGAAGAGGTTTGAGCAGTCTTACCCAAGCCACCCAATGCAGGAAGGAGTGTTGTAACTAGGCGACTAACTAGGCTTAATTTCCCAAAAAATAAACTTGTCGCTAAGGTTAGGGCGCCAAAACCAGCTCCAAGACCTGTCACAATGGCAATTGCGGGATGCAAATTCATCAAGTTTGCAATGCCGTCTACCGCTTTGGTTAGACCATTAACGAAGCCCGTTAAAAAAGGTAGAAGCGGAGCAAATGATTCAGCCAAACGTCCCAATGAAGCCATTAGGTTGTCTGTGCTACCCTTTAATGTGTCTTGAGCTTCTTTTAGGGCCTGCTGACTTTCTGCTGAACGTTTAGCGCTTTCTGCCACTTCATTTGCGCGGTCAATGAAGCGTTTATCTAACATGGTGGTCAAACCGTCTACGGTTTTATTTGACCAGCCCATGCCAGAAGCCCAACGAGTAAAGCCCGTGCGCTCAATTTTGTTTTGTTCATTCGGATCAACAACTTTGCCTTCGCTGTTGATCATCTGACCTTTCTGGTTGTAGGTCCAACGCTTGGTCCCTTCACCAAAGAAGCGGGTGAAGTTATCTTCACGCATCATGTAATCAAGAATCTGACCGCGTAAAGATGAGAAGAACTTAACCGGATCTTCGCCCATCGACTTCAAGTCCTTGAAGCCCGCGTTCTTCATCATTTTGGTAAATTCTTTGATATTTTTAGCGTTTTCTCTGAACGCCTTCTCAGCATCGCCGTCCTTGAATTCGTTGAGGATATCGGCGCCCATCAGATCGGTTACGGCACGATTGGTAATTGTCTTACCCGAACCGTATAAACCCATCATCTTGAGCATCGTACCTACGGTTGCGATACCCCCGCCACCACCGTTACCACCACCAGCGGTCTTGAACTGCTCACCAAGCGCTGCGATTTTTAACCAGCCATCGGCTGAGACGTCAGCTCGCATACCGCCCATGTTACGCGCAATGGTTTCAACGTCGGCAATTTTGATTTTGCCGTTTGAAATATTGGAGATTTTTAACAGCGTCTCGAATGATTTGTTAATTTCATCGACATTGTTCATGACTTGGCGGGATTCGGCGAATCCGTACAAGTTTTTCACTAGGTCGCTGTTTGAACCTGTTTCATTACCCGTTGCACGTAAGATGTGAGCCACACGGGTAGCAGTTGCTAATGTGGCATCAATGGTCTTTTCGTGGTTGCCACCCATTGCAGCCATAGCGTCAAGACGGGCATCAATGGCTTCTGTATTGGTGAGATATTTCTCAGTCTTGGTTAAATCTCTGGATTTTTGAAGGAATCGTTCTTGTTCTTCTTTTGGAAGATTCCACAATGATAGACGGAATTTAGATTGCTCTAATTCCATATTTTTGTGTACAGCGCCGCCTAGACCTTGATTGATCTTGATACTTGCGTACATTGCGGCAAGGTCTTTGGCAACAGACATTTGCTCTCGATGCAATAGCTCTTGAGCCTTACGCTCTTCATTAAGCTGCTGCATTCTCACGCGATGAGCGTCACGTTCCGCCTGCTCGGCAGCGCGTTGAGCAGCTTGATCTCGGTTATTGAGCGTTCTTGTCCACCAACCCGTATAATCAAGTTCCAGCTTACGACGAGCATCCGCAGTTCGTGTCTGAGCTTGGCGTTCTTCATCGATGTTTCGAATTAGAGGGCGCTGTTTTAGGCGTGCATCGGCTTCTCGGCGTTCGCGTTTGTCGAGTTCGCGATTAAACCAGTTTGAATACTCCTGCTCTAATTGACGTCGTTTTTCAATGCGTCTGCGCTCAGCCTCTTCCTCTCTTCGTTCACGGTTAAAGAGCGCTTCTTTCCACCAAGCCTCGGTTCTCTTTTCAAGCTCTTGGCGTTTACGTGCTGTGTCTAGGCTCTTTTGTTCCTGACGGGATTTGGCTTGTTCTACAGATTGCTGGTTTTTAAGTGCGCGGGTGCGTTCAATCTGCTGATTGAGCAGGTTTACACCTTTTTGCAGCTCGCCATTTTGATATTCAATATCACGAATGACAGACTTGATTTGCTCCTTAACAAGCTTGGCCGCATCTGCCTCTTTACGCCACAATTCAATATTTGCGCGCATTTCCACTGCTTTTTCAGAAGTGGAATTCTTGTTCTTGCCGAAGAATGTGCCGTTATAAAGTTTTTGCTGTACTGCTAAATTAACTTCCGCACGTTTCTGAATCTGTGCGGCCTTATAAGCCATTTCACGGCGTTCAGCGAGCAGCTTCTCGTTATTCTTAATCTCAGCCTGTAAAGCTCTAGCGTTATTCGCAAGTGTTCGTTTTGATTGCTTCTCTAGTTCGTCACCAGTCGCTTTTGCGTGTGCCTCAAGAATCTGCTGACCCTTTGAAACTCTATTCAAAAGTGGGTTTAAATTTTTGAGCTTTTTCTCGTAGGCTTGCGTAAAGTCAGCCAAATTTTCAATACTTTTGGCTGCTTGCGCTGTGGTTTTGGCAGTTTTTGATGCCGATTTGTCTACGCTATCCAATGAGCGTGAAAGTGAGTCAGTATTTTTCTGAACCCCACTTAACATTTTCAAGGAAGCTGCCAGATTGTCATCAAGCGTTTTGAATGAGGAAGAGAGCTGGCGAATATCTCCGCCCAAACCACTAAGAATCTTCTCCAAGCTTTCGACGGAAGCGTTGGTTTTCCCCAGATTGCTGTCTAGCTTATCTAGGCGATCTGATGCCTTTTGAATAGCTTGGTCAAATTGATTGACATCAAGTTTGAGCGTATTGTTAATTTCGCCAGCCATATTTACTGCCTCGGTGCGCTAAGTCTTCGCAGCATTTCAAGACCGTCTCTGTCCAATTTGGCTTCTAATGGATTTGATTTAACTTTTACGACATCCCCCCGTTCCGCGAGTAATTGGTCGGTAACGTCTTTGGTCAAGGTAGATTTACTGTTACCGCTCATGAACGCTGCCGCACCAAACGTGGCTGCTGTAGAAACGTTTAGATGGCGTAAGTCGTTTCTGGCCTGAATGCGTTGAATGTTTTTGCTAAGAAGCCAGAAAATGCGTATTGGTAGTTTCAATACGCATTCATAGCTCATTGAATAGAAGTGCATGATTTGGCAAAAGATGAAGCCAAAATCGATTGCCAATACTTCTACTTTCCCTCTGGGTCTTCCTGAGTCTCTTCGGATGAGACTTCCTCTACCCCTTCGACGTCGTTGCCTTTTGCAAATTCAGCAATGGCTTGAATCTGGCTTACGTCAAGCTTGTTGATTTCTTCTTCCGTCATGGTTGGAATAGCCAAGCCGACGACTTTTCTCGTTAAGCGAACTTCATCTGCCAATGTGAATTCGCCCTTTTCTGCGCGTTCCACAATCGACTTGGACTCATCGACGATTTGGAGAAACTGCTCCACATTCAATGTGCGGATTTCGTGATTTTTTCCATTTACGACGACTACACGTTTTTCTACTGATTTAACTAATGGATCTAGGTTGAGTAATTTCATAAGCGAACTTCCTGAAAAATCTTATAAAGCAGCCTCACGGGTATGAGGCTGCATAAATATATTAGTAAGTGCTTACTAATATATTGTGAGAAAATTAAGCTTTAGCTGCTGGTGGTGTAACTGTGCCGACCTGATAAAGCACTTCATCATTGCCTTCAATGACTGGGTAGCCTTTGAAGTTACAGTTGAAGATTCGTTCTTCATCAAGCTTATAAGCAAAGGTCATGGCACCCGGAGTTGCCGCTTTAGGAACGCGTACTGCATCGTTGTAGTTCAATGAGCCGTTTACGCCTTTAGGAACCAATACCAACTCGTCAGCGAAATCAAGCAAGTTCACGCCAACGCCTGTAGGTACAATGGCTTTTGAAGTTCCGGCTGTTGAATCTGTTACCAGTTTTGCACCCGGCATAGTGGCAACAAGGTTATCTAACGTGGTTTCAGCCAAAGGAACGGCTACGGTAATGGTACGACCCATTACATATTCAGAAATTGGGGTATTACCGTATTGGTCTACTTGAACTTCGTGGGTTTCAGTTTCTACCGTCACTTCAACGCCACCTTTGGTGAAGCCAAGATCAACACCGCCAAAGAAGACTTTACATACACCAAGCTTAACGTTTGAGGTATCGTTGTTAGCCATACATTACTCCAATACTATTAATAAGCGCTTACTAATAATTGCATTGCCAAGAATACCATAATGTTTGGAATTTAAACACTTTCACTAGAACAAAGTTTTAATAAACTCGTCCGCTCTGTGCTGCAAAAGTTTGGTAATTTGCACTTCGTATTTGACTCTGGCCCGTTCCATGAATCGACCGCCCGCAACTTCGCCAAGTAGTGCGCTATTCATCACGGAATATTCGGAAGGCTGGAACTCTCCTCCAGTACGACCGACGCTCATGTGCTCGTGTACAAAGAAGAAATACTTTGCAACCGTTGCTCCGCGACTCGGCTGATTCAAATTAACGTAAACGGTATGCTGACCCAAGCCTCCCTTAAAGAACTGTCCTAGCTTGTTACGTTCATAACCGACCCGACGATATTTGATCGATTCGCGTAATCCACCATATTCAATGGGTGCCATAGCCTTGGCAGTATCGCGCATCTGTTTGGCAATACTGCCTAGCTCGGAATCCAGAACATTTGGCATTTCACTTAACTTGGTGAGTTTCTTGCGAAGCTCATTGAGTCCTGTGGTCTGAAGGTTCTTTCGGGCCATTAGGTAATCTCGCTAAAGGCAATCTTGAAGTCTGATGCCAGTTCGAGAGTGTTCCCTTCTGAGATCGGATATTCGATTGGCTCATTGTCCGGATAACATTGTTTAATGTGCATACCTTCAACAAAATGGTTATCCAGTGTAAGAAGCTTGAATACCTTCTTCATCAATTTATAACCCGTCTCATAATTGGTGGTCCTTACAATGACCTTGAATTCGGTGTTGTAATGACCCTTTAACTCATGATCAATTTTGGTTCCGTTGATTGGATTCCTTAGCAGGATTCCGTTTGTTACGGAAATTGGCATCATGTTGATAAACAGGTTTTGCCCTAAAGTGGCGACCCCTGCATCATTGAGCATTTGAGCGATAGGAATTAGTGGATTCATTCGTTATCACTCCAGTAGGTACATGCCGCTTCGGTGTGATCATGCTTGCCGCGAATATCAAACCGTTTATGGACTGATTTCACCACATACATGTCCCCACCAAACTCAATGATTGAGTCAATGGTTGCCGTGGTTTTGGGTTCAAGCAAAATGACCAGATCTGCAACCACTTCCCTTGCGTTGCCGCGCGAAGCAGACGAGTCCGCACGAACTGAGGTCTTGTTGCTTTGCTGAATCATCTTGACGATGGCGCAACGTTCCTTTCGTCTTAGCCCAAATTTGGCTAAACCGAAGTGATCATAGCCATTCCTTGCCCGAACGAAGCAGAACTGATTAGGTGTGAACATCTGTGTAGCCTACAGGTAAGTCATATCCATTCGGATGGAAGTGATGTCTTACGTCTTTTAAAGCCACATAACCTGCCTGCCCTTGAATGGACACAGGCTTATCAATGTCAGGTACAGCAATCAGGTCAATGCCAGATTCATGCAATGCCTTAATCTGGTGATCTACAAGTGATTGATAAATGAAATCCCGAACGATGGTTTTTACAAGACTAGATGGCTCTCTCCATTTACGCCCTGCACTATCTGTTGCGGTAATTTCCAGTTCAGCCATTTTCTTTTGTACTAACAAGCCCATTGCGCCGTGAGCATTATTCTTTCCAAGCAGTTCAATCGCCTTGTTTTGGATTCCTGTAGAAATTGCGCGGTTCGCTTGGCGCAACATATCAATGGAAATAGATACAAGTTGATTTTTGACATGTTCAAGTTCGAACATGTTGTAAGCCACCTCTTGAGCGTCCAAATTTGATGCAATCTGCTCAAGAGTGTTGCCAGCAGCTTCAAGGAATAAATAATGTGCGTTAGCCACAAAATTCTTGGCGTTTTCAATCTGATACTGCGAAGGCGTATAGCCTGCGCGCCTTGTAGTGAAAAAAGCGCCATTTATTGCCATAACATAATTATCCATGAGACTCGTGAATCTCATTGAGAAATAATCCAACAAATAGCGCTTTTGTTCGTCCATTTTAAACCCTCGCAATAACCTTGCTTGTCGATACAAAGCCACTCAAATATCTTAGAGTTGCCTTGCTAACCGCTAACCTGAGTTGTCGCCCACCGATATAGCTCTCATGGGTTTCGCCAATGGTTTTGGATTTAAGGCCCTGTGCAAGAGCTAATTCGATGGGATCACCACCGCCAAGAATTGCATTCGCTTCCGCAACTTGCGCCTTTCTCAAGGCAGCCTTAAATTGCTCTGATAGCTTCTGGTAGGCGGATGGTGTCGTGGCTCGTAAATTGACACTTGGAATATTGAGCGTGCAAATCCGCTGTCTCGCCTCAATCAAAGCCGCTACCTTACGAACTTCGCCTTCTGTGAGGAAAACTTCCGTTTCCGGCATCGTCAATGCTGTCAGCTTTGCCTGATTTAATGTCTGAAAACTGTTTAAACCTACAATCAACCGTTCTCTTGGTGAAATGAGGTAGCTGACGTCAAACGCATAGGTATTCCCATCCCGATTGATTAGATCAAATTGGAGAATACGCAAATGATCGATCTCAATTGAGTCCATGTCCTCAACCTTGATTTCCATAGGGTTGAGAGCGGGAATCTGGTTATATTCAGCCTCTACAGTTACCTTGGTTTGGGTGACATCGAATTCGGCCTTTGGCTTAATCTCTACACCGTTTTGATCGACAATACGGTAGCTTCCTTGGGTCACTTCAAGGGGATTTCCGTCGTCATCGACAAAGTTGATAGGAAGAGATACTGACGTTCCGGCAAGGTAGTAATTCATCAGGTATTATTCCTGTGCATTCATGATGGCTTTGATTAATGTGGCAATTGAATTGCCTTTGACATTAAATTCGGCTGCAATCTCGCGTAATCCCGCAATGCCACTTTCATCAGCAATCTTTTCCAAAGCTTCCTGAGTGTATTTAGGTTCCGCTTTCTTGGCTGTACTTTCCTGCTTTTCTACCCCAGTCGTTAAACTGGCAACCTGATCGGAATGCTGCTGAACCTGATCTGCATTTAAGTGAGCATGACCAGTAATCGAGTGCAGCAATTCAAGTCCCGACTGTTGGCGAATATCAGGTGCGGGAGTCATAAGGTTCTGTGTATGAATTGCACCTAAATTCGCGGGATCGCCGTTTTCCCATACTGCGCCAATGGTACTTGCAATGCGAATTGCATCATTAGGCATCACGTCATATTTCGATAAGCCATTTTCAAAAAATACCACGCCCATTTGACCTGTATAATTTTCGAATCCAGCTCCGGTTAATTTTAATTTCATGCTTAATCCAACCTGCCATTTTAGTTAAATAATAAGTTATAACTAATATTTAAACAATCAATATAAATAATGCTTTCAATAAAAAAGAGACTATTTCTAGTCTCTTTTTTATCAATAAGTGCTAACTAATATTTATAGTTAAATATTAGTCACGCCACGAATTGCTGCAATTGAGCGAGTGGATTTAAGAGCTAAACCACAGTACCACTTGATACGTGTACGAGTAGCATCTTTGTTTTGCACTGTACCGATGTCTTCAACAACGATACCTGCATTTCCACCACCATAAAGGCCGTGTAAACCGTCAACTTCATTTAAGCGTACAGCATAAATCGAAGTGGTTTTTGAGTTCGTGCCTTTCACTTCATCGCCGGCAATCCAATCATTCATGATGATAGGAATACCGTTGTGAGTAAGCATTGGGCGACCAAAGTTAGATAACTGTTGCATTACGGCATCAGTACCATAGGTTGCACGAAGCAATGCACGGTAGGCACGGATCGTACCACGACGCATTACGATCACGTCTGCGCCATTCGGCACAGCGTCACACAATTCGTCCAACATGGTAAGAGTTAATGGATTGCCGTCAGCACCAGCGTCAACGATTTGAGTAGAGGTTACAAGCTTGTCAAAGCCGTCAAACTCTTTCGCGTTAGTTTTCGAATCACCACGAGCCAAAGTACGGTGGAATTCGCGAGCAACACCTTTGGCCTTTTGCTTGATTTGAATCGCCTTTTGAGCGTTCGTATCACCCATTGTAGAGTCTAAGAATTTATCAACATCAACGTCACCAGCTAAGATGCGTAAATGCGCTGTCACTTCGTCGAATGTTGAGCCTTCTTCTTCGATCACTTCATTAGGATCAAGCCAGTTGGCACCACCAAGGGTTTTTTCACGGTTGTAAACATATGCCTTACCATTTACTTGTGTAAAAGGCAAAATGGCAAAAAGGTCATCGCGGTCAATGATTTCTTCAACAACGCCTTGAACAAGTTGGTTGTTCGAGAGTTTTTCCGCTTCTTCGCGCAATAAAGGCATTAATAATGCTCCATTTACTGATTAGCTTTCTTCGGACGAACTAACTCTCTCTAGCGCCGATGGTTACTGGTCAAATATTAGCAAACGCCTATTTGAT
Source organism: Acinetobacter sp. EKM10A (assembly GCF_011075215.1). Lineage (NCBI taxonomy): Bacteria > Pseudomonadati > Pseudomonadota > Gammaproteobacteria > Moraxellales > Moraxellaceae > Acinetobacter > Acinetobacter sp. EKM10A. The sequence goes on along the minus strand of NZ_JAALLK010000012.1, from coordinate 46,645 downwards.
TATCAATAAGCGCTTACTAATAATTTTTAGTGAAAATATTAACTTTCACCCCTTAAGCCAGCCATGATTTTTTCCAAGGAAGTCTTAGGTTGCTCTTTCTGCAAACCTTTATTTTCTTGCTTGGTTTTTGAGCCAGCTCCAGGATTAACTTTAGAGCGGATCAAGGTGTCTCGCTCTGGATCTGCTTCGATGATTTTTTGCATCGCTTTGTCGAAAGATAACGGATTGCCATAACTGTCAACCAATGCAGTACGATTTGCAGCGCCGCGAGGTTTGTCATAGCCAATCACTTCTCCATTTTCGATTTCAAAGTGTGCGCCATATAAAGCACGCGCCTTATTTGGGGTTAAGGTCAATTCCTCTGCAATGTATGCGGAACGTGAGAAGTTAGAGCCGATAGTTAATTCATTGATCTGGCTATCCTTGCTTCCCAACTGTTGTTGTAAGTCTTTAATTTGTTGTTGCAGACGATTAACTTCTGCCTGATGCTGTTGGGCCATACTTTGCTTAACGCGCTCGTATTCCCCTTTTTCTTCCAGCTCACGAGTTTCTTTTTCTTTTTGAGCGGCAATTGCCTTACGTGCCAATTCTGGATCAATGTCTGCAAACTGGCGTTTGAATTCGTCAAATTCTTGAAGAAGCTTCTTTTCACGATCCTTGCGTTTCATTACTTCCTTGATTAATTCAGCTTCTTTGTCGGTAAGCTTGTTTTTACCACCATTAGGCTGTTTGTCTTTTTGCTCATCGGCATCATCTTTATCTTTTTCCGAATCAGCCTCTTTGCCCTGATCGTCATCGTCAGTAACATCGTCATTGTTACCGCCGCCCTCACCGCCACCGCCGAGGTCATTTCCCTCGCCGTCTGCTGGGTTTCGTAAAACGCCGCCGTTAATAAGTAATTGCATCCATAAAGGCATAATGTGTCTCCGCTGTTCTCTTAGCTAAAATCTCGCTGTTCTCTTAGCTTGTTGATTCTGTCACTTGCCCTTGGCGAGTTTTTTTGTTCGCCTTTGTTGAGCTATTGGACGATGGTTTGGTTGGTGTGCCGGAAGAGGAGCGTGTAATGTTACGCTTTAGATTCCCCTCTCCCGTCGTATCGGTAGTTCTGTTGGTCAACTCTTCCAAAGGGTCTGTCGGCCAGTTCTTTAGGTCGCGTAGCATTTCGTCTTTCAACGCCTTGCTTAATTGAGGAAAGAGCTTTTCAACAATGGACTCCATTTGATGTCTGCGAATGGTTTCTGGTGCATCAATCAGCATCAGGCGTGCAGCAATATCAAATTCGTCGTATAAGCCGCGTGTATCGAAGTTATCTGGATATGAAACTAAAGGAGTGCTGTCTTCCTTCAATTTGACCCCATGACGTTTGCAAACCAGATCAACGATTTTGTTTTCAATCGCTTCAAGGCTATCTGCCTTCGCTGCTAACAATGCGTTTACCCGTTCAAAGTCATAGGCTTTAGCTACACCAGAACTATTGTCGATACCTACGGCGTTATCCTGTTTGGTTCTTTCGCCGGCCAACCCAACGGTGTGATAGATTTCGTTAATGATTTTGGTGACCACTTGAATGATCAGGTCAGCCTGCTTTACATCAGGCGATAGGTAGTAAGGTTTTGCGCCATCAGACCCATCATAGGTAAAGAGACGTTTGGTGCCCATTTCAATGAGCTTTTTCTCGCTTTCATCGCCCGGCAGCATGCCTTGTACTGGCATGGCTAACTGGCTGAAGGTTTGGTCCTGAATGATGGCGTCAAGGTTTGATAGATAATTGGCAACCGCCCTGTCCAGATAGGCGATGTCATCGATCAGGGATGGTGCAGAATATTCTTCGTCTGAAATGATGTTGTCAGCCAGAATGATTGGGACTTCACCAATGGTATTGCTACCTCGATCAATCTCTTTAATCGTAATCTTGCCGTTCTGATCATCATTCTGCTTTTCGAACAGTTTCCATTCCGTTTTCGTCCATAAGCGGAAGCGGTGAATCGCCTTGCCTGTTGAATTTAGTGGATCCTCATCATCGCGAACCACTTCATGAATCAGCATCCAGTTTAATTTGCCGTGATCATCAAACGAATAATCCAGCATTTGAAGCGGAGTGATGATGTAGGCGTAAGCAGATAGCCCAGCTTCCTTTTCTTCCCGTTTGTTTAAGGGTCTTTGATCTTCTGGTACCGCATCCATATCAATAACTACCCCAATACGACCGTAAATTGAGGTTTTCTTACTGATCTGGCGAACGAAATCATTAATCGTCAAGCCGCTCTTGGTGCAGTTTTTCCAAAACTTCACCACGTCGGCAGGAGCATCTACCTTATTGCGGGTGATTTCCTGCTTGAATAAATATTTATTAATTAAATCTACAACTTCGCGGGTATGGTTGAAACGATAAGCGCGTGAGATACGATCCTTGAATTCGGCATCACCCTCTTTGATGTATTTGAAGATATGATGATTAAACCATTCTCTGCCACCGCTATAGGTGTCATCCATAAACATCCAGTGTTTGGACATGGCTTCATATAGTGGATGACGACGTGATACTAAACGTACAAGAGGGTCATTCGCTTCTTCTGAGGAAGCGGTCGAACTTATTGCATGTCGGTCGTATGAGGATAGTTCGGTTGTCATCTTATCGCCTTCAAAATATTAGTAAGCGCTTACTAATAATATAGGTTAAATTGAAACGCCTTTAATTTCAATCTTACGAAGTGGGAATTGGTGTTCGATTGCATATCCAATGGCGTCGGCACTGTGTTCTACACCACCTGATTTATCAACATCACGTCCACCTGGTTTGTAGATGGTCTGTTCAAATGAATTGATCAAATGCTTACATTTTTCATCAACCCTTAATGCAACTGTTCCATCCGCAGTTCTCAACATGCGGTTAACTGCATTTACCCTGTCGGCAATTGCAGGGTGCTTTCTTCTGTAAAGAATTTTCTTAAATCCCTTCTCGCGCATGATGTCCAAGTCGGACTCACCACGAGCATGTTGGCGTTGACCGCCAGCAGGATCGGGGAAAATGACAATCTGTTTCATATACCGCCAGTATTTCCGTTCAATCTCTTCACAAATCTCTTCCGTGTTAGAGCCAAACTGGACAATCTCATCAACCACCCAAACTTCGCCATTTGGTTGCGGCTGCATGATGACGGTACTCATTGGGTCGATGTTAAAGTCCATGCCGATCCAGATTGGCAGTTTTGGATCAAAAGGATATTTCCCGACATGTTCCTTACGATCAAACGGGTAATAAACACGTCCAGACATGGTTTCGAAGGAAGCCAAAAATTCCTGCTTGAATGATTTCTCATCCATATCGGCTCTAGCCGCTTCAATTTCCGATTCAGGAATAAATGGAGATGTAATGGTTGGGAACTGCCATGACTGCCATTGGCCAGCTTTGACCTTTTTCGGGTCTTGTCCCTGCATATAGACGGTATATAACTGGTTATATGCTTTAGGTGTGCCGATAAAGATGGCATGACCACCTGTAGAGGCAAGGGTAGGACGCAAACATTGTGTCCATGCCTCTTCGCTAATGTCTTGGAATTCGTCCAATACCAAGAAATCGATACCCACACCACGCAAAGAGTCTGGGTCATCAGCGCCTTTAAGTTCAATCAGGGTGCCATTAACAAGTTCAATAGATAGACTTGAATGGTTAATCTTAACTACCCACTTCCTAGGAATGGCTTCAATCAAATCCTTCCACATGATTTGTTTTGCCATTCGGTAAGTTGGCGCTACGTACCAGATTCTTTGTCTTGGCTTTCTACTTTTACTGATAATCAGAGTACGCGAAAGGCTGGTCTTACCCCATCGGCGACCAGCAACCACTACGCGAAATCGAGCATTTGAAAGATAGACTTCCATTTGCTTTGGATGCAATGAAAGCCGAACCTTATCTGCCATCTAAAACCATCATTCCCCTGAATCATTTGATGGCTCTAACATGTCCTCATCTTCAAAGTCGTAATTACCATTGTTGAAATCACGCTCTTTCAATTGTTGAACCTGATCGGCCGTCAATTCTTCAATTACCAATTCCGGAAGTTGAGTAGCATCTACAGCATCAGGCTTATCCAAACCTAAAACGGCGTACCGTTCTTGGCGGATCTTTGCCAAAACATTCGAAGCGATTTCTAGTGCTTTTAAATTTTGTTGAATCGCCGCATAAGCACCGCCCTTTGCCTTGGCAGTGACAATTTCATTCCAAGTCAGGCGAGCTAGACCCGTCGCCATCTTGTAATGTTCTTCTTTGGTTTCCTTAATTCTTTGGCTATGTACGGTCCCTTCTGACAAAATATCTTCGGCGACCTGTTTGGAGATACGCTCGGAATGTTCCTTGGCCTTCTCCCCTTTCGTGATTTTCCGCTTCTTCATGTGAAGGGAAACGGAAGTTGCGCTTACCCCGACTTTCTTGGCTAAGTCCTCTAGGGTCACATCACCAGAAGCCCATAACGCCTCTGCTTCTGCCCAAGCACTTGCTGAAGGGTATCTGCGTTTGTTGGCTGTTTCTTCAGTCATGCAATCACCTAAAAAAAAGGCGCGTACCAGCTACTAAATGATATGCGCCCTCTAAAAAGTCAGACACGCACCATTTCAAACATGTCCGATGGCCTCTAGGATAAGCAAAATAAAACCAAAAGTAAATAATAAGCGCTTATTAATAATTTTATTTAAGAGTAATAAGCAAGCGCATACCAAAGCACGCAAGCTAGTGCTGTATTTTCACTTTCAAATGGTCTGGTTACGTAAAATTCAGAGCCAAGAATAAAGACTGCAACAAACTTGTCTTGAAGCTGTTCGGCTTTCTCTAAAGCTTTTTTAGAGCGTCTTTTGGAGGATTCATGGCTGGCTGGAAGGATGAGTGGATGTAAGTTTAATTTGTATAACTCCCTGAAAGTTATATTCTTATCCTCGCAATAGTCCGGACAGTGTGTATAGCCATCTTCCTTCCTGATTGCGAACTCTCCACAGATCGCCGTGTCATGGCCCAATAAAATATCAATTTCAGAATTTCCGACGATGCCTGGCTCAAAATCTTCGCCGATAAGAAAGATTTCCTGTACTTGGGACATTTGGGAGTTCCGCAGTTTTCCGAATATATTAATAATACAATAAAGTAAGCACTTATTAATAATATATTATTCGAAGAGTTGCGGAAAACCCAAATTACCCAAATGTCGGAATTAAACAAGGTCGGGCTGTTTTTTATGTTTAATGGCTTTACTCTCGGTATGGGCTTTATTGATTTCCACTAACTTGCGGTATTCAGTCAGGACGTTTCCAAAAATCTCATCAATGGTATAAGCCTCAAATTCACGCGAAGGCTCGTGTTCATGTAGGCTTTCCGCGAATTCCTGCCATATGTGAACACACTCATGGCAAAGCACGGTTAGTACCTCATTTTCGTCAGCGTCAAACATCCTCGGATAATAGATCGCGGCAATCAACTCGCCCGAATTGTTGGCGGCATAGAAAGTGATGGCTTTAAAATGGGACTGAAAATGCTCTTTAGCAATCTCGTAAAGCGCATGATGGCTTTCATCTTCCATAGCCAAGAATTGTTTTGGGTCTTGGACCAAAACATACCATAAGCGATTGTACGGAGTGCGGAACCAACTTGGCGAGGTTTTCTTAACGCTTTTTACCTTAGAAGATTTTTTCAATTTCCTCATCCTCATTTTCTACAAGTACCTGCCGTAGCGAAGGTACATAGGCGTTTAGTATTTCCTCGCCCAATGGCTTGATGCTGACGACCGTAAATCTACGCCCGTTTCTCACCACGTTTTGCCCGCTCTTCTCAATCAGGCCTCTTTTAATCAGAAAATTTAGGCTGCATGTAATGGCTTGTCGGGTGCAGGTGTAACTCACGGCGTCATGAAGCTGTTCGATTGAGAGCAAAGAACCGTCTGGATTTTTATCGCGAATCTTTGTCAGTAATTCGATCTGTTTTGGGGTTAGACCTAATTGCATTCGAATAAAAGCCCTCTTGATTTAATGAGTTCAACATTTAGGGGTTCGTCTGGTTTCTGACAGTCAAATGCCAAAATTGATACCCGTTTGGGAATCTCGTGCTCAGGATGTTTGGCTTTGTAGATCAAGTCAGGATTGGTATAGACCCCATATAACGGAGACGCAAAAACCAGTTGTTGAATGTTCTTTAGCAGCTTTTCGACAGGCATGCTCTCTACACGGCTAAAACCATTCAGCCGGTTATTGCCGGATTTTTCCAAAGAGCTGTATTGGTAATAGAACTTCCGCATTTCAGCGATGATCTTCTTTTTGATAGGTTCGGGTTTGGAGCTCAGCTCCTCCAGAATCCCCACAACATCTGTCGGATGCTTGGTTTCAAACCATTTCACAAAGAAGTCCACACCGCGTTGATAATTGGTCGCCTGCTTAGGCGGGGTGAACTTGATGCCTGCCCTTTCCGCGAATGGATTGAATTTCGACATCGAGCTTTGGAACTCGGTATGTTTTCTATCCACCATGCGCATCATTAAATTTTGGGCACGATACGCAATCCCGCAACCACGGTAGATGGTGTCCAGTACAAGTCGGCTATTGGTGCAGACATTTTCGTTTAGCCATTCAGCCCGACTTTTATTGATCAGGCGGGTATCCTTGCCGTTGACGTTTGGACGTAGATATTTGAACAAGTCATTACGACCCGAAAGCAACATTTTGGGAACAGCCAGAATCCCGACACCAATGGTCTTGCCATGCAGGGTTACTTTCCAGAACCTTGAACCGATCGGCAGCGTTTCTGCCTTGTAGTGCAATTCGTGCAGAAGGTCCCAGTCACTCTTGTCACCCGGCTCCACAATGATGTCCTTGAGCAATGACAGGTTGTGGTTTTGCTTAGGTGATTTACGAGTAACGAGAATATCTGGTGTATCGAGTAAAACCTTTTCCATACCTTTCTCAATCAAGTAAGGGCGTTAAACGCCCTTTGTTAAATCACTTCCCAAGCTTTCAAGACATCGAGTAGCGGTCGAACACCACTGTATCCCGATAAACGACCTACCTCTTTGCCATCTTCCTTGCAGATCAGGGTAGGCACTTGCGTTACGCCCGCTTCTTCAAACTGCTGTTTGATTTCAGGTTCGATATTGTTTGGATCAATGGTCAGCACATGGTATTCGGTTGCGCGACCTAGCATTTGTTTTTCCAGAATCGGCTTGATGGTCTTGCAAGGTGAGCAGACGGTTGAAGAATATAGGGTTAATGTGCGCTTGGTTTGCGCTGGTTCGCTCTCAGAACGCTCCACAACTTCTGCTTGAACGATTTGCTCTGCAACAGTTTCGGATGCTTCTGACGCGAATTCATGAGCATCTACAGTGTCTTTAGTTACAACTTTTTTTGATCGATTAGTCATACTTGTTTAAATCCTTCAGGTGCTTTGGTGATTACCACTTTTTCGCGGTATCGCTTATCAATGAAGAGGCTTGGGTTGAGGTCTTCAACCATGTCGTCATGCGTTGTGGCAACCAGTACGGTTGTTCCGAGTTTTCGGGCAATTTTCTGAATGTTGTACGCAACAACTTTGGCAACAGTTCGATCAAGAACGGCAAGAAATTCATCTGCAATCCAGACGTCCGCCTTGCTCTCAATCAGTTTTGCCAGTTTGAAGCGATAACGTTGGCCGTCCGAGAGGGCATCAAACTTGTTTAGCCAGATATAGGCATCAGTGATGCCGGCAATGGTGAGTACATCCAGAGCGTCTTTTAGTGTTTCGCCAATCTGGTCGACGATTGGACGGTCATCATGCTCAATGGCATTCAGGTCAGCGACTTTTAAGCCGCTTTGTTCCATTTGTTCCGCCAGCTTCCGTAGCAGGGTCGATTTACCGCCACCAGACTGACCAGTGATGTAAACGATGTCTCCCTGCTCGATTTCAATTGGCGTGTTATCGAAAACCACAAATTCCTTCGCATCTAAGCCCAACCCGAACGACTCGGCAATTTCCAGTACACGTTCGGTACGCTCAACTGACGTTTTGTATCGGACATCGATGTTATAAACAGCCATTAAGCGCTCTCCACCAATTTGCTGATATACGTTACGAAAGCGTCCTTCCCTTCTAGTCCAGTTGCATCTTCTGCAATGGCCATAAAGTAGTGAATGGAACGTGATTCTTTGCCCGATACTTCGCTGAACCCTAAAACCTTGTCGATTCGGATAGGTTTTTCGTTCGATTCCGATACTGCATTTGCCGTATGGCGCTGTTGCTCGGCTACCGCGCTGTCCAGATCATCAACAATCACATCGACGTTCATTTCGGAGAGGTCGGCTTGCATGAACTCCAGCTCCTTGCTGTCGAAGATGTCCTCAAGGAACTCGATGTTGATGGATTGCAGCTCCAGCTTGAGCAGGTCGGCATCAATGTCACCAATGGCAACTCGGTTATCGGCCAAGCGTGCAGCTTTCACCTGTTCTTCATTCAAGTCATCGCGGACCAGAACAGGTACTTCGATTAAACCTAACTTGATGGCTGCAAGACGGCGACCATGCCCCTTGATGATTACGCCATTTTTATCTACCACAATGGGTTGATCCCAACCGAAGCGGGCAATCGACTCGGCAATCTTGGCGACTTGTTCTTCACTGTGGATTTTGGCGTTGAGTTCGTAAGGCTTTACATCGTCAACAATCCACATTTGGATTTTTAGTTCGCTCATTCGGCCACCCGCGTATCGGTTTGCTCAATCAACTGCTTGTTGATCTGGTAGAACTTTTCGCGTTGCCGATCCCTGACGGTAGTTAATTCCCAAGGGAGCGCTACCCATCCGAAGCCACCTTCAGGTTCGATATAGAGACGACCTTCTACGTTGGCTTCTGCAATCTGCAATTCTGTTAGGTCGCATGTTGAAACGATGCGGTATCCATTGCAGAACTTCTTCAAAAACTTCAAGGCGCCGTCATCTACTTCGGGAACCGCCCCTTCATGTTCCTGTTCAGGCGTGTTGAAAGTGATAACTTCCTGAAACTCGCTCTCGAAATAGTCTGGCTTGAGGATGACCACCGTTCCATCTAGGTTTTTAGCGATGTAATCACCTGCCTCGGCTGTACCAATGCCGGGAATGACAAGGGAAAAGTCTTCATCAGTATTTCCCCCTACTCTGGCTACTGTTTTCATTTGGGTTGAGCAGTGAACCCCAAGCCAGAGTTCAATTTCGGAGCCGTTGTTTCCATTAAACTGGATTGCTTCAAGGTCTACAGGGTATTGGCCACCCCGTCGGTACATTCGAACCTGCCCTTTTTGAGATAAATCGGTCATTAGCCATCCCATCCTTCATATGGTTTCATTACTTGCTTCCCAAGAGATAAACCAAGGCATCCCCTGCATTCGTCAAGCTGTCGGATTCGGTAAAGCCCTGTGCCTTAATGGTCTTCTCGATGAGTTTGGTAATTGCGTCTACGTCCTCGATCGGAACCTTGAAACGCATGATTTGGTGAGTTTGAACTTTGGTTGTCTTGGGTAATTCAACTTCCTCTGATGGCGAATCGAGATCGCTTAGAGCGTCCAGCGCTATATTAGTGCTAGAGAAGATGTCGATTTCTTCACTTGACCAAGGCATTACATCGATCAATTCATCGATACCGCCAAGATCATGAAGAATTTCGTTGAGCTTAACGATGTCATCTTCGCCATAACGACCGTTGTCGATTAGACCGATCTCTTTTGCTCTGGCTTCGTCAATGCGCCCAAGGTTCATTACCGGCACAGTGAGTAGACCAAGACGTTTAGCAATCATTGCTCGGTGCTGACCGCCAATGATCTGTAAGCGGCCATCAAGAAGGGTACGAACGATAATTGGCTTAAACATACCGTGACGTTTAATACCTTCTTCGATTTTTCGCTCGTTTTCAGGTGATACGACGTTTGAATTCCAAGGATTAGGCCAAAGCTCTCCTGGGTCGATTTCTAAATATTCAACTGACATAGGAAACTACTTTGAAATATTAGTAAGTGCTTACTTATAATTTAAGCCAAATATTAAGCAAATGCAAAAGGTATTGAAATGGGAAAAGTTGTAACAATCGCTTATGACGCCGTAAATGCCATCCTACACAAGCCTCCTGTTGAGGCGAAACTTGAAGTACAGTCGGCGCTTAGTTATTTGGTGGATGGCGCCGAAGAAACTCTAGCGTTTAGACAGCACCGTTGGGATGGCAGATCGTCATTTTTTGACTTTGCCAAGTGCTCTTTTCCAGCAGGATTTGTAGTCCATGTTACGGATCGACTCAAGAAGGCAGGTTTTGAAGTAAAACTCGCACGAAAACCCCTCCCCGCTCCACTTGGACCTGCCCGACCAGTGGTAGATAGTTACGGATATGACCCTCGTTACGATTACCAGCCGGAAGTTATGGATCGTCTTGTACGTCATGGCCAGATTATCGCTCAAGTCGCTACTGGTGGCGGTAAATCACGCATTGCCATGTTGTGTCAGGCCCGAATTAACCGCCCTACCTTGTTTTTAACAACCCGTTCGATTCTGATGTATCAGATGAAAGATGCATTCGAAGCAAATGGCGTTGCATGTTCGGTCATTGGTGATGGCAGTTTTGGACAGGTGAATGAAAAAGGTCAGCTCTCCATCAAGAAAATGACGGTCGGAATGGTTCAAACCCTCGCCGCCAAGCTGGAAGAGACGACTTTAGAGAAGGAATTTCAGATCCTTTATGACAACGTAGTCAAAAAACACGAAAAAGAGATTTCGGACACTAAAAAACAGCTAATTAAGGTCGGTAAAGTCGAGTCCGAAATCAAAAAAGTGCTTCATAACCTTGCACTGCAACATGAAAAGGAGCTTCAGGACAAGGCGCCAGCGATGCAAGCTAAGGCAGAAGCAAAATTCAAGGAAAAATCACTCGTAAGACAGCAAACCATCAAGCTTTTGGAGCTTTTTGAGTTCGTAATTCTCGAAGAAGCACATGAGGCAGGTGGAAATTCGTATTACGAGATCATGCGCCACTGTAAAAACGCCTATTACCGCTTGGCATTGACCGGAACGCCGTTCATGCGTGAAAGCCAAGAGTCAAATATGCGTTTGATGGCTTGTTCCGGACCGATTGCCATCAAGGTTACGGAAAAAATGCTGATTGATCGCGGAATCCTTGCTAAGCCTTACTTCAAAATCGTCGAATTGAAGAAAAAGCCAGCCAAATTACACTCTATTACCCCTTGGCAAGCTGCCTATCGCTTGGGAATCGTGCAAAACGAAGAGCGGAACAATGCCATCTGTATGGAAATTCTCAAAGCCCGTGAATATGGCATGACGGCGATGGTTCTCGTCCAGCATACCTCGCATGGCGACACCCTATTGAAGCTGTTTGACGATATAGGTATCAGAGCGAGATATATTCGCGGTGAAGATGATCAGGGAGAACGTAAATCTGCGCTCACCGAACTTGCCAATAAGGATATTGATGTACTGATTGGAACAACAATTCTTGATGTGGGTGTGGATGTCCCTGCTGTCGGGTTGATTATTCTTGCCGGTGGTGGGAAAGCGGAAGTTGCCTTACGCCAGCGTATTGGGCGCGGGTTACGTGCTAAGAAATTCGGTCCAAACGTTGCGTTTATTGTTGATTTCACAGACCAGCACAATTCAACGCTCAAATCTCACGCTAGACAGCGTTTACAGATCATCAGAGAAACACCCGGCTTTGGCGAGAATATCGTTGCGAATTTCGAGTTTGAAAAGCTCGGTTTCAAAAAAGCTGCATAGTGTTCTGGGCTTGTTCAATGTTTTGGGCAAGCCCGTTTTATTTTGTGGTATTTCAGCGTGATCAATGCAATAATAACTATAATATGCAAGTTTTAATTTTCATCAAATTTTAATTGGAGCAAATAATGGCAGCTACTAACTCTTCCAAATTTTATAAAGAAAAAGGTTTAGTTCGAACATCCATCACTTTGCGTCCAGAGACAATCCAGACCTTAGAAAATATGGCAAAACAGCATAAACTCACTCAAGGCGAGATTGTTGACGCTTTTGCACGTTTGCTTGAAAGTGGCAATCTGTCTGATCAGCTTTTCGGTGTGCATATTGAAGCCATTCGCGAAGAAAAGATTGCTGAAAAAGAGCGTAGGAAGGAATTGAAGAAAAAAGCGCTAGAGTTAATTAAATCTGGCCAAGTGCAGTAAGAAATGCCCCAAGTGATATATGGGGCATTAATTTATTCGGAATATCATAGGTAATTAAAAAGCTTAGCTCAATAAATTGTAGCCCAAATATTTTTTCAGCTTGTTCAATACGCGACAAAATATCTTTACTTGATCGGGAGTTAAATTAAGTTTGCCCAAAAGTAATCTAAAATTTCTACTATCGAGCTGGTTTGAAGCCCAAAGCAATGTAGCGGCTTTATTTTCGCCGAATTCGTAAAGACGATCTATTTTTTCGTTAATATAAGAATTATCTAAACCCTGTTCTTCCAGAATTTCGATAATGTGGTAAGCAACATAATTTAAATCATCCTTTGAAGCCATCTTTTCCCTCTATACTTGGTCAAATAGCTTAAAGCTAATAAGAACTAACGAAATCGTTGAACTTAATAATTTCCTTATAAACGTTTCTCTTGCAACTGGTCATCGAGTCATAAGGCTTAGTCATATTCGGATTATTGCATGACATGTTGGCCACGATCGCATAGGTTCCCTTCCCATAAGGCTCCTTAGAAACCTTTACGATGATCTCACCAGTGAACTCGCGCGGAGCGTATGTTTCGATTAATACGTTATTTGAACTTCTGATCTTGTAATCAGCGTATTTACTCACCCACAAATGAGCAGCTTCCATTTTCTTGTCACATTCTTCTTTGCTTGAGCACGTTGGTCGGGTCTTTGCAATCGCAGCCAGATATTCGTCCTTATTCATCTTTTTCATGATTGCCAGCTTTTGCCCAACATAAACAGTTGGTGGATCAGGGAGATCATTGTCTTCTGCCAGCTTTGCCCACGTGGTCCCGTTACGCTTGGCTATATCATTTAATGATTCGCTCGGTTTCACGGTGTACTCGGCGAACGGGCCCTCCCCTTCTGCCATTGCATTTGAACAAACTAAAATCAAAGTAGCCAAAAAAAATCTTTTCATATTGATCCTTAAATATTATTAGAAAGTCGTCCTGAAAAGAATAATGGACATGGCGTACTGGGACAAGGATAAGTGTATGGATTTAAGCGGCGCAAGGGTAAAGTATTTGTTATATAGGCCTGGTGGTGAAAGGGTGTTTGGAAAATGGTCGCGATTGACACAGGCTATGCACCCGACACATTCGCATTTTTTCTAGGACTTCGATATTAATATATAAAGAAATATAGTAATCACTTACTATATTTCTTTATCTTTGCATGTTCACTTATTACGCTTGTTATCTTGTCTCATAATTAACACAGCGATTAATAGTTTATGTTCGTTGCTAATCATGTTCTTACTCTCTATTAGAGTGATATTAGTAAGTGCTTACTAATATCACTGATTACTAAATTATGCGCTTGCTTGTTTTTCGCTTAACTCTTTCTTAATGTCATGCTGTACGCGCTCTAATTCTTGTTGTGTATTCTCTTTCATTTGTAAGAATGACAATACTGCTTCAATAAACTGAGAATTTTCATTAAACGTTATTTCACTGTCTTTTACAGACTTCACAACGTTACAGATATTAAGCGCTCTCAGTGTCATACGTGAGCTAGACGCTTGTGATGATGCTGTGCTGTGCGCTGATAAGTAATACTGTCTTACTTTCTTTTCATGCGACTGTGCGCGTATTTCAGTAGTGCAGCATAAACGACATTCATTAACCGTAAGTGAACCGTACTGTAATAAGTTTAGCAAGATTGACATTGTGTAACCGTCTAGCTTGCGTCTGTCGTTTTCAGCGATAGCTGTAATCGCTTGAAAGATTTTTCTAATGACTTTCACTTGTACAAAGTCAATGTGTGATTTATCAGTGTGAGCGATGATTGTTGCTAGATCTGATAAATCAAACTTAGCTTTTTGAAGCGTGTCTATTTTATTAAGCATAGAGCGTGAACATGCTTCTTTTAAGTCACTGAATAACGTGCTTGATATTTTTTGTTCTGTCTCAAGCTTGTTATTCATACGGTTTATGATCGCGTTTGCTATATCAAGCTGTACTGCTACTGCTTTGCTCGTTACTTTCTGCTGTCTTGCATACGCTTTTATTGTCTCTTGATCTATAACTATTGCATTACGTGCTTCATGAGCTGAAAAATTAACGTCTGCAAAGATGTTTAGAATTTCTGTGTTTTTAACTTGTGCATTCATGATTTTTGACCTTTTGTTAGTAAGCTTTATTGCTTGATTAAATATTAGTGCAAATAAAAATTTAGTGCAAGTTTTTTATTGATTGAAAGTTATTTAGTGCAAATAAAATTTAATCGAAATTTTCATTAATAAAAAACTTGCACTAATAAATAAACTCCGCTATTCGCGTGCGTGCGCGTTTCATCTATATGCTTTATACAGACATTCTCTAGGCATGCATTGGGTTGTTTGCTGGCGGTTTTTCTTGAGGTTCGGGCGCGCACCCGGTAGTGATTAGAGTCCTAGGTCTGCCTTGGTTGTTAAAGATAAGAAGGTGGCATTCCAAGGAGCTGCTAGGCGCTCTTTGGTTATATAGATGCGTGGCGCTTGGTTATAAAAATAGGATGTCGGCCAAAGTTTTGATTTTTTTTGGTGGGCTGTTTTGGAATATTAGGATGAGCCTATGCCCATCCTACCGCTTCATTAAGATTTGAGTCATAGGCATGACCAGTCTCAATATCTATAAACATGAGATTGGTACGCTCGAAATCTTCCCGCTCATCTTCATAGGCGGTTTTCTCATCATAATTTACCGCAGCATCATAAATATCACCGACCGCTACACCAATGGCATCAATGATGCTTTGATCTATGGATGAAAGGTCGGCATCCGTTTCAATCCCATATTCGCTGCCGATATCATCACTGAGTTTATAGCGGGTAAATTTCGGTTCTACCTGTTTGCCCTGCAATAATGAAAGAATCACGACAAAACCGTTGTCTAGCCCAATCTTTTGCGCTTGGTTCGCTGATATAAAGCCCCATTGAGCTAATTTACCTTTACTTGCAAGGCGACGAATTTTCAGCATTTTCCGCTTAACTAGCATTATTAAACTCCTTGTTTATTTAGTTGAAGAAAATATTAGCAAGAAGAAATAGGTGTAACAAAATTTAGTTAATGTAAGTTTGCATTTCACTAATTCATGTATTTAGGTGGGGAAATTTAATTTTCAATATGCGCGCCGCGAATTTTTGAAGATCCAGCATAAAAAAAGCCCGACCTAGAGGGACGTCGGGCAAAGGAGTTTTTCAGACGCAGAGTTGTTGTAAGTTATGTTAATTCGATAGATTTGGAATTCTAAGGAAATGTTTTTAATTTTTCAAATTCCATATTCTATATTTTGGTATGCCCTTTTCTTACAGCGGAAACCACTAACGTTAAGGAACGCCCCCCCAAACCCCCCCATAGAATTTTGCCTAGAAAATCTTGGAGAGAGTTTGGGGAGACGTAACCTAACCTAGCCAATTTCCACCACAAGAAAAGGAACTTTTCTTTACAGTGCAAACCACTGACACGGTATAAGCCACGACCCCCATCAAGCAAATCGCGTCGGGGAGAAAATCTCAACCCAAAACCCATTTGGCAGAAGTATAGTAAGCGCTCACTAGATTGTAAACCCCTAGGCATGCCATGTTTGTCCTATTTTTGCCTTGGTATGCCGTGGTACAGCGTCAAAAAGCCAACTTTACGCTGGCAATGGAATAACTTTAAATTTTCGAATACCAATACCGCTAACTTCAATCATTAGCGCGTAATTCAGGATGAATAAATAACATGATTACTTATCCTCTTTCCAAAGACTGTTGTGATTCACATGTCTGCCCAAATCAATCAGCTTTTGCATATCCTCTATAGATAGACCGTGATAACGTGCAAATGCCTCAACGCTTAAAAAGTCGTTGTAATACTGAATATAGAGGTCGTTAAGGCGTGTAGTGATTGCATTAACCATCTCGCTCATTAGCTCGTTTTGTTTTATAGGCATGACTGTAAAACTCTATGTGTACTTAGATGCATAACAGTGTATAGAGATAGAGCAGGAAACAAAGCTAGAAAACTAAAAATCCATTTATATAGCTGTGTAGATAGATTTCTATATTTCTACATAAGTGCCTAGGCATACCTATTGGTTGATGGCGATGTGTGGCGATTGGTGCATTGCCTCAACCCTAGATAGAGAGGTGCAGGTATAATAGTGGTATGGGCTAATCTGGAAGTGAAGCTGACCGGCTTACCTATGTGCGCCGTGGTGTGCTTGGTTATAAAAATAAGAATGTCGCCCGAAGTTTTGATTTTTATATTTTCTGTTGGTCAAAGGAATGGCTAGGAAGACGATTGATTGAAACACACAATTCTTTGGCTCACTCCGTTCGCCTTTGTTTTACCGTCTTATCTCTCTATTAAGTGCTTAATATCCTCTATCTCTCTCCTTATACCTGTTTATCTATCTACATATCTATATAGATAAATATTGAGCTATTTTCCTTATACCTGTTCTATCTCTATCTACGCTTACCTATGTCTATCCGTATAGTTCTATTGTTATCTATCTATATAGATTTCTACATTACTACACAGTTTTACTTGTTCTTTATCTCTATATGATTGGCTTTGTGTATTGCTAGTTTTCTACATTTCTATATAGATAGATTGCTTGTATATTTCCTCGATATTTCTATCTATCTAGGTTTCTACATTTCTATAAGTATTGGTGCATAAGTGTTTGCCTATATTGATGTTTATTTCTATCACTTCTTATATGTTTGAGGATTTTCTTTAGCCGCGTATCTCTATCTCTACGTTTACCGAGACTTGGGTGTACTTGGGTATTCCGAGAGTTTTCGATTATATAAATATACTTTCTTAGAACATTCTTATATTTCTTATTCTCGGAAATGTAGGCGCGGTTCACTTGGGTTTTTAGAGATTCTTCTCATGTATCTTTCAAACCGGCATAAAAGCTATCGTATTTCTTCACCGTTTCGCGTATTTCGCATTTTTCATCTTTAGACGACTCTCTTTATATCTTATGCTTAAAATTGCTTAAAACGCTCTAAAAACGCGAAATAGAGTAGAGTTATAAAAACGATTAATTCACACCAAAATCAGCTTTAATTGCCTGAAGGAAAATGCCGAGGATAAAGTCTATAAAAATGCCTTAAAAATCAATTAACTAAGTTGTAGTTTATATTATTTTATATACCACTATTCAAATTATCGCGGATTAGCCTGATTTTTAACATATTTTGCCTGTTTTTAAGCTGTTTTGGGTTACTATAATGGGCATATGTCATTAGGGAGTGTCTATTACATGCTTGCTGTAATTATTGTTTTAGGTGCTTTGCTGATTCTTTCACTCATGTCAAAATTTACGGCGTTGCAGAATGAAAGAAATAAGGCTGCTAGATTACGCCAGCTTTCCGCGAAGGCATCTGAGGCACGAGCAAACTTGGATATGCACCAAACGAGACTTACTACAATGTCTCCAGAGGACGCCTTTATTTCTATCTTAACCGATGAAGAACGAGAAAAATATTTAAGCCTTACCACTACGCTTGAGCGACTAGAATTTAAAGTAAATCGGGCTGATGAGGATATTAAGAAGATGGCGAAAAATGTTCAAAATCTCGTTAGTTCCCTTTCATAAAATTATAACTACGTCTTTTTTTGATTTATCGCTACTAATCACATTGAACATATGAGGTGACTTATGTTGATCTTGATTGGTATGGCACTTGTAGCGTTATCGGTCTACCGTGGTATAAGTTTAGGCAGAGATTTAGAAGGCTCGTCGGTAACCCAACTATCCAATAGCATGTATATTCAGGAAATGGTAATCGCGCAGATTAAGCAGGCTTGGTATTGTATTGTCGGTTTTACCGGAGCAACTATGATTGCAATGGGGGTATGGCATACCTGGCTATCTTAAGTGAGTTTTTGGCTCCTAACAGGAGCCAGTATCATGATATATAAGATTCAGGTTTTTAATGTTTCGTTGTAGAGTGCGCTCAAACATGTGATCTTTAACCTGAAAAGATGACGCTTAAAGATCACATTAAACAACTTGTCGGCGAAGAAGAATTTAATAACGTCCTATCGGAGGTAAAAGAAAACATTTCGGTAGAAACAAAGAACTTTAGAAACACTAAGTACATTTCAAATGGCTGCTTGATTATCGGGTTCCTTTGTTTGTTTTTCCCGCCATTTTGGATAGGGGTAGCAATTTTTCTTGTCATTGGCATGGCTACACATATGATAAAAGCCGGTGTTCAAAAGAAATTGAATATATTCAACGAGGTGTGGTTTTTCTTGACGGAAGAGCTTGAGAATTCCGAGGAAAATATTGATCGCTACAAATGTTTGATTGATCAATTGTAACTTGAACCTATCAATAGATAGGATAATATGATGGCTTAATTAAGCTGGGAAGGCAATCATGGAGATTGATCAAGATACGCCTCGCATGACGCCGGAAGAATTAAGACAGGCGGGTGAAATACTCTACGGCACGCATTGGCAAAGCGAATTGGCTCGCGCTATTGATGTGGATCCACGCAGAGTTAGACAATGGATAACAAGAGAGCGCCCAATTCCTGCAGGCATAAGAAATGAGATTATTTTGCTTCTTAAAGAGAAAAGTAGAAAATCTGTGGAATACGCCGATTACTTGGATCAGCAGTTTTAGAAATCGGTTATCAAGCCATCCAAACAAAAAAGCTCGCAATAAGCGAGCTTTATTTTAAGCAACTTCATCAAATTTCTAACCATGAGCGATTAACACTACGTTGGCAAGAGGAACATCTGTTCGCACGCAAAAATCCATGATTAAAAACTTTTCATTTTCCTCAGGAAAGTTATAAGGAATTGACCACGGCTTGAAACCTTTCGACTCGTCTATAGGATGGAAGGAACTGATAAATTTTTGCTCAATACAATCATAAGCTTTTACCTTCCCCCATTTAAGAACACTTAAAACCCATAAATTGTGTCCCTGATAGGTTTGTTGGTTGTCGCTTATTAAATGTGAATATTTATTCGCCAGAAATTGATAAATGAAAGTGGCAATTTTAAATTGTTGAAATTCTTTTTCAATATATGCCCCTCTGATCTGTTTGCCAAATTTGGTCTCTTCATGATCCTGAAATGTGAAATCCTTATAAGTATATCGACCTATTAGTTTTTCATAATCGTAGTCCAAGCCGGCTTTAAATACCTCGGCTGCAACTTCATAAGGATCACAATGGTCTTCAGCTATCGCTAGCATGGCACCTTTCGCCATTTCATTATAATGGCAATAATGCACCTCAATGCAGCCACTATAATCGCAGCCAGGATTGCCTTTAAGTTCTACAAACTTAAAAATAGAATCAGATACTTGATTAAAGAAAAACCTAGTTTCAATAGGTTTTTCATAGTCAAAGTCTAGGGGTAGCGGATCAAGAAGTTTTTGATAATTATCTTGAGTTAAAAGACTAGGAGACACAGTTATCCTTGTTTCTTATGAAATTACTAATGAGCTATTGTTAATGATAGCATTAATTTTAGCTTCTAAAAGCTTTTCATAATCTGCAAGTTCTGGATACTGTTTAGAAATCTTAATATTGAATCGAAGATTATGGTTGCGTTCCTGAATCTCAGCAACGACCTTTACATCTTCCCAATCTTTCTTTTGGTTGATTACATTCTTGAAGATAAGAATGTAGTGTTTATAGCGGTCTTTATTAGAAAGACGGCGTAATTCAAAATCTTCATGAATTTCAGGCATAGCAAATCTTTGAACAAGATCTGTGCTATTTTTAAGGGTTTGAACCGTTCTTGTGAACATTTCGCTGCACCTATTCTGCCTGTGATAAATAGAAATGTATAAAAATACTTTACTATTGAGAATATAAACGCTTACTACTCGAAAAGCAATGCAATCGTTTCAAAATGCAAAATAGCCGTTTCTATTTTAAAAACGTGCAAACGGTGAATTTGCATCAACAATTACAAATTTATGTAGAAATATAGAAATATAGATAGAAATCTACATAGATTATAAGCCATTAATATTGTTAATTATTTAACTAACTTTTCTTTTACGGAAGTAAAGCAATCTTCATTAATTTCTTGGTGTTGATGATTAAAGACAAATTCATATTTTTGATTGTTCTTTTCAAATTTTGCAAAACCACTACTTAACTTCACATGAATCGACTCATGGACGCCCTTTTTATCCTTTGTGTGCGTAACTTTTACTTCATTCTTTTCATAAGCCAGCGCATCAAAGAATTTTGCCATCGGTGTTCTGTCGGCGTATGACATTTCGGTCCCTGAGTACAAGAGGAGCATATAAGGAGATTGGCTGCGTAGACTGGGTTCGAACCAGTGACCAACGGATTAACAGTCCGCTGCTCTACCTACTGAGCTACTACGCAATATAGTTAGGATATTATATTGTTTTATAAGTAACTTTCAATATTGTTATGTAGTAATATAGGAATATAGAAATGTAGATAACTAGATAGATATAAAGCTTGTAATATGGGAGTATAATTATATTGAAGAGGGCGTTTGGCAGATGCCATTGCAAGTAATGCAAGCAATTTAGCACTCGATGGGCTTTGTTGCACAAACCTATCTGTAACGGCTTTTTCAGCGATATAATTTTCAAATGAAGAAGCCTACACAGAAAATCTACCGCACAACCAATTGGCCAGCATATAACCGAGCACTCATGAGTCGCAGAAATATTGCCATTTGGTTTGATCCTGCTACGCAATGGTATGCTCCATCAAAAGGCAAACAAGGGCGAAATCAAACATACTCCGACGCAGCCATCGAATGCTGCTTAATGATTAAATCCTTATTCCGTCTGACTTTACGTATGGTTACTGGCTTTTTGCAAAGTCTGATTAAACTTTGCGGATGAGCAGCCCCGAATATCAGTGATATTCGTACACCACGCTTTGTAGAAGACAAAAGCATATTGATATTGTAATCAGCTACCAAAAAAGTAGCGATGGGCTGCATCTACTCATGGACTCTACAGGCATGAAGTTTCTAGGTGAGAGCGAATGGAAACGCAAGAAACATGGACCTGAATATCGTCGCCAATGGCGTAAACTTCATATTGGCATAGATTCTAAAACCCTACAAATACGAGCAGTTCAGCTTACAACCAATAATGTCAGTAATTCACAGGTGCTTGGTGATTTACTTAATCAGATTCCACAAGATGAGAGGATTGACTCTGTTTATACCGATGGAGCTTATGACACCAAGCAATGCCGTCAGGTCATTGCAGATCGGCAAGCGCATGCGGTGATTCCACCTAGAAAAAATGCGAAACCATGGAAAGATACAAAGAGTAGCTCGCTAGAGCGAAATGAATTACTTCGAACAGTTAAGCGTTTAGGCAGGACACTATGGAAAAAATGGTCAGGCTATCATCGGCGAAGTTTGGTTGAAACTAAGATGAACTGCATTAAATTATTAGGGGATAAACTCAGTGCAAGGAGTTTTGATAGCCAAGTGAATGAGATCCATGCACGTGTAGCAGTCCTTAACAGATTTACGGAATTAGGTCGACCACTTACCCAAGTTACGCCTTAAATTTGGCTCAATTAGGGGCGCTTTGCATTTCAAATCTTTGTGCAACAAAGCCCTTAAAAACAAGAAAAAGAGGATTGATAAAATGATGATAAAAAATAAAAAAGCGCCTGACGGCGCTTTCATTTAATCATATTTATGGCGTCAGAATCACTTTACGACAGTCTTCTTCTTTTTTATCAAAAATACGGTAACCTTCCGCAGCATCTTCCAGTTTCATGCGATGGGTAATGATCAGATCTGGAGACAGATCTCCATTTTCAATATGTTCTAGCAACTGCGGCAAGTAATTATGCACATGAGTTTGTCCCATTTTAAAGGTTAAACCTTTGTCAAAGGCATCACCAAACAGGAAGCCATGAATTGGACCGGCATAAACTCCAGGTACACTCACCACACCGCCGCGGCGGACCGCTGCAATACATTGTCTTAACGCTGAACCACTCGAACCTTCTAATTTCAGGTTAGTCATTACGGTTTCCAGCATGCTGCCTTTGGCTTCAAAACCGACCGCATCAATGACGGCATCGACTCCACGATAACCCGTGGTATTTTGAATGATAAATTCAGCGGCATCGACTTCATCAAAATTGACCGGAATCACTCCATAGGTTTGATGTGCGAAACGCAGACGATAAGGATGGTGATCGACCATAAAAATCTGCTCGGCACCGAGCATCCGCGCACAGGCAGCAGCCAGCAGACCGACTGGGCCAGCACCATAAATCGCCACACTGGAACCTCGACCAACTTGGGCATTGTTTACTGCTTGCCAGGCGGTTGGTAGAATATCGGTCAGGAATAATACTTTTTCATCAGGCAGGGAGCCTGGCACTTTAAATGGTCCGACATTGCCCTTGGGGATCCGCACATATTCAGCTTGACCACCCGGTATACCACCATACAAATGGCTAAAGCCAAATAAAGCTGCCCCTGGTGGGATCTGTTTTTTATTGAGAATTGCACCACGGCCGGTATTGGTATTTTCACAGGCAGCCATGAGTTCATGTTCACAGAAAAAACAGTGACCGCATGCAATCACAAAGGGAATAATTACCCGATCACCTTTTTTGACTTCGGTTACTTCTGGGCCGACTTCTTCTACAATTCCCATAAATTCATGGCCGAAAATATCACCGTCTTCAGTGGCCGGGATTTTTCCCCGGTATAAATGCAGATCTGAGCCACAGATGGCGGTGGCTGTCACCCTTAAAATAACGTCATCTGGTTCCTGAATCACTGGATCTGGAACAGATTCAACTCGTACATCCCTAGCACCATGATAGGTAAGAGCACGCATGCGGATTTCCTCTTTCTAGTTCAACATTAAACAGACTCCTAGCAAGGCTGCCAAGAATTAAAAAACACTTGTATTAGAGCCTTAGGATGAAACGGCACGCTGTAAATTAATGTATGAAATAAGGTATTCAACTGTTTAAAAAATAAACTTATATAGGGTTTACGTAATTCGTGACCTTATGTGTCGAATGAATAGAAAAGAACAGAATTAAAGAAACATCTAGCTAAATCTTTATAAAGTATTCAACTTACCTTGTTGCATACTTGCGGGTGCTGTAGCCAAATGTTCGTTGATTAATTTGGCTTCTTTCAAGAATGAACTGCTCTGTTTTGGTTATGTGATAAATCATCTTATTTAGAGAGTCAATTTTTTCTTGATCATCATGAGTGAGTATACCAATAGCAAGATTTTTACGTACTTGCTCTTCATGATTGAAGCTTTGATAGATTCCTTTTTTTAAGGTTATTTTTTGCCATAATTCACCAAGTTTATAGGCAAAGTTTTTATCTTCTGTAAAAGTATTCGCATCCATGAAAAATAGGAAATGATAGTGGTAACTTTTTAATACTGAGTATTCTAATTTCCAAACAAAACCGACAATGGGTGGAACTTTATCATTCGGTGCATGAAGTTTTTTGATGAACATTCGAAGGTAGGTTTTTAATAATTCAAGCGTGACTGTATGATCAGTATGTATGGAGAAATCCATTTTAATTATAAGTAACCTTCTGAATGTGATGTGTGCTGACAAAAACGGAGACTTTAACTTGGTAAGCTAAACATACTCATCAGGAGTTTACCATGAGCAAAAAACAAAAGATTTATACGGCAGAATTTAAAGCTGAAGCAATCAAGGCTATTGAGTTAAATCAAGGAAATGTCTCGGAAACAGCACGACAACTTGGTGTTTCCATGCAAACGCTGTCGAATTGGTATAATAAAGCAAAAGCAGGAACATTAGAGGGAACACAACAATATTCACCTGACCTCGTTGCTCTGCTCGAAGAAAATAAAAAGCTCAAACAACAACTCAAAACTGCCGAAATGGAGAAAGAGTTTCTAAAAAAGCAGCAGCGTACTTTGCCAAGGAAAATCAGTGAGGTACGCTTACATGAAAGAGTACAAAAACACCTACCCAACAACGATGATGGCTAGACTGCTTAAAGTTTCAATATCAAGGTTTTATGATTGGGTAAAGCAAGGCTTAAGTAAACGAGCTATTCAAAGAAACCAACAGACAATCTTTGTCAAAATAGCCCATCAAGAAACTAAAGAAAGTTATGGTCATATTCGCTTAACGAAGTACTTACAGTCACAAGGCACTCAAATTAGCGCGTATGCAGTCCGTTGTATAAAAAGGCTAAATCAACTGTATTGTAAACGTCATAAACGTTTTAAAAGGACAACAAATAGCGATCACAGTCGTTCTGTTTACAACAATTTGTTAGAGCAAAACTTTACAGCGACTACTCCCAACATTGCGTGGGTAAGTGACATTACATACATATGGACAGCTGAAGGATGGCTGTATCTAGCGGCTTTAAAAGACCTTTGTACCAAACAAGTGGTTGGTTATAGCTTAAGTGAACGTATGACAGCCCAACTTGTCTGCAATGCACTGAATATGGCAATTAGGAATCGCAAACCACCACAAGGATTAATTGTTCACTCAGACAGAGGCAGTCAATATTGCAGTCATGAATATCGTAACATGATTGAAAAATATGGATTTCATGGTTCGATGAGTAAGAAAGGAGACTGTTATGATAATGCTCCAATTGAAAGTTTCTGGGGAATATTAAAGAACGAATTGGTGCATCATCGCAATTATAAAACGAGGGAAGAAGCCAAAGCAGATATTACAAAATACATAGAGCTATTTTATAATCAGCAGAGAATTCAGAAAGGACTGGATTTTAAGACACCAAATCAAATGGCAGAGGACTTTTATAAGTTGGTTGCCTAGAATATCCTAAGTGAAAGTGTTCTGTTATTTCAGCACACATCATCAGCTCTACGATGTTAATTTAAAAAAACTAAAAACAGGGATAGAAAATTTTCGCTAAAGGTCTTTTTGATTTTCGATTTATAAAAAATATTGCTTTTCTTATACTATGGGGTACTATAGTATCAATGCTAGCAAATAAGGAGGTCTGATGCCTAATCAGGTTGAAGACAAAAAAAAGATTCTTCTACGCGTCAGAAAGATCAAAGGTCAGACACAAGCGATTGAAAAAGCGCTAGAAGACAATGTGGAATGTGGTGCGATTCTGCAACAAATATGCTCTGTGCGTGGTGCTATTAATGGTCTAATGAATGAGATGTTAGAGGTTCATTTAAAGGACACTTTAGTATCAGGTGAAACCACAGAACAACAACGAAAAGAAGAATTGGCTGAAATCGCCAAGATTCTAAAATCATATTTAAAATAGATCTGTATAAGGAATTATTCCATGAAGTCACGTGCTGCCGTTGCGTTTGGTCCTGGTCAACCTCTTCAAATTGTTGAAGTTGATGTTGCACCACCGAAGAAAGGTGAAGTATTAATCAAGATTTCCCATACCGGTGTGTGTCATACAGACGCATTTACTTTATCTGGCGATGATCCTGAAGGCGTTTTTCCGGCTATTCTCGGGCATGAAGGTGCTGGTGTCGTAGTTGAGGTTGGTGAAGGCGTGACTAGCGTCAAACCAGGTGATCATGTAATTCCACTTTACACCGCTGAATGTGGCGAGTGCCTATTCTGTAAATCTGGAAAATCGAACTTGTGTATTTCCGTTCGAGAAACTCAAGGTAGAGGCGTAATGCCAGATGGCACCACTCGTTTTTCCTACAATGGTCAACCGATTTACCACTATATGGGCTGCTCAACGTTCAGTGAATACACGGTAGTGGCAGAAGTATCATTGGCTAAAATCAATCCTGAAGCCAATCACGAACATGTCTGCTTACTAGGTTGTGGTGTAACAACGGGTATCGGTGCAGTACACAACACGGCTAAAGTACAAGAAGGTGATAGTGTTGCGGTCTTTGGTTTAGGTGGTATTGGTCTAGCAGTCGTACAAGCCGCACGTCAAGCTAAAGCAGGACGTATTATTGTGGTTGACATGAATCCAGATAAATTTGTGCTGGCAAAAGAGTTTGGCGCAACGGACTTCTTGAACCCTAAAGACTACGATAAACCAATCCAGCAAGTCATTGTCGAAATGACTGGTTGGGGTGTAGATCATTCATTTGAATGTATTGGCAACGTGAATGTAATGCGTGCAGCCCTTGAAAGTGCACACCGTGGCTGGGGACAATCTGTAATTATTGGTGTAGCTGGCGCAGGTCAAGAAATCTCTACCCGTCCATTCCAACTGGTTACTGGTCGTAAATGGCTAGGTTCTGCGTTTGGTGGCGTAAAAGGTCGTACGCAACTTCCAGGAATGGTTGAAGATGCCATGAAAGGTAAAATTCAATTAGAACCATTTGTGACACATACGATGGGCTTGGATCAGATCAATGAAGCCTTTGATCTAATGCATGAAGGTAAGTCAATTCGTACTGTAATTCATTACGAATAATTCCGTCAGACCTTATAGTTTTCCATGCATGTGCATCATGAATGACATGCATGGAATCCTCTAAAACGGCACATTATCTGTAAAACCCATCTATCTGTGTAGGCATCGTGTATAGGTTCAACAAACCTGCCTACATTTTAAATCTTAATCACTATTCTCTGTGGAGAATGACAGACTCTTTGTTTACTCGATTTCTCATGAAGTCTTGCTCAACATAGGTAATTGATTATGGAAATAATTGAGAAACATGCTTCTTTTGGTGGATCGCAAGAAGTGTATTGCCATCAGTCAACAGCATTAAACTGTTCAATGAAATTCTCAATATATCTGCCACCTCATGACAAAGATGAGCGGTTGCCAGTTTTATATTGGTTATCAGGGCTGACTTGCAACGAACAGAACTTTATTACTAAAGCCGGAGCACAAAAGTATGCGGCTGAACATAAAGTCATTATTGTTGCACCAGATACCAGCCCACGTGGAGAAGATGTACCAGATCATGCAGATTATGATTTAGGCCAAGGTGCAGGATTCTATGTGAATGCAACACAAGCACCCTGGTCACAGCATTTCAAAATGTATGATTATATTGTGGAAGAGCTCAGAAATCTGATTGACCTGAATTTTCCGACCAACCAAGTCCAAAGCATTATGGGGCATAGCATGGGTGGTCATGGTGCATTAGTCATTGGGTTAAAAAACCCTGAGCTGTATAAAAGTATTTCTGCTTTTGCACCAATTGTTGCACCTAGCCAAGTACCTTGGGGGAAAAAGGCTTTCACACACTACCTAGGTGAAAACGAAACTTTATGGAAAAGCTATGATGCGATTGAATTAATCAAAAACGCGGAAGTTCATTTACCTATTTTAGTCGATCAGGGAACAGCTGATGATTTTCTTGAAGAACAGTTAAGACCTAAGCTGCTTAGTGATATTTGTTTGGAACAAGAATATCCTCTTACACTTAACCTAAGAGAAGGGTATGACCATAGCTATTACTTCATTGCGAGCTTTATAGAGAAACATATAGAGTTTCACAGCAAATTCCTAGCAAAAAAACTTTCATAGATATGAGGATATACATGTTGTTCTTGAATGCTTCTTGAGCAATATAATCTCCAGATGAAGAGGTCAGCTTATAAATCTAAGGTAGAGTCAATTGATCCTTATATAACTAAGATTGAATTTAATCATCTCATATCTTGATTTTTGATTCAAATGTTAATGATATTAACTTGAATAAATTCATAGCATTATGTCGAAATAAAAATCTAAATTTTGGCTCAGCTATGGGAAATTTTTTTAACTTTTATACAACAAAACTTTCTGACATGCATACATTAGCAATGTCAGATTCAGTTTGAATTCTAATCAATTATGGAGTTTTAGTCATGCTTAAAACAGCTTTATATGTCCGTCTTGAAGCTAAACCGGGTAAAGAAGACGAAGTGGAAGCTTTTCTTAAAGCCGGTTTACCTATTGTAATGGAAGAACCTGCGACAGTTGCGTGGTTTGGCCTTCGTCTTGGTCCTACAACATTTGGTATTTTTGATGCATTTCCTGATGAGGCGGGTCGCCAAGCGCATTTATCTGGCAAGGTTGCAGCTGCGTTGATGGCTCAGGCCGAAGAGCTATTTTCAGAGCCACCATCTATTGAAAAAGTAGATGTTTTGGCGAGTAAACTACCAGCTTAAACCTATGCTTAAATGTATGAGGGTGCTGTCTGAAATTTTGAATGTAAGGCAGCACTTCAACCCTATGATGTTTGTCAGAGGCTTTTTATTCAAGTTGGGCTACTTTATTTATTGGCTTAATCTCATCGTTTACATGGGTCAATATCCAAAACAGGGTAAATAAACGAATGAATCCACATGCCTTATATTGAACCAATCTATCTAATTTAGCGCTGCATTTGTACATCTGCTAAACCTTGCCAATCTGCTTTTAAAATATTTAATCATTGCTATTTTCTATGAGCCATTCACTGTTTCAGCCAATGCGTTCACGACCATGTCAATAGTCATACGTGTTGATATCTTCCATCCAACAATCGCTCGTGAAAATACATCAATAATAAAAGTGGTATAGAACAAGCCTGAATTTGTTTAAGCATCACTCAAGTTGGCAAGCTGAAATAATTTTTTTAAAAAAATAGACGACTGGTCTATTTTTATGTATAGTTAGCACATGGTGTAGGCAAAAGCCACAGTATTGTCCAATTTTTTAAAGTTTATTTGATGAATAACGGTGGCTTTTCAAATCAATTAGCTGATCATCCTAGGATAAAAATATGCTGAATTTTAACTTTTATAATCCGACCCGCATTATTTTTGGTGGCGATACAATAGCTGAAATCAATGACTATGTGCCTACAGAAGCAAAAGTGTTAATGTTATTTGGTGGTGAAAGTGCACGTAAGAATGGTACTTTAGCTGAAGTGCGTGAAGCATTAGGTGCAAGAGAAATTCATGAATTTGGCGGAATTGAGCCGAATCCGAGTTATGAAACCCTCATGAAAGCTGTAGAGCTGATTCGAGAACAAAAGATTGATTTCTTGATGGCTGTCGGTGGTGGATCGGTAATTGATGGTACTAAATTTATTGCAGCAGCAGTCAATTATACAGGGGATACATGGGAGATTTTAGAAACCCATGGTACTAAAATTACTCAAGCTTTGCCTTTTGCGAGTGTACTCACCCTTCCGGCAACTGGTTCAGAAATGAATAGCGGTGGTGTAGTAACCAGAAAATCGACCCAAGCCAAATTGTCATTTAGCAGTCCCTATGTTTTTCCGCAATTTTCCGTACTAGATCCGAATAAAAGCTTTAGCTTGCCGACGCGCCAGTTGGCTAATGGCGTGGTGGATGCATTTGTTCATGTCATTGAACAGTACTTAACTTACCCTGTGAATGCACAAGTACAAGATCGTTTTGCCGAAGGTCTATTGCAAACTCTGATTGAGATTGGACCGAAAATCTTGGAAGATTCAGCAGATTATGACACGCGTGCGAATTTGATGTGGTCTGCTAGCATGGCACTGAATGGGCTGATTGGAGCTGGTGTACCACAAGATTGGTCAACCCATTTGATTGGACATGAGCTCACGGCTTTACATGGTATTGATCATGCTCGTACCTTGGCCATTGTGTTGCCGGCCAATCTACAAGTGCGTCGTCAAGAGAAGCGAGAAAAATTACTACAGTATGCAGCTCGTGTCTGGCAGATTGTCGAAGGTGATGAAGAACAACGTATTGATACGGCTATTGCTCGTACTCGAGCCTTCTTTGAGCAACTTGGATTGCCGACTCGTCTTAGCGATTATGGACTGGGGGAGACAGATATTGAGATCATCATTACGCAACTTAAATCACACAATCTGACACGGCTAGGCGAACACAAAAATGTTTCATTAGAGATCAGTCGCCAAATTCTTGCGACGAGCATCTAAATAAGCTATCTGGCATGCTCACGCCACACAGCAAGTGATCATGCAACAATGCTCCTCAATCATGAAAATTATCGGAGAAATAACATGAAAATTTTAGTCGTTTTAACCTCACATGTTCAACTTGGCAATACTGGTAAGAAAACAGGTTTCTGGCTAGAAGAACTTGCTGCACCGTATTACACCTTTATTGACTCTGGTGCTGAAGTTACGCTGGCGTCGCCTCAAGGTGGGCAGCCACCACTAGATCCTAAAAGTAATTTAGCCGATGCGCAAACTGAAGCCACTCATCGTTTTGAAGCTGATCCAACTGCAATGCAAGCATTGGCACAGACGCATAAACTTAGCGAAATTTCTGTAGCTGATTATGATGCGGTGTTTTATCCAGGCGGGCATGGTCCATTGTGGGATTTAGCAGAAGATCCGATTTCAATTTCTCTGATTGAACAGGCGATTCAGTCTGGCAAACCTGTTGCAGCAGTGTGTCATGCCCCAGGTGTTCTTCGTCATGTGAAAGCGAGTAATGGAGCGCCTTTAGTCAGCGGTAAATTAGTCACTGGTTTTAGCAATACTGAGGAGGCTGCTGTAGGCTTGACTGAAATTGTACCATTTTTAGTCGAAGACATGCTTAAAGAAAATGGTGGTCATTATTCTAAAGTAGATGATTGGCAAGTACATGTTCAAGTAGATGGCTTGCTGGTTACTGGACAAAATCCAGCCTCTTCTGCTGCAACTGCTACAGCATTACTTCAATTGTTGAAATAAAGAGTAGCTAGCGTCTGTTGTGGTGCTTAGCAGTGAATAACTTCTGACTCTGAGCAACGGGTGCAATAAGCAAAATAACCCTCACTTAATGGTGGAGGGTCTGAGTTAATAGCTTTCTTTCCTTTATTTTTCTATATACAGGAAGGAAGGGTATTTTTTAATTTAGATCAATTAAGTCATGATTACTTGGATACAATGAAATGAAAGACAGCATACTTTTTCAAAACTTAAGCTTAGGCCCTTATGTTTTGCGAAACCGTATTGTATTGCCACCATTAACGCGGTCGCGCAGTACTCAGCCAGGGAATATTCCAAATGAACTGATGGCAACCTATTATCAACAGCGTGCCGGGGCAGGATTTATGGTCACCGAAGGTACGCAAATCGAGCCACGTGGTCAAGGCTATGCTTGGACTCCCGGTATTTACAGCCCTGAACAGATTGCTGGATGGCGTAAAGTGACTGAAGCAGTGCATGCTAAAGGAGGCATTATTTTTGCACAACTTTGGCATGTTGGGCGTGTTTCACATACATCTTTGCAACCTAATCATGCATCACCGGTCGCACCCTCGGCTATTAGGGCTGATAGTAATGTTAAAGTGTTTATTGAGACCGGGCCTAATGCTGGGACCTTGGCTGATCCTTCAATGCCACGTGCTTTAAGCAATGCAGAAGTTAAAGAATTAGTGCAACTCTATGCTCAAGCAGCACGCAATGCCTTGGCTGCTGGTTTTGATGGAGTTGAAATTCATTGTGCAAATGGTTATTTGGTGAATCAATTTATCTCTGCACATAGTAACCACCGTGAAGATGAATATGGTGGATCACTAAACAATCGTTTGCGTTTTTTACGTGAAGTAGTAGAGGCAGTTGCTGAGGTGGTTGGTGCAGATCGTTTAGGAGTGCGTTTTGCCCCGCTATTTGAAAGTACAGAGGAAGATCGTGTTTACATAGGGTTGGTTGAAGATGATCCACATGTGACTTATATTGAAGCCATAAAAATACTTGAAGAAGTTGGGATTGCCTATTTATCGATTGCAGAAGCTGATTGGGATAATGCACCAGAACTTCCTCATGATTTTCGTAGAGATGTCAGAGACACTTTCAGTGGTCGGATTATTTATGCAGGTCGATATACGGCAGAAAGAGGGACTCGAATTTTAGAGGCAGGACTGGCCGATTTAATTGCATTTGGACGCCCATTTATTGCGAATCCAGATTTACCCGATCGCATCGCCAATGGCTGGCCATTGAATCCAGTAGATGCAAGCACTATGTATGGTGGGACAGAAAAAGGCTATATTGATTATCCAGCTTACGCAGATTAGTATTGACTAAGTGAGTTATTTTGCCAACCGTTGTGGTTGGCAAAATAAGGACTTAGGATTGCTGTTGCCAGCATAAATTCTTCTTAAAACAAATTCTTAAAATTTTTTAGCTGTGTAATGAGCCAACCTGCCAGTGGGAAAGAAATCAGTTGCGTTACTGGCACTAATACTATGACTTCAATCAACACCATCATCGGGAAACTTTGATGCTGAGTAATTGGCTTTAATAAAGTAAGTACCAGTAATAGTGTGGGATATAAGCCTAAATATCCGACTAAAATACGAGACATGAGGGCTTTAGAAGGAGAATTCATTGTGCGCTATACTCATGGATTGTAAATTGATCTAATAGCAACACATTAATAAGTAATCATTGGGCTGCTGTCATTAATTATGTAATTGATATTTAATCTAATTTTTATGAATCTTCACTTTTTAATAGAAATTTAGTTGCTCTCAGAGCTTGATGTAATGGTGTTTTATCTTTTTGCAATTTACTCAGTAATGCTGCACCTAACCACATTTGGTAAAGTACTTGTGCCAACGTCGAGGCCTCAGTATCTGCCTGGATAGACTGATCCTGTTTTCCCAAATCAATTAAACCAGCAATACGTTCGATTACATCATCGACGCCAGCGGACATAATCGAGCGCATATCTTCAGATAGATCGGCAACTTCTGCGGCAAGTTTCACAATTAAACAGCTATCCGCCCAACCACACTGTGTTACAGGATCTTCTATCCATAAATTAAAATACTCAATTAGCTTTTGATAAGGGGATTTATCACTACGCCATACATCATTTAAACGGACTTGGTAATTGTCTACATAATGCTGTACCAATTCACATCCGAAAGCTTCCTTGGATTGGAAGTAATGATAAAACGAGCCTTTGGGGATCTCACAGTTCTGTAAAATTTCCTGTAATCCTACACCGGTAAAACCTTTATGCAAAATCAGGTCTGAACTAGTGTTAAGAATGTGTAAGCGCTTCGCTTCAGACTTTTTAATAGGATTAGGCTTCATATTAATTATTTACTCTATTGTAAAAAATAGACCAGTCGTATTTTTTTTATTATAACTCATCTACAATTGATGTAAAGACGTTTTAATCAACAGTCTCAATTATCAATAGAAATACTTTTATACAAAACATGGAGTTATGCGAGTGGAAACAGTTATTAACCAACGCATCGTTTTAGCTAAACGGCCACTCGGTGAGCCAAAACACAGCGATTTTCGTATTGAGCAAGTTGAACTCAATGAACTTAAATAAGGCGAGATATTGTTAAAGACCATTTACTTGTCACTCGATCCTTATATGTGTGGTCGCATGAGTGATGCTCCCTCATATGCAGCACCGGTTGAAATTGGCGAAGTGATGGTCGGTGGAAGAGTCAGTCAAGTAGTGGCCTCTAAAAACCCAAAATTCAAAGAAGGCGAGTGGGTTCTTTCAGGAAATGGCTGGCAGGGCTACGCAATTTCTAATGGGACTGTATGTCAAAGCTTAGGTATGCAACCTGAACATCCATCTTGGGCATTGGATATTTTGGGAATGCCAGGATTTACTGCTTATATGGGGTTGTTAGACATTGGTCAGCCTAAAGCCGGTGAAACTTTAGTCGTTAGCGGCTTTGTTGCACAAAGATTTAAAAGACAACACTCTGCTCATTTGAACAGAATTCAAGTGACAACTTGGGTATGAGGACGACCTAATTCTGTAAATTTATTTAATACTGCCACACGAGCATGAATCTCATTCACTTGGCTCTGAAAGTTTCTCGCACTGAGTTTATCCCCCAATAGTTTGATGCAATGCATCTTGGTTTCAACTAAACTTCGACGATGATAGCCTGCCCATTTTTTCCAAAGCGTTCTTCCTAAACGTTTAACTGTTTTCAGTAACTCATTCCGCTCTAAAGATCTCAATTTCTGATCTTTCCATGGTTTTGCATTTTTTCTTGGCGGAATGACCGCATGTGCATCTCGATCTAGAATGACTTGTCTGCAGTGCTTCGTGTCATAAGCACCATCGGTATAGACCGAATCAATCTGCTCATTCAACGGGATTTGATCAAGTAAATCACCGAGTACTTGCGAATCGCTCACATTATTTATAGTAAGCTGTACTGCACGTATTTGCAAGGTTTCAGCATCGATGCCAATATGAAGCTTACGCCATTGGCAACGATATTCAGGTTCATGTTTCTTACGTTTCCACTCGCCTTCACCTAGAAACTTTAAGCCAGTTGAGTCGACGAGTAGATGTAGCCCATCACTACTTTTTTGATAGCTAATCGCAATATTAATATGTTTTTGTCTTCGACAAAGCGTACTGTAATCTGGTGCGGTCCAATTTAATCCACAAAGTTTAATCAGACTTTGAACAAAACCTGTGACCATGCGTAAAGAGAGTCTAAATAAAGATTTGATCATTAAACAGCATTGAATAGCCTTATCGGAGTAAGTTTGATTTCGACCTTGCTTGTCTTGTGGTTGTGCATACCACTGAGTGTTTGGATCAAACCAAATGGAAATGTTACCCCGATTAATGAGAGCGCGATTATAGGAAGACCAGTTGGTTGTACGATAAGTTTTAGGAGTAGGTTTATTCATTTTGAAATATAGGACTGAATAAACCTTATAGGCTAGGTTTGTGCAACAAAGCCAGTGTTGAGTGAATAGTAAATGTAATTATCTGGAAATATATAGTAAGCGATAACTAATAATATGGATTCTATCTACTGTTTTATATTTTTAAAAGAGTATAACAATATTTATAAGTAAGCGCTTATATATAAGAAGTGCTATTTTGCGTTGTAAAGCGCTAGATTTAATTTTATTTTCAGCGTGAGTGTTTCTTTATAAAAATTTTTTTAACGTAATTAGCGCGCAAATTAGAAGCAGGAAAATAGTGTTTTTGACATAGGCAAAAATAAAGGGAGTTTGACACTCCCTTTTTACCGCTTTTTTCTATTACTTTTCACTTGGAAAGAGATCAGCTTTCATCTTGGCTAAAATTAGCGACTGCTCATTTGGAATTAGCTTATTTCCTTCTTTTGTTGCAATTTTCAATAGGGGGAACATTTGGAGCATCTGTCCCGCCTGCGCTCGCGCTGTACCTTCTGAGTAATGTGCATTCAACAGGTTGTTATATAGATTGCCACCTTTACCAGTTGTAATATAACCATCTGTAATAATCGTCTCAAATGCGATTCTCATGACCTTATTTAAGTTTCCACCGTTCTTGAAATAGGTGAACAAGATAATGACCTTCTCAGCTACTTTCTTTTGAACTGTCTCAACATTACCTCGTGTACCAATTACCGTCGGTTGGTTGTTCAGGATACGTAACAGGTTTTCTTGTTTTTCTTTAAGCTTGTCATTTGGTAAATCAATATCACTCGCTTCAAGAAGAATCATGTCTGCACTACCGCCTAGACGGTCTAGTAAAACTTCCGACTTCTTAGAGTTGTAGTGCGTTACACGTTGCTGTGTAGATTTAGGTACTTGTTTTTCAGTTACATTCTCAGTTTTTAACTTCTCAGGCTCTGTAACTTTCTTATCTGAAACAACAGAATTTTCAACTTCTTCTGCTTCAAGGCTTAAATCTAATTCTTCATCATTAATGAGTGTTTCAAGTTCAGTGTTATTTAAGTCGTCTAATAACTCAACATCATGCAACTCTTCATCGATTAGCTTTTCATCTTGAACAGCAGCAGATTCGGCTGTTGGCTCTAAAGCCATGTCGAGTTCTGATTCATCAATATCAAGTTGATCAAAAAGATTAGATATAAGTAATTCATCATCTTTTACTTGATTAGTAGCTTTTGCGTTCATACTTACATACCTTTATTAGTTGAAGTTATTGCAGTTTTCTTGCTGCTGTATGTAGTTTATTGAGCGCCGTGTGGATAAGAAGCGAAATGATGGCGATGTTGTAGGTAAAGTAAAATAATAAGATTCAGTGTGTTACCACACTGAATCGAAATTGGTCTTCGGTTTGAAGGTAATTGACGGGAGATTTTCTTCTATTAGTCCCTCGACCGTAATTTGTTCATGAATGCACTTGGAAAGATTGTCCTCACTATAGGTAAAGTTACCTTCTTCATCGTAATAACATTTGGAGTATTTCAAGAGGATGTCTTCGTATTCCGCATCGGCTGATGACCGCCGGTTGTGCGTCTTGGATAAAGGTTCTTCATACCATCGGTCATCATTCCGTTTATTTAAGATCGCAATTTTAAAGATTGGATATTGTGACTTGTAGTGGCTGGAAACTATCTTGTCGCTGATTTCGCCGAGCCATATTAATTGCACACATAGGTTTTCATTTTGAAATTCGCGCACCGAAAACATGTTTAGCGGCAAAGTGTCTGGTTCGTTTTCGGCATGCTTTCTAAAAACTTCCTCAAAATGGGCACGTAACTTTTCATATTCTTCCTTAGAAATCTCTTTGCTAAACATGTCAAAGTAACGCGCCATTATTTTTCTCCTTCATTTACGGTATCGTCGTGTTTACTCATAGGTAAGTTTTCTCATAACTTCGCCAACTGTCTGTTGGGCGTAATACAAATCAAGCTCAAACCCATATTTGATCAATTCATCTAAATCGATATATCCAAGCTCCGGATAACCGCCATTAAGTCTGATTACTCCATATGCTTGAGTATGAGGTGGACCAGCAACGTCTAATTCAACGATGTAAACGTCGCTATCTCCCTTGAAGTAATGCATTTGGCATATTGCGTTGTCGCCTTGGCCGTCTGTTTGATAGGTAAGAGGGCATTTGGCTACGATGTCATCGACTTTGATAATCAAGTCTTTGTAATGCTCACTCTCAACACCTTTGGTTCCTGATAGAAGGCAGGCGATTTGATGGTCTGACATAACTTTGCGCAGATTGCCAATACGGCTAAAAATACTTTCAGCAATAATCATAACGTAATACCCATTAATTATAAATAAGTGCTTACTTATTATTGCAATCAAAATTAGGCATTCAATGCTTTCTGATTGGGTTTGATTTTATTAATAAGCGCTTGGAACTCTTTACGGTGTCGGTCTTTGACGTCGGTCCACTTCACGTCCGAAAGGCTAACGATCGGTTTAAATTCGCCATGCCCGGAAGTGTAAATATCAATTGAGCCAACTGGATCTGAAAAAACAATGGTTCCATCACTACGTTGCATTAGATTTGCCGCATGGATGTCATAAAACGCATCACCGTAACTGCCTACGAAATTATTTAGTTTTTCGAAGTAAGGTAGAAGGGTAGGAACGTCCTTCAGTTGAGGAAGCTGATTTGCCATTTCAATGAGAATTTTAGCTGTGGCACCTCGAACACTTATACCGTGCTCTAACCCTGCAAGACGGCGGCGCAATTCATATGTAAGGTTTAAGGCAAGGCTGCGATTAGGACCTTTTGAAATCTTCTCAAGGCGCTCTACTTCAAACAGAAATAATGGAACTAATTTTTTATTTGGTTTTGTGAGGTTTGTTTCTTTCACATTCTTGCCAACCAGGTATTCACCAACTTGGCCATAGTTTTTGATTAATTTAGGTGAGTGAATGTCATCAATCTTAATTGCTTCGTCGTTAAGCATGTAATAAGTGGCTGGACAGACAGTCAATTTAAGAACGGTATTGGGATTTCCGCTTTCAAAGACACCTGAAAACATGCCACTTGCAATGAGTTTTCTACCTTTTAAAGCCTCATGTGTTTTTCTAACGGTTGTCACACTTGAGTCATTCATCAATAAAATTTTCATATCCAATCAATTCATTTCTTAATTAGCAAAACGTTAAGTTATTTTAGTCAGCTAATTGTTAAGTTGATTGGAAAAAGCAAAGGCGGCATGACTTACCCGAAGAACTGATAAATTAAGGCTGCCAACTTATTACTTTAGATTTAAGCATAAGAAATGTCCTCTTTTTGATTTAAGCTTTCTTAAGTACGTTGGTTGGTAATACAAAGCTCGTTTTGTTTCTTCAATCATAATCATAAAAAGCCCTGTATGATCAGGGCATTAATAAAGGCGTTCAATTGAACGCCTTTTAATCCATCTTAAACAGTTTTAGACCATTCAGCTTGCGCCTTACAAAAACTGCATCAGCTCCACCTTTATAGGGAATTTCATTTTTTTGAACGAGAATGTTTAAGACCACATTGTCAAAGGAGGAATACTTCACTCCCTCCAATTCCTTTTCATAAGCCATTATCAGTGACTTTTCGAAGTTTTCGCCAATAAAAGAACATTCAAAATATTCTTCCATGTCTTCGCAATAAACATTAAAACGATATGTAATCTTCACTTTATATTTCCTGTATTTCAGGAAATAGCAAAAATTGGCAAACCCTATAAAAAAATAGAGTATAGAGAGGAGGTAATCTTTTAACTCGAAGAAGGCTTTGTAGAATGAATATGCAGAAGCTAAAGCTGCTGCTGCTAATCCAAGTAGCAGAAGCCCTTTTAAAATATCCTGCCATCTTCGCAATGAGCAAAGATGATTATTTAACTGATGTAGAACGGCCACAAATAAGTCTCCAGAAAGTTAAAAGTCTTAAATAAGCTGCGTAATACCAAGTAAGTCTCCTAGTGAGAGGGAGGCGATTTCCTAAGTGACCTGCTGAATTAGCAGCCTTAGCAATGCGTTCATTTCCAAACTCTTTAGGAAGGGTTTGAGAATTAGAGCCATATTTGGTATTCATTTCTTTAATGATTTGTTGGCAATCTTTTAGACTTAATGGAGCCTTTTCAAGGTGTCCTTTTGACTGTGCCTGATGAGCCTTTGCTCGCTGTAATTTACGTTTACGTTGCTTTCGATTCATAGTCTTTCCTCATAGCTTGATTTAATAGCTTTTTTGCGTTTTGCGAGACGCCAAGGTCTATATCTGATGTCGTAACAGCCCTTACATGTGGCGGTGAATCGTTTTGATCTACCGTTTTTGTTGG
This sequence comes from Acinetobacter sp. EKM10A, assembly GCF_011075215.1. Lineage (NCBI taxonomy): Bacteria > Pseudomonadati > Pseudomonadota > Gammaproteobacteria > Moraxellales > Moraxellaceae > Acinetobacter > Acinetobacter sp. EKM10A. The sequence goes on along the minus strand of NZ_JAALLK010000012.1, from coordinate 7,564 downwards.
TGTGCCACTGCCAGTAAAAGAACTCTTCATCCAAGGGGAAGTAAGATTTGCATTCGATGCATAACTTCTCCTTTCCTAAGTCCGTATAGATGAATCTAGGTAGTTTTTCTTTCATACTTCCACCTGAAAGAAACCTCGCTCTCTTGCCTTAAAGAAGCACTGCATCATCACGTCTACGTCATACGATGCAGCGTGTGCTGCTAATGCGTCATATTCAACGCCTAACGAAAAACACAAATCTGCTAACTTTGGGTATTTGCCATCAAACGTTGCCCAACGGCCATATTCCATCGTGCAGAAAGAAGAAACTTTCTTAGGCGTCATGCCTGCACGTTTCAGTTCAGTTGCGATAAAAGGGCCATCAAATGCAAAGTTATGAGCCACTAACAAAGAGGCGTGATTTACGATTGAGGCAACTTCTTCTGCTATATCTACAAATTTTGGACAACCGATAAGGTCTGAATAGGAAATGCCATGCACCGCTTGAGCTTTTGGATCAATGTTTCGTTCAGGATCAATTCGCTGTACGAATTCCTCTAGCTTTGCGCCGTCCAAGTCATATTTAATGAGAGCGATTTCAATAATCTTGTCGCCATTATCTACTTCTAGCCCTGTCGTTTCAGTATCGACTCCAAGAATATATGGAATCATAGCTAACACTCCGAAATATAAGCAGTTATTTAACTTTCGTTTTGAAATATAGCATTGATAAATAAGGATATTTCAGGGATATATATTTATATTCCTGAAATATATTATAGTAAGCTATTACTAATAATCTTGATTCTTAAAAATTCATTTAATGCGGTCTAAATACGATGCGGTTTTCGCTCTTTCTTTGGTTTTTGAGTGAGTTTAATTACTGTCCAAATTGCAACGATAAAACCAAGTCCTAACATTGCTCCTGTCAGGAATTTATCGAATAGCATTAGCCAATGAATTTTTAATGGAAAAATAAAACAACTATTCATCGCATTATCCCTCTTTAGCTGTTAATACAAAATCTTTCGTTCCAATAATATTTTCTAAATCATCAACTGATTCTTTGAACCATTTGATAGCTTGCTCAATAATTCCGCCTTCTTCACTAGAAATCATTGCAGAACCAAAAGCTTTCATCATGAGAAAAAACTCATTTAAACTTTACTTACAAATAGATAGTAATGATTTTCTTTTGGAACAAAACTGTTCGTGAAATTTATCCAGTAAATGAAAGCCACCCGAAGGTGGCTCTCTCTGAGTAGGGCAACTCAATTAATTATAAGCACAATAATAAAGTAAGTGCTTACTAATAATATAGCCCCAAATAAAAATTATTGCGGGAGACTTGAAGGGGTGAAGTATGCATTAAAACCACTTTCCGAACTGTTCCAGTTAAAGACACGATCATTATCCATATTTCGTAACATTGAACGGGCCAATGCGTCTGAACATACGGCAACTCGACGTTTTAAATTGGTCACATTTCTTGGGATATAAAACATCGGTACTTCGTTTACTCGTTCATCATTAATCAGACCCAAAATAAGCGAATTTAGATGTTCAATAAACCCTAAAGCGGCGGGTGCAGATTTTTCATCCTCTTTAAGTTCGATGCCCGGCTGAACCAGCAAGATGCCGATACAGTGATCTCGTGCTACCTGCGCACAGCGGTCGATATAGCGCATAAGACGCTTAGACTGTTCCTCAGTAATATCAGGTCCAGCATGTATCAACGCATATGCCATAAGATCAATAGGGGAGCGATCCGCTACTGCATCGATGTGGTAATTGGCTTCATAAATGTCATTCAGGCGCTCAATGAGGTGTTCCTGAACTTTCATTCGCTCATCAAAGCTATAGCTCTGATTAGCTGAATTAAAGCCAATTTCCTTTTGCAATCTAGTAATCGACATAGGGATAAATTTTGCCCCTGAAACTCTGGCAAATTCTTGAGCCAAAGTAGTCTTGCCGGTTCTATGACTGCCACATAATGCAAAAATCATGCTTCCACCTTATCCGCACGAGCTTGGGCTTGCTCATTTGAATAAGTGCCTTTGCTATAGCGCTTACCCAATTTTGCCATATTCGCCGCAATCGTTTCCTCACGGCTTACCCCGATGATTTGGCGAATACGTTCCATGTAGAACTCTAAATCACCAAGTTCTTCAATCACGTTTTCACGATCTAGCGGTTTGCCGTAAATTGCATGTTTCTTGATTGCGTCAAGAAGTTCACCAGATTCACCTGAAACACCGACACCCATGTGAAGTAAATCGGCTTGCTCTGGTGTCATATCATTCAGGATGTCCTGACCTTTTTTCACCAAAGCCGTGACCATTTCGCTAAAAATGATTTGATCAGCCAACTTTGTTCTCCAAGTTAGTTACACGCGAATTCAAGCTATTGATTGAATTGCCTTGAGTGACATTCACTCCTTCTGCATTATTCATGCGGCTTGTCAAAGTTGAAATTGAGGTGCTTTGACTAGCGTTAGTGTTTTCAACATTTGTAACGCGATTAGCAAGAGTATTAACGGAAGCAACATCAGCCTTTTGAGTCAATTGGCTCTTAAGGTTGTTAATTTCCATTTCGATCTGTTCGTTAGTCATAGTCATGTGCTATCTCCTGTTAATGACATAGACGGTTTAGACTTTTATTTTCTTTTTGACCTCAAGGCCTTCATTACCTGCGGCTTGATAAGCTGCGGTCAAATGCTCAATTGCGGCATCAATGTGGCGATTAAATTCAGGATTGATGCGCTCTAGGTAATACTGATGCCTAGTCAGGTGGTCATTCACCATGCTTAAAAGGACATAAGATGTATGTAATGCCTCATGTCTGAACCACTTAGGATTTACCTTCGTTTTACTCATTACCCGTTCATCTCCTGAAAGACTTCCGTTAATGCTTTTCGTGTTTTGATAGCGCGCGCAATTTCGACATTGTTATCTTCAATGCGAGTTGTAGCGGATCGAATTAATTCATTTTGAACATCGTTGTCCTCTAACAGGCGCTCTTCTAAATCGAAAAGCTCACTCAGCTTTTGCTCAAGATCAGCCGTGATATGGCGAACTGTTTTAGGCTTGACTTGGCCCATGCCAACTTTTTCTTCAAGATGTTCGGTAGCTTTACTTTGTCCGATTCCAAAAATATTCATGACTTACTCCTTGTTTTTCGATAAGAAGATTTCTGCTTCAATGAATTTGCGATGTTGTAACCAGCCTTTTAGATTTCCGTGCATTGTTGGGTTGGCATACTTTTCCGTGCGGTGATCAAAGCTGTCAGGTGTTGCTTGGTGCTCAAAAGGTGAAGCATGCAAAGGTTCAGCTCCGACCAAGCGTTCGCAAAGTTTTAAATCTTCACCAACATTTGATTTATTGCCGTAATGGTTCATGAAAGAGACGCGGCAACAACGGGCACCAGATACCTTTTTTAATACCTCGATTTTGTGCTGCTTCCGTTCCTCGTCTGTGATATATGGCAAGTGCCATTCACCAAATTTGAGCTTTTTAGGTGTTGAAGTACGCATTGCTTTTTCAATGAGATAAGCAACAGCGAAGATTTCGAACTGTGCGTCCTCATGGATACGGAGATCGAAAAAGTTATCCATTTCCGTAGAGCTAAGAACCACATGCATAAATTGCCAAGGCATCAATAAGCGGTTGGCCGTTTGCTTGTGCAGTCCTAATTTCATTAAGGACCATACAACACCGCACATCAGGCGACCTGACCATTTCCATGCAAATCGGCACAAGCGAATCTTGCGTTTTGAAAACTGTTCATTCGCTTGCATGCCAGCCTTGTTTTTGCCCCAAAAGATTGGATATGCCGGATTGTTCCAGACTTGCTGAATGATCTTTGAAATAGGAATGGCGCGGTTAGATGCGGCATTACGGCTGAATACACGATGAGTCATCATTTCGGCATGTATTGGTAACCAATACATAAGCTCAAAGGTGACAAGGCGATCGCCGTATTCATTGATGCTGTCTGCCAAGATTTTTACTTTGATTTGACCTTCCTCAATTGCTTTATCAATGAGGTGTACGAGGTCGAAATTAGTAATTTGCAATTTAGTTCCTCCTTACCAAACCAAAGCACCGCCAACTTTGTAGTCAGTGACGCGGGTTTCGAAGAAGTTCTTTTCTGACGTATTAGGTTTAGAGAACTGCTCAACCCAAGGGAATGGATTTTTTACGCCTGGATATGGCACAAACGGCGCTTGAATTTGTTCAGCACGGAGGTTTGCAAGATGCTTGATGTAATCCTCAATAGCTTTAGGATTCGTTACGCCTTTAGTAATGTATTTCCCCCAACTGATTTCCATTTCTGATGAAGTCAGGAACACTTCAAGAGCTTTATTCCAGAAGGATTGGGTAAAGACGTCTTTATTTTCGTGACGAAGGGTGTCTAGCATATGTGCGAACAAATCTAGGTGCGTTCCTTCTTCATCACGTTGGATATAGCGAATCATGTCGGCTGAACCTAACATTTCACCCTTATCGGCAAGCAGATAGAACGAAAGGAAACCTGAGAAGAAATAAACACCTTCAAGCAAGACGTTTGATACACATGAAAGGGCAAAACCTTCAGCCGAGAATTTTTCACCGAGTAATCGCGACTGTTTGAGAATGAACTGGTTTTTTTGAGCCAATAACCCATCACGTTCAAATGTCATGTAAACGCTCATTGGATCAAGACTGACTGTCTCAATGATCGTGGCGTATGATTTGACGTGTAGCGCTTCTTCCCATGCTTGACGTGACAAACACATGGAAACTTCCGGAGAGGTTACGTGTTTTGCAATATTCTGGTTGATGTTGTTGAATTGAATGCCGTCTAGGTTTGACAAGAAAGCTAATGCTTTATCAAACATGAAACGATCTGCGGCATTTAAGCGGTTATAACTGGCAACATCATCTGCCATATTTACGACATGCGGAAACCACGTATTATTTTCCATGCGGTCGAGAATGCCTTTTGCCCATGTATGCTTCATCGGGCTAATTGCCATTAGGTCATCCTTGGGACCTAAAATTAGACGTCGGTCATTAATACGATTTGCGTAAGTCATAATTTCTTTAATACTCACAAATAAAATAGGGATGAACTTTTCATCCCTATAATTATAGTAAGCGCTTACTAATATTTGCGCCTAAATTAAAAAAGTTTTACTGGCAGCTTTCACAATCTGGATCGAGAATTGAACACATCTTTGGTGCGCTTTCAGTTGGTTCTGAAAGTTTGCCTAAAGCTGCGTTAGCTAATTCCGCAATAACTTTGGTTCGCATTGAAGCGCTCTTCTCTGCATCAGATTGATTGCGTAAGTAGTAAGTGGTTTTCAAGCCAAGTTTTTTAGCTGTTGTATACCACAAATCTAAATCACGACCAGTTGTACCTTGTTTTGCAAAGAGGTTAGTTGATTGAGACTGGTCAATCCACTTTTGACGAACTGCGGCTGCCTTAATGATGTAGAGTTGGTCGACATAATACGATTCTTTGAGCAAGTGATATTTGTCACCGACATGAGCAATTGCAGGATCGACGACTTGGTAAGTACCACCTAGGTTAGACTTGAAGTATTCAAGCAAGAACGGCGGTTCTGTGCATTGAGTTGTTCCTGCAATATTCGAAATCGTTGCAGTCGGCGCAATCGCCATAACGTTCGAGTTACGCATCCCTTTTTTGACTTTTTCACGTAAAGCCTCCCAGTCGAATCGACGAGGTTGATCAAAGAATGGTTTGCCGTCTTCCATCAATTTGGCGTTATCGATTGGCAAGATACCTTTAGACCAGTTAGAACCTTCAAATGATGGATATGAACCGCGTTCTTGAGCCAAGTCTGCTGAAGCCTCGATAGCAAAGTAAGAAATTGCCTCAAACAATGCGTCAGCTTGCTTTAAGTGTTCTTCGCTTTCGAAATCCACACCTTGTTTTACCAGCCATTCGTAATAACCCATCACACCCAAGCCGATAGGGCGGTGTTTGAAGTTAGAGTTGGATGCGCGGTCGCTAGGGTAGTAATTCACGTCAATTACAGAATCCAAATTACGAATAGCCAAGCGGATAACTTCACGTAATCTTTCTAAAGGATTTGGAGCTGACATTACTTGTGAAAGGTTAATAGAACCTAAATTGCATACCGCTGTTTCGTCTTTAGATGTATTTAACGTAATTTCAGTACACAAGTTACTGTGATGAATAACGCCTGCATGTTGTTGAGGATTACGGCGGTTACATTCATCTTTGTAAGTGATCCAAGGATGACCTGTTTCAAATAAATTGGTCAACAAATGGCGCCATACCTGAATAGCCGGAAGTTGGAAATCATATTCACCAGCGGCTTCTAGTTCTTCATAGCGTTTAACGAAATCTTCGCCGTAAAGTTCATGCAATTCAGGGAAGCGTTTAGGCGAGAAGAAAGACCACATGGCATTTGGATCTTCTTTGCGTTCGATCAAGAGATCAGGAACCCAAGCGGCAGGGAATACGTCATGAGCACGGCGGCGGTCGTCACCAGATTCTCTTTTAAGCTCACAAAACGCCATAAAGTCTGGATGCCAAGCTTCTAAGTATGGGGCAACCGAACCCTTACGTTTACCGCCTTGGTTTACGGCAACTGCGGTATTGTTCTGGACCTTGATATATGGAACTACACCACTTGAAATACCATTGGTTCCAAAAATTAATTCATTTTCACCGCGTACTGGCGTCCAGTCTGTACCAATACCGCCCGCAAACTTAGAAAGTAACGCCGTTTCTTCAATTGCTCCAAAAATAGAAGCAAAGCGGTTATCACCTTCATCAGCAGCAATGGTGTCTGAGACTTGGTTCAGGTAACAGCTTGATAACTGAGGATGTAACGTACCAGCATTAAATAGGGTTGGGGTAGAGGAGACGTATTCTAATTTCGAATAAAGCTCATAATAAGCCAGCGCTACAGAAGTACGGATTTCAGGTTTTTCTTTTAAGGCAACACCCATTGCTACACGCATCCAGAAATGCTGTGGCAATTCGATAATATTACCCGACATATTGCCTGTTTCTTTCTCTAGGCGAATATCGCGATTGGCACGAATAAAGTAACGGTCGGCTAATGTATCAAGCCCTAAGTAGTGGAATGATAAGTCCCGCTCAGGCTTGATAGCGGCATTAATGCGCTCAAGGTCATAGTTTAAAAGTTCAGGGTCCAGCAGTTTTAAAGAAACGCCTTTTTCTAAATAATCTTTGATATGAGGATACTGAAAGCCACCACCGCTGACTTTGCCGTTTACACCGCATACGGTTTTATATAAATCTAACAGCAATAAACGCGCAGACACCAAAGATGCATCAGCTTTGGTTGCAGACACTAACTTAGCAGCGCCTTTAATTAATGCCTGTTGAATGTCACTGGTTTTGATACCGTCATAAATTAGTAAAATTGCCTTATCAATCACTTCTTGCGATTCGACCGACGTTCCATCTACAGCCCAGTTGACTGCTTTTTCAATTTTTGATGGTGAAAAAGGTTCTGTCGCGCCATTTCGCTTGGTTACGTTCATATCGTTTCCTTAGTTAGTGAATTACCACTCAACGATGC
>NZ_JAALLK010000011.1:0-111855 GCF_011075215.1 Acinetobacter sp. EKM10A | reverse complement strand
TAACTGTTTTTCAACAAGTTTCTATCTGCATCACCGCCGATGGATGTGCATTATAGACCATTAATAACCCTTTGCAACCCCTTTTTATAGCAATTCATATTAAGCGGTCGTTTTTTACCCAAAAATGATAAAAATATTCATTTTTTATATAAACACGGCTGTAAAAGCAGCAATTTATCGAGCATTTTTTCGTTTTGATTCTTTTCTTGCCATCTTAAAGGTCGACAATCAATGTATTCACAATATCCACCTTCTCCTTGAAGACATTGATCATTCCAACTTAATTGATAACGAAAACTTCCTATGTATCCAGCAGCTAACCCAAATTTGTAATCACCACGACTTTCACCATAGAGTTCAAAAATAACTTTTTCATTTTTTTTACATTGCCAAGAAAACTCTCTTGGTAAATACATTTCTCGCCCATGCGGTGTTTCAACTTTTGGATAAACCCGGTGGATGTGGAAATTAACATCTTCGGTAAACGTGACGGGCTGCTTTCCTAGTTCTTGAATATCTAAACGTGAAAATAGAATGATATTCCACTGATTTCTTATTTGAGAAAGTGTAACTTGAGTTGTTTCATTCAAATTAATAATTTGGCAGGTATAAAAACATAAAGATAAAAAAGGTAAATGTAAGGCCCGAGCATGTTTAAAACGGCCTAATCCATTGACCTCATATTTCTGTCCTTTATATAAAATCTCACCTTCACAGTGGCACAAAATAGACCAATAGTCAGATATTCCCCACTGCAATGCTGATGAATTCGAAATATCGGAAGGAGTTTGGACGATTAAATCACAACTCATTTCAGAATCGATTCGTCTAAGCTGAACTCTTGGGATTTGCCACTCAATAAGATCAGTTTTATCGAATTGATACCGACTAGGATTAAGCTGACATTGGCGTCGAATGGAATAAGTTTTTAAGTGCCCTACACTATGTAAGCTATTGCTAACCAGTACGGTTGCTGTATCAACTGCAGAAGTCACAATACTATTTGCATTATAGCAAAGAGGGATTCTAGGCTGACCGATTAGACTAATGTAATTAAAGTAACGAAGTGGTGCAGGCAGGTTAGGGAGAATTAAACCTTGATAGACAACTTTAAAAAAACCTCTAGCGGGCTGATAGACAACTCCCCCATTTGAGTTGAGGCTCAGTTGCTGTAATTGATTTTTTTCACTTATCAACTTAGGCATACCGAACCTCATCTAATTTTATGTTTTGATGGTCTCGTTATTTTTTTTAGCTAAAAGTGTGGTAACAAAACCTGATAGAGCATAGATGATTGATACAATCAAAATACCCATTGGAATATTATAAGTGATTGCTGCAAAAATCAGTACTACTGGCAACATAACTACAAAAGGAACACGCTTACGATCCATTTGCTTAAATGAGTAATATTTAATATTAGAAATCATAAGTAGTCCCACAACCACCATGATAACCGCATTAATGGTTTGAATAGCAATATCGCGTAAATCAAAAATGAACGGATAATCACGAGCTACCCATACGAGTGAAATAATGATAATCGCGGCGAGTGGGCTAGCAATACCAATAAAATAACGCTTATCAACCACTCCAATCTGAACATTAAATCGTGCTAAACGGAACGCGGCACAAGCGGTATAAACAAAACAGCATGCCAAACCGATACGGCCTAAGTCATGTAGACTCCAGCTATACATTAGCATTGCTGGCGCTACACCAAATGCTAACAAATCTGATAAAGAGTCATATTGCTCACCAAAAGCACTTTGGGCACCAATAGCTCTGGCAACGCGTCCATCTAACCCATCAAATAATGCTGCAAGAAAAATGGCATAAATCGCTTGAGCAAATTCGCCATTCATACTTGCAATAATGGAATAGAAACCAGACAACAAAGCGGCTGTCGTGATTAAGTTAGGCCAAAGGTAAATACCTCTGCGCTTCACTTTTTGTCCTTCCGGATTATCTTCTTCTTCAACCACTTCGAACGTAATCCCATCAAAAGAATGTTCATTATGAGTTAAATCTTGCTCTGGTTTAGGCGCATTTGTCATTATTTTCTATTCCAAACATGTGCATTGATTTAGATTAATTATTACTCACCCACTAACCAACGTACAGCGGCATGACCACCTGTTTCTTGCATACGTAAGTGAGGGAATAACCATTGTAGGGCTTGATCTGCTTGTTCGGAGAACTGCCAAGGTGGGTTAATTACTAATAATCCACAACCATTCAAACCTACAGGTGTGTCATCTGGCCAAACACAAATTTCACAGATTAATTGACGGCGAATTCCAGTTTTAAACATTTTCTTTTCAAAACGTTCAATCATTGCGCGATCTTTAATTGGATACCAAACCGCGAAGACACCTGTTGGCCATTTTTTATAAGCGCTTTGTAAAAGTTCAACCAATTGCGGGAAATCCTTACGCTCTAATTCGTAAGGTGGATCAATCATCACTAAACCGCGCTTTTCCTTTGGTGGAATTACGGCAAGCAAGCCTTCATATGCATCACGCTCATGCAAACCTGCACGTTTATCATGAATGTTATGGCGTAATTGTTGAAATACATCACGCTGCATTTCAAATATTGTAGCCTTATCAATTTCACGCATACCTTGCAAAGCAAACCACGGAGAGCCCGGATAACTTCCCTTACCTTCTTGAGCACGTAATTCTTCTACAAGTTTTAGGTATTGCTGGATGGCTTCAGGAGCTTGGCGCTTTTCCATGTCAGAAAGCTGTACAAGACGATGAATACCTGTTAGGAATTCTCCTGACTTTTGTGCAGGTGCCTGAGATAGATCATATTTTCCTGCACCTCCATGCGTATCGATATAACGATAAGGTTTATCTTTAGCATTTAAACGGTTGAGAAGCTGTAGCAAAAGCACATGCTTCATAACATCTGCAAAGTTGCCCGCATGGAAATGGTGACGGTAATTCATGTTGACTTTAATTCCTCAATTCAACGATTAGTTTAACATGAAAAAAATATTCTTTCGTAAGGTTGTGATCATCTAAAATAAGGCTGCTTGATTTTCTTACGATCGATATGAGGTTATATGCACTCTCAACCGCTTCCTGACTGCTGGAATCTGGACCAGATTTTAGATGACTTAAACGCCCATGGTTTCGCAATTGTGAACCACGCTTATTCTGCTGAATATCATACTCATGTTGCCAAAGAGTGTAGCCATCACTTTGATGAGTTTCGAGAAGCGGGTATTCAAAATGGTGTGGTGAGTACGATCCGAAGCGATCATATTTTATGGATTAACGAATCTCTTCCTGTGGCTGAGCAGCATGTAGAAACATTAACTTCATTTTGCCAGCATCTAAATCAAGCTTTCTTTTTAGGGATTAAAGAAGTAGAAGCACATTTTGCCTGTTATAACCCGGGTGAATTCTACGCATTACATCGAGATAATCCTCAGCAAAAAAATGATCGTATTATGTCTACCGTTTATTATTTACACCCTCAATGGCAAGATGACTGGGGTGGACAATTACGCTTACAAGATAAAAACAATATTTGGCACATTATCACACCAGAGCCTAATCGCTTAGTTATATTCCAGAGCAATTTGCTTCATGAAGTTTTAGTTTCTAAACAGCAGCGCCTCTCTATTACTGCTTGGCTTCGTAGCGGAAACTCAATTTGGGTTTAAAATAAAGCTCTTTAAATTTCTTAAACGGACCCGATATAAAAGATATTGATTAAAAAGGCGAAGGCGTATGTCTATTGAAACAAAAGCGATTGTGTCCAGAATTGGTGAAACAGACCAACTCTATTTAACTGAGAATACGCCCGAGCTTGCTTTGGAGCGTGCAGAATTACGTATGCAGCTCGTTACGTTAAGCCGTGTTCGCCAAGAACAAATACACTTCTTGCAAGAAGCCATTGTTTTGCTGGAACAAGCTCGTATGGAATATGAAGAGATGCCAATGAGTTTGTATTTAAACCTATCGCTGCATTTAGCTAAAGCTTATATGCTTTATTTTGAGTTAAATAAGGAAAAACGTTTTGCGCTGATTGCTCAGCAAATTTTGAAACCTCTAGCTCATCATCAACATGGCGATATATATTTTTTCTTGGCTTATGCGTCAGCAGCACAGCAAGAGTCTGCACTAACTCGTCATTGGCTCACAAAATATTTATCAACTGCTCAATGTGATCTTGAGTTGCTTCATGAACATCCTATATTTAATCCGGTACGTCATGAACCATGGTATAAAAATTTAATTAAGTTAAGAACTCACTAACTTATTAATGAAAAAGGCCTGTTAACTATAACAGGCCTTTTTCATTTGTTATTTTTTCACACTATCTTCATGTAATTGCTCATTCAGCTCATCAATAACTACAATCCACTCATCATCTTTTTCCCAATGACTTTTTAAAAAATCACTTTGACCTTGGGACCAGAAAGAGGCCTCATGTAACTTCTGTTCAGCCGGCAATTGATGCGTTCTGATAAAATTTTCAATACTTGCATCATCAGAATCTAAACCCAATTGCTCAAATAAAAGTTGTAATGTCGGTTGTTGTTCAAACATTGTTATTCTCCCATGGCTTCTTTTCAATAATCTAACAACAATAGATGTGAGTTGCATATCTATGCCTATATTTTCTTGTTGTTTTTTGTGTGTTCTTATTAAATTTCACATATAAAAAAGCACCCTACAAGAGAGTGCTTTCCAACTCATCAAACTGATGAATTATTTTACCATGTCAGCAATTGCTGCACGTTCTTCTTCAAGCTCGTTTAGAGTGAAGTTGATACGCTCACGGCTGAATTCATCGATTTCTAAACCTTGAACGATTTTGTATTCACCGTTTTCAGTTGTTACAGGGAAACCGAACATAACGCCTTCAGGAATACCATAAGAACCGTCAGAAGGAACACCCATAGTTACCCACTTGCCGTTTGTACCAAGTGCCCAATCACGCATATGGTCGATTGCAGCGTTAGCAGCAGAAGCAGCAGAAGACAAACCACGCGCTTCGATAATCGCAGCACCACGTTTACCAACAGTTGGAAGGAATACGTCTTTGTTCCAAGCTGGATCGTTGATCTTGTCTTTTAAGCTTTCACCATTTGCAGTTGCAAAACGGTAGTCAGCATACATAGTTGGAGAGTGGTTACCCCAAACTGTTAATTTTTCGATGTCAGCTACAGCAACACCAGCTTTTTGAGCAACTTGAGTCAACGCACGGTTGTGGTCAAGACGCAACATTGCTGTGAAGTTTTTCGCTGGAAGATCTGGAGCAGATTTCATCGCAATGTAAGCATTCGTGTTTGCAGGATTACCTACAACTAATACTTTAACGTCACGGCTAGCAACTTCGTTTAATGCTTGACCTTGGCCAATGAAGATTTCGCCGTTAACTTTTAACAAGTCAGCACGTTCCATACCAGGACCACGTGGACGAGAACCTACCAATAACGCATAGTCAGCATCTTTAAATGCAACTTTAGGATCATCAGTCCCGATCATGCCAGCCAATAAAGGGAAAGCACAGTCATCAAGTTCCATCATTACGCCTTTAAGCGCTTGTTGTGCTTTTTCAACTGGAACTTCAAGCAATTGTAAAATAACAGGTTGATCTTTACCTAGCATTTCACCGCTTGCGATACGGAATAATAAGCTGTAACCAATTTGACCTGCAGCGCCAGTCACGGCAACACGAACGGGTTGCTTCATGTAATTGTCTCCAATGAGTGTCCTTAATCGGGTTAAGTAGCGATTCTACTTAACCAAATCATCATAAACGGCAAAGATTGTACTCTAAAGAAGTGGCAGATGCATGTAAAAGCGACTCATTTTCACCAAAAGTCTGATAGAAAATACAAATTAATCTTTACAAATAGATTCAATGTATGGTCAGCATTTTTTTATGAAATGATCATTGCTCTTAATAACTGCCTTTAATGGTAATTTCACTTGGGCAATTAGAGACAACGTGATTTGAGCATTGCTTATATTGACCATTTACCGTGTAACAAACTTTAACTTCTGTTAGTACGACATCAGAGCGTGAGAGCTGACAAGTGAAGCGAATACCATTTTGAGGTAAGCTCGGATTAAGCTTGGTAAATTGTTGACGTAATGTAGATTGCTGCATTTCCACATTAGTAGAGCTGGTTAGATTAGCAGGTATTTTTAAACGTTCAGCAAAGTTAATAATCGTACGGAAATATTGACTTGCATTCATAGGCACACAGCCACCCACACTTCTCCAGAGTTGCACACGAGCATTATTGTCGGGCATCACCCGAGCGACCACCTTAGCTTGCAGTGGTGACAGTGTAGCTGAGCTTTGTGTTGAACAGTCAGTTCTGGTGGTTTCAGGCATTAAACCAGTAATCGTAAGCGAATATCCTTCAAGACATTTACGCTGCTTTTGTTTAGAAGGATCTAGCGCACAAATAGCAGGCGTCATCTGTACATGCATAACATAACCTTGCACGTTAACAGGTTCCGCATGTAAAACAGAACTCAACAAACCAACGCTTGCACAGATGATCCACCATGCAAGTTGCGATATTGATTGAAGTCCTAGGTCTCTATATTTCATTTAATTAAAACTTGGTTATGCCAATTAAAAGAATGTTCCATCATTCATCATCTAAAACTAAGGTGATGATCGCGTTGGAATGACTTTCATACGTTGTATTAATGATTGAGCACCTTGACCTAATATCACTCCATAATGCGTCGCATTCGTCATGACATGCTTGACATAATCTCTGGTCTCAAGCAATGGAATGGTTTCTGTATATTGATCAGCCTCAATCGGTTGATAATCAGGTTGCCAACGTCTTGCCCGATTCGGCCCAGCATTATAACCTGCCGTTGCTAAAACAGGGTTATTACTTAATTGCCCTTGAATCATCGATAAATAAAATGTCCCATAACGAATATTGGTGTTCATTTCACTTAACGCTGCCGGATTATATGTTTCTCCCATCTGGCGAGCAATCAACTTTGCCGTATCTGGCATAATTTGCATAAGTCCACCAGCACCTACATGAGAGCGTGCCGAGGTAACAAATCGGCTTTCTTGACGCATTAAACCATAAGCCCAAGCAGGATCAATTCCAGCATTGTAACTATGGCTTACGACATTGGTCTTATGCGGGGTCACATAACGATACGTATCATTATGTTTATTCGTTGTACGATCTGCCGCATAAATCGCGCGGTCATACCATCCCATATCATGAGCACGTTTTGCCGCCGCTAATAGTAATCCATCATCATGCTGAAGATATGCTTGACGAACAGCCCAGTTCCACTCTCGGTTAGTATAGGTTGGGTTGGCATTAATCCGTCTTAAAGTAAATGCACGATTAAAGTGAATATTTTGATCTAGACGGCGTAAATCACTTGCAGTTGGCTCATCATTATACGGCTGATGATTATATCGTACGCCTAAACGGTCTTTTGCAAGAAGGTTGTGATAATCATCCCCACTTTCAGCTAATTTTTTATAAATACGTTGTGCCGTGTTTTTAGAATTACTATCGCCACGTTGCTCTGTCGCACGCGCTAACCAATATTGCCAGCGATCTTCTTGTTTTTGTGAAACCGACATACTATCAATTGCACGAATTAAACTTTCCCAGGCACTAAAACGAATAGCTTGTCGTGCATAAATTTCAGCTTCTTCAGGACTTAACGGATAGCCATAACTTGCGTCAAAATATTGAAGGACTTCACGGTTAAAGTTGTTTTTCATTACCGTAGTTCCACCAATATAGGCTACGGTTCGATAGAGATACTTTTGCACGCTCTCTGGAGTACCTTGCGCTACACGCTGTACATTTGCAAAAGCATTACCTAAATCATTATTTGCTAAACGACCTAGTGCAAAAATTAAATAGGCATAATCTACATCATTGGTTTTTGGTGCTGACCACAAGTAATTCAGTGGATTCGCCTGAATCTGATTGAGCTGAGCCAAAGACAAATTCAAACTCAAAGTCTGCGCTGTAGCAAGCGCCTGTCCAGATAAACCTGCACGTAACTGTACCCAAAGACGCTGCTGCTTGTCTTGTGTACTCATTAATGGACTAGACAGCATCATACGGCCAAGTCCAATACATGATTCTGGTTGCGATTCAGTGGCTAACCATACATCTTTATATTCAGCAAAAACTAATGCATCACCACTTTTAGCTCTCACCTGCGCTAAAGCACAATTTTCGGCTTGGTCAGGATTCGAAACATAAGGCAAGATTGGTTGTGCAGATGCAAAGTCAGCTTGTTTAACTTTTTCTTCAACATAATCCGCGGCCAGCTTTTCTGCCATAGCAGACTGTGGATAGCGCTGTGCGAAGCTTACAATTGATGTCGGCGATTGAAAGCCTAAATTTGTGTTTAATTTCCAATATTCAGGATAGTAGCCCAACACATCATTTTGCATTGCAAGCTGATATTGATCTAACAATGCAGTATTACCACTATTGGCGGCATTTAGTGCATCGTTAAATTGTTCTTCTGCAGCATAAGATAATGAACAACCAAGTAAACACACAGCTCCTAACCAGCTACGATGTGCATATTTATTTTTCATCACACGACTCTTGTTTGATGAGCTCTTTTTACCTGGTCTCATAAATGCGTTAAATCCTGACTATCCACCTTTAGGCATAGTTTAATTATTCTTCATGCTTTCTTTTGTTGTGTTATGTAACTATCTGATTCAACATCATTAAAATTCATGTCATTTGTCTCCATAAATCATGTGTAGCTTATGGGAGTTTATTGTTATCTGTTCTGCTCAAAATACTGCTATAATGATTGGTTTGACCCGTTTTGGGTCATTTTATTATTTAACTAGATCGATCTGTTAGGAGCCTGCATGACGGTTCAAACCTTCATTCCCAATGGTGCCAAAGCTGCCTCAGAAAACACTGTTACCCAGCCAACGCACACCACTGATGTTTCAATAAAGAAACTATATATTGAAACTCAAGGGTGTCAGATGAATGAGTATGACAGTCACCGTATGGCAGACCTTTTGGGGGATTCTCATGGTTATGTGTTAACGAATAACCCTAATGAAGCAGACATTCTGCTCATGAATACTTGCTCTATTCGTGAAAAAGCACAAGAGAAAGTATTTAGTGAATTAGGCCGTTGGCGTAAACTAAAAGAACAAAATCCTGATCTTGTTATTGGAGTGGGTGGATGTGTTGCTTCTCAAGAAGGTGACAATATTCAAAAACGTGCACCTTATGTCGACATGATTTTTGGTCCACAAACCTTACACCGTTTACCGCAAATGCTTGATCAACATCACGCACAAGTGGAAAAGCCAAAAAAAGAAAAAATTAAGCTCGTTGACATTTCATTCCCTGATATTGAAAAATTCGACTTCTTACCTGAACCACGCGTAGAAGGTTTTAAAGCATTCGTTTCTATTATGGAAGGTTGCTCTAAATACTGCTCTTTCTGTGTTGTTCCATACACTCGTGGTGAAGAAGTTTCACGTCCACTTGATGATGTTCTTGCAGAAATCGCAGGTCTTGCTGAAAAAGGTGTCCGTGAAATCAGCTTACTTGGTCAAAATGTAAACGGATATCGTGGCGAAACATTCGAAGGTGGCATTTGTACCTTCCCTGAATTGTTACGACTCGTTGCAGAAATTCCAGGTATTGGCCGTTTACGTTATACAACTTCACATCCACTTGAGTTCTCTGATGAACTTATTCAGTGTTATGAAGATTTACCTCAAATGGTTTCACACTTACATTTGCCAGTACAAAGTGGATCTAACGATGTACTCAAAGCAATGAAGCGAAATCACACGATTGATGTATACATCGATAAGATTGCCAAGTTACGCAAAATACGCCCTGATATGCATTTATCGAGCGATTTCATCATTGGTTTCCCTGGTGAAACGGATGAAAATTTTGCAGAAACATTGCAATTTATCAAAGACTTAGACTTTGATCATTCTTATAGCTTTGTTTACTCAAAACGCCCAGGTACACCAGCATCTGACTTACCAGATACAACCCCTGAACACGTTAAAAAAGAACGTTTAGCACAAGTTCAACAAGTCATTAAGCAATCTAGTATTGAAAAAACTGACGCAATGCTTGGCAAAATTGAACGTGTACTTATTGAAAAAGTATCTGATCAAGACCCTAATATTTTAGTAGGTACAGCAGACAATACACGTTTAGTGACTTTTGTAGGCGATGCATCGTGGGTTGGTCGTTTTGCAGAGATTGAGATTACTGAAATTAAAACTTTAAATTTAGTTTACGGCGAACTCTTGAATCTTGAGCCTGACGTGGCGTAATGTAGAGGTATTCTAAAGTCTACTGAAAGGTTTTCTCTTGACTGCAGCGATTCGACGTACCGTAACATTTCCTGAAATTTCAATGGAACGTTTAAAGAGCATCTTGGGTGCCTATAATGGGCACCTTAAGCAAATTGAACAGCGTTTAGATGTCAAAATTACTCATCGTGGAGATGTTTTTTACATAGATGGTGAGATAGATGCTGTTGGGAGAGCCGAAGCGTTATTGCAACGACTCTACGAAGAAACAGAGGCGTCCCAACAAATCAGTGCTGACCTGTTACACCTCTTGATTCAATCTTCGCAAACTGAACGAAACTTTGAACTAGTTGGCGAAGAAATGGATGAGCATGATGCGCCCATGGATGTCTATTTCCAGACTCGAAAAGGTCGCATTAATCCACGTGGTGCCAATCAAAAACGCTATGTACAACGTATTTTACAAAGCGATATTTCTTTTGGTGTAGGCCCTGCTGGTACAGGTAAAACTTATTTAGCAGTTGCTGCCGCAGTGGACATGTTAGAACGTAATGAAATCCAGCGCATTTTACTTGTCCGCCCTGCGGTAGAGGCAGGAGAAAAGCTCGGTTTCTTACCTGGTGATTTAACCCAGAAAATCGACCCATATCTACGTCCTCTTTACGATGCCCTTTACGAAATGCTGGGCTTTGAAAAAGTAGCCAAGTTAATCGAACGTCAAGTGATTGAAGTTGCACCACTTGCTTATATGCGTGGTCGTACTCTTAACCATTCATTTGTGATTTTGGATGAAGCTCAAAACACTACACCAGAACAAATGAAAATGTTCTTGACCCGTTTAGGTTTTGGCTCTCGTGCAGTGATTACAGGTGACATTACCCAAGTAGATTTACCTCGAGGCCAACAATCTGGTTTGGCACACGCTCTTCGCGTACTTGAGAACATTAAAGAAATTCATATTACCCGTTTCCATTCCCGCGATGTAGTACGCCATCAACTTGTTCAAAAAATTGTTGAAGCTTATGAGGGGTGGGATGGTGAACAACAGCGTCTTAATGCTGAAGCACGTGCTGAACGTAAAGCACGCCAAGAAGCATTAATTGCTGAAAACGATACAGCAGCAGACTTGCAACATCAGGATGCTTAAGGATTCATTTTGAAAATCAGTTTAAGTTTACAACAAGACTTTCAATCCCCTGAGTTAGAGCTCAAACGAGCTCAACTCAAAAAAATTATTGAGACAACTTTACGCCACGTTGGCTATAAAGAAGATTGCGAAATTGGTATCGCATGTGTTGATTTGGAAGAAAGCCATCAACTTAACTTGCAATATCGAGAGAAAGATAAGCCAACTAACGTTCTGTCTTTTCCAAGTGATATTCCTGAAGAAGTTTTACCAATGCTCGACGCATTACCGTTGGGTGATTTAGTAATTTGTATTCCAGTGGTATTACAAGAGGCTTTGGAACAAAAGAAAACCGCACAAAATCATTTTGCGCATCTTTTAGTTCATGGGGTTCTACATTTACTTGGTTATGACCATGAAACAAGTGATGAGGATGCTGAAGAAATGGAAGGTTTAGAGATCGAAATCTTAGCTAAACTCAATATTGCCAACCCATATCAGGAATAATCAAATTCCCTCATACGATTAAGAACGCAGTCAGCTTCTTAATACATTTTAAAAATGTGGATATCCTAAAAGTTATCCACATTTTTTCATTAATGAACTTCAAATTCAGCTTCAGCTGGATCAAAACGCCATGTACGAATAATACGAAGTTCCGAAATATCTTTCATATTTGCATCAAAACGGCCAAACGGCGCTCCACGCCGTACCGATGCCTTTGCTGCTTCATCTAGAACTGGATGACCTGAGCTTTCAAGCAAACGAATTGCACGAATTCCCCCTTGAGCATTCAAAATTACCATAAGGCGAACTTCACCTTTTAACTGTTGCTGTTTCGCTTCTTCTGGATAATAACGGTTGCCATAAAGCTCTACTTTTTCACGAAATTTATCTAGATAAGCTGCCGACGCATCTTTCTTGGCTTGAATACCATCTACTGTTTTTATTTTTTGTTGGCGACTAAAATCTTGCTGACGTTGTAAATACTGAGCTTCAAGACTCGCTACCATGGCAGCTTTTGCCTGAAACTGACTTTGTAATTGTTCAAGTGCTTTTTTTCTTTGGCTCTCCTCTGCTTGTTTCTGCCAACTCAATACAGTCATGAGTACTTTTTCTTCAAATTTAAGTTCTCTTTGTTGCTGCACTTTTTCTAAAGTTTCTAGCTGAGCTTCTCCTGTTGAAGCATCACTTGGCATAGGCGCTGGAGAGTTACTCGACATCCGATGAGCTGCCCGAAAAGCTCCTGAACCTTGTTGATCGGCTTGAGCTAAAAAGTCTGCATGCTTGATTACATCTTCAGTAGGATGAATCGATATTGCAATTTCTTTAGTCGATTGTTCTGATGGCGCAGGCATCGCAAAATGGATGAGCAACACAAAAATATGCAGTAAGATTGCTAATATTATTGCAGCGATAAAGACTCGGTCTTGCCACCAATAATAAAAAGGCTCTATGGATAGACTTCTTTTTTTCAACATAATCTTAAAAGCATATAGATGCCTTTTCCCCACGGTATTACCGAATAAAACATAAACTGATATTCAAATATGGATAAAAGTGTGATTCACTTCAAATATTGATATTTATCCATTTTCATTTTGTCAAAATGTATCAATTAAATTTGTTACACTGCAATATCAAAACCTGTTTTTTATCATAATAAAGATTGTGTGGATTCTTTAGTAAATCATCTTCTGGAAGTTCTTTTATGCAAACGCTATTTTCCTCATTAGTCAAACGTCTTCATAAAGTCTACCGAAAAGCTGAAGCCTTCATTGAGGAAGAAAGAGATTTTACATTATCGCAAACTTTTCTAAATGCGACCTTAGAACGCTACGTGACTAATAATGTCGAGTTTTTAGATGATCTACATGCAGATCTTTATCATGACTGGTTAAGACTCTATGCCACAATGCATGTTAAAGGTTTAGAGACCACTTTGTCGGTCGACTTAAAACTTATCCAGATGGAATTTAATAAAGAACAACAACTTATTGTTTTTGAGCAAATTAGTAACACACAAATTGTAGAAGCTAAATATAAAAATTTCTGGCAAAAAATTGCTGTAAAAGCGGCTATTTTTTACTATCACAAAATTCTAAAAAAAGATCCACTAGGCATGATTCTAGAGCGATTTGATGTAGCCCAAGAAAAAGATGACTTGATCTTCTTAGACCTTAACCGTTGGTTTGCTAAAAAGGCCAGTATTATTGAAACTTTAGGCAAGGTTCATATCAACTATGCACGAGTACGTGAAGCAGAATTAGTTGTCTTTGGTAATGTTAATCTCGCTGCTTTACTTTCCCGTGATCAAGATGATGATTCTGAAGATGAACTTGAAGACACTGAAATTACGCCAATACAGCAAAAAGATGTATAACAACAGTATGAACTAAAGAAATTCACTGTTAAAAAACACAAAGAGATTACATATTTAGCATAAATCCTGATTTTTTCTCCATGATCAACAGGCATAATATGCAAAAGTCATAGATGCATCAGCACTGACCTATCAGTCTGTACAAGGATATTTACTTATGGCAACAAAATTTCTGAAATCATTCAGCATCGCAACTGGTATTTCGACAACTTTGCTTATTGCAGGTTTCTCTAGCCATGCACTTGCCATGAGCCCATTTCAGGCAAATTATCAGTTTACCTACAATAATAAAGGTATGGGTTCAGCGACACGTGCATTGAGTCAACAAGGCAATAATTGGACTTATCAATTCACAGCAAAAGCAGGTGGAATCGCTTCTGCAAGTGAAACAAGTAAATTTAGTTTTGCAAACGGTAAAATTGGTTCACAAAGCTTTAGTCGTACCAGTAAAATTTTGATTCATAACAACACAATGAATATTAATTTTAATCCTGGCAATAAGACTATTAGCACGAAAAAAGACGATAAAGCGCGCTCATTCGCTTGGCAGGCAGGTGTACTTGATGAGCTAAATGCAGAATTACAGATTCGTGAAGATTTAAAAAATGGTTCACTTAAATCGTCTTACCCTCTAGCCGATGCAAAAGAAGTTGAAAATCGTCGTTTTGTTAAACAAGGCAACGAGAAAATTAAAACCTCTTATGGCACATTTGATACCGTGAAAGTTGTTTTACAACATAAGAAACCTGAGCGCAGCACAATTTTCTGGCTAGCTCCGAAATTAGACTACCTTCCAGTCAAGGTTAGTCATATTGATGGCAAAACATCTTATGGTTTGTTATTAACAAGTTATACAGGTAAAACGAATTAAAGCTTGCATTTTTTCGGATGCTTTTTAAAATACGCATTTGCTTTAAAAAGCATCCGTCTAGAGGATTCTCCCGTGCACGCACTAGAACAGAAAATCTTAACAGAAGGTATCGTTCTATCTGATCAAGTGTTGAAAGTCGACGCTTTCTTAAATCACCAAATTGACCCTGTACTCATGCAGCAGATTGGTAAAGAATTTGCCGCTCGCTTTAAAGATGCAGGGATTACCAAGATTATTACCATTGAAGCTTCAGGTATTGCGCCAGCAATCATGGCAGGTTTAGAACTTGGTGTACCTGTGATTTTTGCTCGCAAATATCAATCGCTTACTTTAAAAGACGATTTATACCGCGCTAAAGTGTTTAGTTTCACTAAACAGACAGAAAGTACCATTGCCATTTCAAATAAGCACATCAACTCAAGCGACAAAGCCTTAGTAATTGATGACTTCTTAGCAAATGGTCAAGCTGCGCTTGGTTTGATTGACTTAATTCATCAAGCAAATGCAGAAGTTGTAGGTGTGGGTATTGTGATTGAAAAATCATTCCAACCAGGCCGTGATTTATTACTTGAAAAAGGTTACCGCGTTGAGTCATTAGCGCGCGTTCAATCACTTGCTGATGGCACAGTAACTTTTGTAAAAGAATAAAATAGTTTAAATAAAAAAGAGCGGAAACCCGCTCTTTTTTATTGCCATAAATTTAAGAATAAAGTTTTTTTACGATTTCGCCTAAACGCTTCCCTTGAGCTTCACATAAAATTTTTTCATCTTGGCTTAAACTTTGATCATGTCTTGGACCGCTCACGTGGCTTGCGCCATAGGGAGTCCCACCTGTTTTAGTATTCGACAAAGCCGGAATAGAGTTTGGTAATCCTAAAATCATCATACCATGATGAAATAATGGAGGTAACATCGTTAATAACGTACTTTCTTGCCCACCATGCATTGAACCAGAAGAAGTAAAAACGCATGCTGGCTTATTATGTAAAGCACCATTTAACCAAAGGCTTGTAGTCTGATCCCAAAAATATTTCATTTCGCTCGCCATATTACCAAAGCGAGTTGGAGACCCTAGCGCTAGGCCTGCACAATTGGCCAGTTCCTCTAAAGTACAATAAATATCACCTTCTTCAGGAATGATTGGCTCAGCTTCTGTTACCACTGTTGCAATATTAGGTACTGTGCGAATTTTTACATTCATACCTGCCGATTCAACACCATTCGCAATAAGGTGCGCCATTTCTTTAGTTGAACCATATTTACTGTAATAAAGCACAAGAATGTAAGGTTGCATCGGTTTCACGAATTTTGTTAAAAAGAACACTATACGGTATTTTTTGTTTTTTTGACGTAGCCAATTTTATGAAATTCTAGAGGTGATTGATTTTTAAGGGCACAGTAACAAATATCGGTAAAAGCTTTTTACTACCTTTTGTTACGATGATACATACAGAACTTTCAGAATACTTTTTTATTCTTTAGGTTAAAGTTTACCCACATCAACGATAGTGTTCTCAACCGAATACACTGGTGAATATCAATCACCCACATCATGATTAAAAAAATCGGGATAGATGACGCATGTTAGAACGTTTTTTGAAGAAGCTTCCTTTTTATAACAAGACCTGGTTTCAATTTATTTTATTCGTAATTAAGCGTTTTGAAGCGGATCGTTGCCGTGAACAAGCCGGCTCCCTCACCTATACGACTCTTTTTGCCGTTGTACCTATGTTAACGGTATTTTTAGTTATTATTTCTTCAATTAAGGCATTGGAACCTGCCAGACAACAGTTACAGCACTTAATCTACAGTAATTTTTTGCCTAAAAGTACGATTGCTTTTGATAAAGCTCTTAATGCTTTTACCGAAAAGTCCAGTAATTTAACTGTAATTGGTGTGCTATTCCTCTTTGTCACAACAGTTTTAATGCTTACTTCAATTGAAACCGTTTTTAACCGAATATGGCGAGTAAAAGAAACCCGTAGCGGTATTGTAGGCTTTATGCGTTACTGGACCATTATTTCGCTTGGTCCAATTATTTTAGGCAGTGCATTTGTTATTTCATCAACTGTTGCTTCCATGAATTTATTGAGCAATAACTTCACAGGTTATCAACTTGATGGCGCCTTTTTACTCTGGCTTATTTCTTTTGTTCTCACAATTTTAGGTTTTTTTATTTTATATTGGACTATTCCCAACCGCACAGTTCCCCTATATGCAGCAGCAATTGCTGCATGCTTAAGTGCTGCATTATTTGAGACACTCAAAAATTTATTTAGCTTTGTTATGTCAAATTTCACCAGTTATGAAATCATATATGGTGCGTTTGCAGCAGTACCTATTTTCCTATTATGGGTCTTCTTATCTTGGAATATTGTATTGCTTGGTGTCGAGGTAAGTTTTGCTCTTACCGCTTTTCATTCAGGCAAAGAGCAAAAAAGACATCCGGTTTTAATGCTGCTCGATATCTTGGAATTATTCTATAAAAAGCAAAAACTTGGTGAAAGCGTAAGTGATAAAGAAGCATTAGAAATTTTAGGTCGTGGTGAAGTTGGTCGCTGGCCTGCTTATGTTCTCTTACTAGAAGAGCAAAATCTGGTTAAACGTACCGATAAAGATGAATATGTTTTGGTCCGCAATTTATCTCAAGTCGACTTTTGGAGCTTCTTCACTGCACTGCCTTATCCATTACCTTTACGTCAGGATGTATCAAATGTGCATGATGATGACGAATGGATGGAAAAAATTGGCCCAGCTTTAGTAGAGTCTAATGATTATTTAGCTGCAAAGCTCTCTATTCCACTTTCAACAATTTTTGAAGAGAAATAATACTCAACTAAAGTCAGGGCTTAGCTGCTGTTAGCTTTGCCCTGCTTTAGGCTCATGATGACTATTCCTGACAGCACTAAAATACTTCCAAAAATAAATTTAATTTCTAGTTTTTCCTCTAATAACAAAATACTAAATAACACACCAAATAATGGGGTTAAAAAAGAAAATATCCCTAATCGTGATGCAAGATAATTTCTTAATAACCAAAACCATAATAGTAAACTTGCAAAAGATACGATTAAAGTTTGAAAGCTTAAGCTTAGGATCGTTAAAGTGGTGAAATGAATTGTTGTTTGATTTGTTAAAAAAGCGATTAGTAAGAGTAGAACAAAACAGCCAAATAGTTGATAAAACAATGTTTGAGTTGCCGGCGCTTGAGCTAAAGGAGATAAACGAACAATAATTGTACTGAGTGCCCATGCAAGCCCAGCCATAAGTGCATATAAATCGCCTAACAAAACTTGTGCTAGAGCTGGCGCATTTGTAGCTGTGGTTGTTGGGTAAAATGTAAGAATGATCCCCATAAAAGCCAGAGTAATGCCACCCCATTGCACTCGATTCAGACGTTCAGTAGGAAATTTCCAATGAAGCCCTAATGCAACAAAAATTGGAGCGGTATACAGTAAAACTACTGTATGAGAGGTAGAGGTAAACTTTAAGGCTTGGGTGACGAAATAAAATTCTAATGAAAAAAATAAAGCAACAAGAGCGCCAGCTTTGCATTGTCTATAAGAAAATAGATGAATCGAATGATCTCGCCACAATAAAGGTAAAACTAGAACAGCAGATAAGCCGGAACGTAAAGCGATTTGCATAATCGGCGAAATATCTGGTGCTGCTATTTTCAGAACCACCTGTTGCAGCCCTAAGACCATACATAAAAGCACCATTAAAGCCGAAGCTCTGGTATCCAGATTTTTGCGCTCTTCCATTTAGCACCTTTATTTATAGCGAAAAATCTGACTATAGAACTGTCTTATTTAAATGATATAGTGAAAAACAGACAAGACATAAGTAATTTCAGGCAATTTTCAAAGATGAAAAAATCAGCTCAACGTGTGCAGGATTTTCAGGAAATTCCGGCTCATAACGCAATTCCTGATTTGCTTTGGTTCCGTGTTCGTAATGCACCCGCAGAAACGGTTTATCCTCAACATGCGCATGCATGGGGTGAGTTTATTTATGCGTTTAGTGGTGTACTCGAAGTTAATATTGATCAAATTAATTATTTAACCCCGCCACCTTATGGTATTTGGCTTCCTCCTTATACCAAACACAGTGGTATTAACCGCAACGAAGTGACTCATGCAACTTTATATGTTCATGAAAGTCTGTGCCAAAAGTTACCACAGAAAGCCGGTATCCTATTAACATCCCCACTTGTACCTGCTTTACTCGATCACTTGAGGCAAAACCCACAAGATGAAACCCAAGTCGAATATATACGCCTACTCCAAGTTTTATTAGATCAACTCATACAGGCTGAATTAGTGGGTAGTTATTTACCTACAACAGATCATCCAGCTTTAGCAAAAATTCTAAATGATTTACATCAATGCCCTGCCGATAACAGCACCTTGCAAGAATTAGCTGAACGAATAAATATGACTGAAAGAACATTGGCACGTTACAGTCAAAAAGAGCTGGGAATGTCTTTACATGAATGGAGGCAACGATTATAAGTAATGAAAGCAATGACCATGCTTAATCAAGGAAAAACCATAGAAAGTATCGCTTTTGATTTGGGCTATGCCAGCGCATCGGCATTTATTTATATGTTTAAACGTTGGATGGGTTTTACCCCAGACCAGTTCCGAAAGCTCTATCAATAAATTAATTTTGAGTATAATAAAAAACCCTATTATCCGTTTAATAATAGGGTTTAAAGTTTAATAACTTAAATAAAATTATGCTTTAACAAAAGTTTCCCAAACAAAATCTTGAGTAGCCCCTTTCAAAGTCATTTTTAGCTGATCGCCAGCATTTAATGGCCCTACACCTGCGGGTGTACCCGTCATAATGACATCGCCTGGCTCAAGTGAGAACACCTGATTAATATCTACTAAAAGATAAGCAATATTAAACATGAGCAAAGCAGTATTACCGTCTTGACGTAATTCATCATTAATATGGAAAGTAAATCTAGTCTCTTCCCAGTTCGTAATTTCACTTACATCTACCCAGTCTGCAAGCACACATGAACCATCAAAAGCCTTTGCTCTTTCCCAAGGTTGGCCTTTATCTTTTAACTCATTTTGTAAGTCACGTAATGTTAAATCCAATCCTAAAGTCACTGCACCAATAGCCTGCAATACTTTTTGCGGATCAGTTTCTCCTTTTAGTGGCTGATCAATGCGTAAAACAAATTCACATTCGAAATGACAACTACCCCACGCAGGATCCCATGAAATGCCTTCATCTAAACCAATCAAACTACTTGGTGGTTTGATAAATAAAACCGGACGTCCTGGCATTGCATTGTTCAGTTCTTTTACATGATCAGCATAACTTCTGCCCACACAAACGATTTTTGAAGGACGTGTTTTCATGAAGCTTCCTTTATTGTTGCGGCTAATAATTCCAATAACTTATTTCTTAAATGTATTTTCAAATATAGTTTGATCTGAGGCCTGAGCAAATGCACGTTTCGGTACAATGATGACCGTTTTATTTTTAAGCTCAAGCATATAAGTCAGCTTGCCTTTAGCAAAAGTCTGCACTTCACTATACTGTACAGCTTGTTTACGCCCAGCAGCATAGAGCTCAAAATAATCTTGATATAAATCGATTCCTTGCTCGCTCTTACCAAATTGATAACGTACAAATTGACGTTTAAACATCATAGGTAAAAGCCAGTAGCGCATTAGACCTTGCATAACCAAGAAAAAAACGCCTAAAGCAACATAGTAGCGGCCAACACCTGAAAAGCCTAAATATAAGCCCCAAATAATAATTGCAATACTAATAACAGGTGTCAAAAACCGTGTGAATTGCTTCTTTCCGAATGTCACCAAGCCAAATCCGTCTTGAGACTCTTCTAAATTTAAATAATAACGTAAAGATAAAGCGCTTTTTTGCTCGGTCATCACAATGTATCAATATTGAATAAATCGAAACTATTAGAGCATATTCATCTACGCTTTAAAATGAATCAAAAGTGATTTTTTATTTTTGCTTTAACTGTAAAGCTTTTATTAGTACAAGCTACTTATGCGTTTCATATATAGAACGTAGATTCATATTTATAAGGCTTATTTCATATTTTTAAATTTATAGAATGCTTCTATTGTCTCTTTTCGTGGAATTCGTCATGTCTTTCTTTGCAAAACTATTTGGCTTCAAACAAAAAACAACAGCTCAAGAAGATGTGGCTTTGAAAGCTGCTCAAGAGCTAGAACCTTCAAATGAAACCTCTTTTATAGAACTTATTAAAAACCGCCGCTCTATTTATGCAATTGGCAATAACTTAAGCCAATCAAATGATGAGATTGAAAAGTTAATTCAAGAAGCAATAAGACACAGCCCTTCAGCTTTTAACTCTCAATCATCTCGCGCTGTGATCTTATTTGGACAATCACATCATAAATTCTGGAATACAGTTCTAGAAGTTTTAAAAACCATTATCCCAGCTGAAGCGGTATCTGGAACAGAACAAAAAATTCAAAGCTTTGCAGCAGGTGCAGGTACAGTTCTGTTTTATGAAGACCAGAGCGTTATTAAAAGCTTACAAGAGCAATTTGAACTTTATGCTGATAATTTTCCGATCTGGTCAGAACATTCAACAGCAATTGCTCAATTTGCAGTTTGGAATGTATTAGCTGAACAAAATATTGGTGCTTCATTGCAACACTACAATCCAATTATTGATGAGAAAATTAATACCTCATTTAATATCCCAGCAGAATGGAAACTAAGAGCTCAGCTAGTTTTTGGTTCTATTGAAGGCGCAGCAGGTGAAAAAGCTTTTATTGATGATGAAAGCCGCTTCAAAACATTCGGCTAATAAATAGCTTCGAATTTAGATTTTTTTAAAGCTGGTTATCACAAGTACCAGCTTTCTTTATTAAAAAAATATAAAAAATAGGCACAAAAAAACCGCTATATCTAGCGGTTAATTCTTCAAGTGGTGCGCTCAGAGAGATTCGAACTCCCGACCCCTTAGTTCGTAGCCAAGTGCTCTATCCAGCTGAGCTATGAGCGCGTACTTGATGGAGGGCATTATACGCAGTTTTTTCATTTTAGAAAGACATTTTTCATCTTTTTGTCATCAAGCGTCTAGTTCTTAGCCATAATGAAATATTTAAGTAGATTAGCTTCAAAAAAGTCGAGATGATTGCCTATAAAATGTATTTGAAATATTTTTTTTCAATTAAAGTTCTCTATTTCCCATATCTAATTTGGGCATTTTGGCCAAATTGACAGGAACAAAAGTCTAGTTTTTTAGTCAGGATTATATAAATAAAATATTTCTACTTATGCAAAAGTCTTTTTATAAATAAAATTAGTTAGCTTTAATATTCATAAAAAATAATAAAAAAATAAAGAAAAAATGTATTCATCTATAAAGAATATATTATAAAAAAAATTATTATTTTTATGTCTAAATCTAAAGAATAACTAATTGTCAAAATATTATAAGTATCAATTTATTTGAGTAGAAATATGCATTGACACTTTTTGAGATCTACACAATACTAATTTTTAATTATTGCGATACATATCTCAATAATTGCGTAACGCAATATATAAATACTTACTTAAAAATACATAAATACACAGGAAATAGACCACCATGTTCTTACTGAAAAATCTCGTCTCTTCAATATCAAAAGTTACTCAGGACCTGGGTAATATTGTATCGATAACCCCTGTAGTAAATACAGGTTCCTCTGTTAATGTAAATGTTTCTGATATCAACATTGCTAATGTTTCAACAACAGGCTTACTTTCTAATGTGATTTCAACTGTAACCGATACAGTTTCACATACAACCACAGACTTAGTTTCTAATGTAGTTGGTACCGTAACAGGTACTGTAGGGTCTACAAGCCCAATTGATACTGTAACCAATATTATTGGCGGCGTAACGGGTGGCGTTACAGGCAACCCTCTTGAAGTTGTTACTGACATTATCGGCGGAGTAACGGGTGGTGTTGTCGGCGGAACTTCTCCAATCTCTCCAGTTATTGATGTTGTTCAAGGCGGCATTGATATTCTTCAAGGCATTGAAAGCTTAAAAACTGAAATTATTAATACAGGCATTGAAACTGTAGCTGATGCAGTTATTGGTGTATTACCTCAAGCTGAGCATCCAGTTTCTGAAATTGCAGACCTTGGCACATTAACTTTTGAAACTTCTCGTGACACAGTCAATGGTGCTCTTGAAGTTGTTTCTGATTTAGTCGGTGGTGATATTCAAGGCGCTACTGAATCAGCGACCGGTATTCTCGATACGCTTATTACAAATGGCACAACTGCTACAGGTATTGTTACTGGTGTGGTTGGAAGTGTTACTGATGTTATTGGTGGCGTAACTGGTGGTGTTGATGGCAACCCACTTGAAGTGATTACAGATATTATCGGTGGTGTAACTGGCGGTGTTGATGGCAACCCACTTGAAGTGATTACAGATATTATTGGCGGTGTAACTGGTGGTGTTGGTGGTGATAACCCTCTTGGCGTAGTAACTGATATTATCGGCGGCGTAACCGGTGGCATTATTGGTGGCGATACATCTCCTATTTCTCCAGTTATTGATGTTGTTCAAGGTGGCATCGATATTCTTCAAGGCGTTGAAAGCCTAAAAACTGAAATTATTAACACGGGTATTGATACAGTAGCCGACACTATTATTGGTGTATTACCTCAAGCTGAGCATCCAGTTTCTGAAATTGCAGACCTTGGCACATTAACTTTCGAAACGTCTCGTGACACAGTCAATGGTGCTCTTGAAGTTGTTTCTGATTTAGTCGGTGGCGATATTCAAGGTGCTACTGAAAATGCAACCGGTATTCTAGGAACACTTATTCAGAATGGTTCAACAGCGACTGGAATTGTTACTGATATTCTTGGTGGCGTAACAGGTACTATCGGCGGCGTAACTGGTGGTATCGGTGGTGACAATCCGCTTGGCGTAGTAACTGACATTATCGGCGGCGTTACTGGTGGTATTGGCGGTGACAATCCTCTTGGCGTAGTAACTGACATCATCGGTGGTGTTACTGGCGGTATCGGCGGTGATAATCCGCTTGGTGTAGTGACTGACATTATCGGTGGTGTTACTGGCGGTATTGGCGGTGACAATCCTCTTGGTGTAGTAACTGACATCATCGGTGGTGTTACTGGCGGTATTGGCGGTGACAATCCTCTTGGTGTAGTAACTGACATCATCGGTGGCGTTACTGGTGGCATTATTGGTGGTGGAACATCTCCTATTTCTCCAGTAATCGATGTTGTTCAAGGCGGCATCGATATTCTTCAAGGGGTTGAAAGCCTAAAAACCGAAATTATTAACACTGGTATTGATACAGTTGCGGATACAATTATCGGTATCCTTCCACAAGCAGAACATCCAGTTTCTGAAATTGCAGACCTTGGCACATTAACTTTCGAAACGTCTCGTGACACAGTCAACGGCGCTCTTGAAGTTGTTTCTGATTTAGTCGGCGGTGATATTCAAGGCGCTACTGAATCGGCTACCGGTATTCTCGATACGCTTATTACAAATGGTACAACTGCAACTGGTTTAGTAACTGAAATCATTGGCGGAGTAACAGGAACTATTGGTGGCGTAACTGGCGGAGATAGCCCACTAGGATTAGTAACTGATTTACTTGGTGGTTTAACTGGTAGCGTAGGCGGCGACAGTCCGCTTGGCGTAGTCACTGACCTTCTCGGCGGTTTAACTGGTAGCGTAGGTGGTGACAGTCCACTTGGCGTAGTCACTGATCTACTCGGCGGTTTAACTGGTGGTGTTACTGGCGGTACAGACAACCCTATCGGTATCGTAACGGATATCGTTGGAAGCTTAACGGGTGGTGTTACTGGTGAAGGCAGTTTAGATGTTATTTCTAATTTGCTAGGCGGATTAACTGGTGGTAGCTTACTCGGTGGTGTAACTTCTACAGTATCTAGCGTAACAAATACAACGCATACGATCGTACCGACATCATTACTTACTGATAACTTCCTAGAAAACTCTTTCAATACTGTTTAATAATTACAAAGAAAGCCACTTTATATAAGTGGCTTTCTTTTTTAATATATTTTTAAATATTAATTAATCTCTTGCCATTTATAATATTTTCTATGAGCTAACTCCAACATTGCATAATCATTAGGTGTATCACCATAAGCATAGATTATAGGATATTGAGTTAAGTCATATTTATTTTTTATTCTATTTACTTTTTCTAAATAACCACAATCACCATCAATAAAATAACCTGTCAAAATACCATTATCTATTTCAAGTTGATTACAGATAACATCCAGATCTAAAGATTTACACCAAATTTCCAAGTAAACACTTAATGAAGCAGATACAACAACAACAACCTGATCTCCCTGTTGTTTATGCCAGAGAATGCGTTCTAAAGCATTTTCACGAATACAGGAAGGAATTACTTTTTTAGCAAACTCTTGTCCTTTGTATATCAAAGAAGCTGCATCATAGCCGATATATCCCACTTGGCAGAGCTTAGTACGGATCGTTTTATCCGTTACCCACCCAAGCTTATAACCCGCTATATAAGGTGCAAGACGGATGCCACCTAATATTTGAGTTTTTTTACTCAAAGAAAATTTAAGGAATAAACTGAAGGTATCATTATGGGTGATCGTGCCATCAAAATCGAATAAAGCCAGATTCATTTATCGTTATCTCTAATATAATTAAAAAGTTATAAAATTTAGATTTTTAAAAATTAATAAACAGCAGATACAAAAAAACCGCTATAAAAGCGGTTAATTTTTCAAGTTGGTGCGCTCAGAGAGATTCGAACTCCCGACCCCTTAGTTCGTAGCCAAGTGCTCTATCCAGCTGAGCTATGAGCGCGTAACTTGTGTGCTTTTCAGCGATTTGTTCGATTTTACTTGGTGCGCTCAGAGAGATTCGAACTCCCGACCCCTTAGTTCGTAGCCAAGTGCTCTATCCAGCTGAGCTATGAGCGCATTAAGTAAATGGCGGTGAGAGAGGGATTCGAACCCTCGATACCAGTAATAGGTATGCTTCCTTAGCAGGGAAGTGATTTCAGCCACTCATCCACCTCACCGGAACGAGCCGCCATAATACAAACTAAAACTACATTGTTCAAGTCATGATACTGAAATTTTCTTGTTTTTTCGTTCAATTAAATATTTTTTAAACAATTTTCGTATTCTTTTCGCCTTTTTCAATCAAACGCTTGTTAAGATAGATATTATTTCTTTATTTCAACACAGTAGTGCATAACACATTATTGCAAACCTGAACGTGCAGTTCTGGTCTGCATGTCTTATGCTAAACCTATCTGCCAAGCATGAAACCAAACGACATGACAAAAAACTGGGTTGACCCCGAAGCAAAAGCCGAAGCTGAACGTTATGACAATCCTATTCCAAGCCGTACTCTTATTTTAGATACGTTGGAACAATTGCAAACACCGCAATCTCATGCAGAACTTGTTGACCATTTCCATATTCAAGATCAGAAAAGTATTGAAGCCTTAAGTCATCGCTTAAGTGCTATGGTTCGTGATGGTCAACTTATGAAGGATGGTTTTAAGTTTCAGTTGGTGGCAGACCAACCTACCTATGAAGCAACTGTCTATATTAATAGTAAAGGTTTGGGTACAGCACATATTGATGGTCAAGATGATTTGTTATTACCTGAGCGTGAGTTACGTTTAGTCTTTAATGGTGATCGGGTCCGTGTTCGGCAGACATCGGTAGATCGCAAAGGTAAACCGTGGGGTTTCATTACCGAAGTTATACAGCATCGTGTAAAACAATTAATTGGTAAATTATCAGTACATGACGGCGAATATTTTATTCAGCCCAACAATCCAAATCAGCATCAACCTATCCCACTAGAAAAAGAATTGGTTGAACATGCTAAAGCAAATGTCGGCGATATGCTTCGTGTTGCTATAGACACTTACCCAACCCGGGAAGAATTTGCAACGGCACATATTATTCAGTCTATGGCAGATAAAGCCGATACTGAAATTATTATCCCGCAGACCATTTTAGAGTTTGGTTTGCCTTACGAATTTTCAGATGAAGTTATAAAAGAAGCTGAAAGTTTCAAAGAACCTGCTGAAAAAGATCGCGAAGGTCGAGTTGATTTAAGAGACTTGGCACTTGTCACAATCGATGGTGAAGATGCGCGAGATTTCGATGATGCAGTATATGCGGAAAAACGTCCTGGTGGTGGTTACCGAGTTGTCGTTGCAATTGCCGATGTGAGCCATTATGTACGTTTAGATTCGGCATTAAATGAAGAAGCTGAAGAGCGCGGCACTTCGGTTTATTTCCCACATTTTGTTTTACCAATGCTACCAGAAGCATTATCAAATGGATTGTGCTCACTTAACCCACACGTAGATCGTCTATGCATGGTCTGTGACCTAAAACTTTCTCGTACGGGTCGTGTTACAGGTTATGAATTTTATCCGGCAGTCATGCATTCAAAAGCACGTTTGACCTATACACAAGTAGGACAATATTTTGAAGGTGCAACTGATGCAATTCCAAAAGATCGTGATATTCATAAATCGCTAAATACACTTTTCCAGCTTTACCAGACTTTGAAAAACTTACGTGTTGATCGTCATGCAATGGAGTTTGAAACCATTGAAACTTATATGACCTTTGACGAGTTAGGTGGAATTAAAGAAATTTTACCTCGTACACGTAATGATGCTCATAAGCTTATTGAAGAGTGTATGTTGCTTGCCAATGTAGCAGCAGCAGAATATGCCTTAGAACATGATATTCCGATGTTGTATCGTGTACATGAGGCACCTGAATTCTCACGTATTCAAAAAGTAAAAGATTTTGTAAAACTATTGGGTTTACCTTTCCCTGACCAACCAACTCAGGCAGATTATCAAAAAGTTATTGAGGCAACTAAAGACCGTATTGATGCGCCAAGCATTCACGCCGTGTTATTACGCTCAATGATGCAAGCTTACTATGGTGCCAAAAATGCAGGTCACTATGGTCTAGCTTATGAAGCTTATACACATTTCACTTCACCAATTCGCCGCTACCCGGACTTATTGTTACATCGTGCAATTAAAGCTCATCTAAAACAAAAGCCTTACCCACTTTCCGGTGCAGCTTTAGATGATGCAGGTGAACATTTCTCTCAAACAGAACGCCGTGCCGATGAAGCATCCCGCAGCGTAACGACTTGGTTGAAATGCCACTATATGCAACAACATTTAGGTGATGAGTTTATTGGTATTGTGAGTGCTGTCACTGAATTTGGCCTATTTGTTACTCTTAAAGATCTTTATGTTGATGGCATGATTCACATTAGCCAACTTGGCGATGATTTCTTTATTTACGATCAAGCCAGTCAAAACCTCATTGGACAAAATCGTGGTCAAGTCTTCGGTTTAGGCGACGAAGTTAAAATTCAAGTTGCTGGTGTAAATCTAGAAGAGCGTAAAATCGATTTCCAACTCATTAAACAAGTTACTCATGCTGGACGTGTAGTTCGTAGTCGTGCTCCACGCACAACCAAAACAAGCACCCAAGCAACAGAAGAAGTTTTTGGTAAACCGTCTGTATCAACTGATGGTGAAAAACCTGTCCGTAAAAAGAAGGAAAAAGGTAAACCAAGCTCATATAGTAAAAAGTCTGGTAAGAAAACCTCTACAAAAGCAGAGGCCAAACCAGAAAAAGTAAAGAAAAAAGCGAAACCTAAAAAGAAAAAGTCAAACGCCAAGTCTAAGGCTGACTAATTTATAGGTATTTGCATTAATTATGATTAAGCTCCCAAAATGGGGGCTTAATGTTTTTAAAACGTTTATTTTTAAAATTAAGCTTGATTTCCTGCCTAACAATACCTACATCTAATACTATGTTTAAAAAATAATGTGGCTATTAGCAATGACTTTACAGCAAGCGACTCTACCTACTCCCCGCTTTGATCAAATTACATTAGATAATTTAAAACAAGATATTCAACAGGCGATCCAAGCAGGACAAGAGTTTTTAAACACCCTTACGGCTGCACCATCCGAGACAGACCAGCAACTTGCCGTGCTTGAACAAATTGATGCACTTGAAAATAACCTCAGTGAATCGTGGGGAGTGTTGTCACATTTAAATGCTGTGATGAACAATGCTGAAACTAGGGAAGTCTATCAATCACTATTACCCGCTTTAAGTGAATATTACACTCAGCTTGGCCAACACACGGCGTTATATCAGACCTATCAACTCATTCATGATGGTCAGAGCTATCCAACGCTAAGTCCTGCGCAACAAAGTGCCATCCGTCTCGCTTTACGTGATTTTAAACTTTCTGGTGTTGCTTTAGAGGGTGAAGAGAAAAAACGTTACGCTGAAATTTCTGCACGTCTTTCACAGCTTTCTTCTGACTTCTCAAACCATGTACTTGATGCGACACAGGCTTATTTTAAACCACTGGCAGAAGATCAATTAAAAGGTCTTCCAGAAAGTAATGTTGAGTTATTAAAACAGTACGGCAAACAGCGTGAGCTTGACCAAGCAGTCGCAACTTTAGATTTCCCAGCTTATTTTGCCATCATGACCTATGCCGATGATCGTGCCTTGCGAGAAGAGCTTTATAAAGCTTATGTCACACGTGCATCAGATCAGTCTGAGCAAACAGAATTTGACAACAGCAAAATTATGGAAGAAATCCTGAGTCTTCGCCAAGAGATGGCAAAACTACTCGGTTTTAATAACTATGCTGAATATTCTCTTGCCAGCAAAATGGCTCCTGATGTCAAAACAGTTCATGACTTTTTGGTCGACCTAGCTGAGCATGCACGTACCCCTGCACTTCAAGAAGTTGCCGAACTCCAAGCTATTGCCAAACAAGATGGTATTGATGAGCTTAAACCTTGGGATACCACTTACTATTCTGAAAAGCTTAAACAACAACAATTCAACTTATCACAAGAAGCTTTAAAACCTTACTTCCCTGCACCAAAAGTGATTCAGGGATTATTCCAGATCGTACAGCGTCTATATGGTATTAACATCGTTGAACGTGAAGCTCCGGTTTGGCATCCAGATGCACGTTATTTTGAGTTAGAAGACCAAGGTGAAGTTGTTGGTGGCTTCTTCTTTGATTTATATGCGCGCACAGGGAAACGTGGTGGAGCATGGATGAGTGGTTTCCGCTCACGTATGCAAACTGTTCATGGTTTACAAAAACCAATTTGCTATATGGTGTGTAACTTCACTCCACCTGTAGGCAACCAGCCAGCCTTACTCACCCATGATGAAGTCATTACCTTATTCCACGAGTTTGGTCATGGCTTACACCATATGCTTACCGAAGTAGATAATATCTCAGTTGCAGGTACTCACGGCGTTGCTTGGGATGCAGTCGAGTTACCAAGTCAGTTTATGGAATTCTGGTCATGGGATAAAGAAAGTCTTGATGTTTTAAGTGAGCATATTGAGAGCAAGCAGACTTTACCTCAGGAGTTACTTGATGCTTTATTAAATGCACGTTTCTTCCAGTCTGGTATGCAAACTTTACGTCAGCTTGAATTTGCCTTATTTGACTTAACTATTCACACCAAAACTCCTGCGTTGAATAGTGAGCAAATTCAGCAGACCTTAAATGATATTCGCAAACAATATGCAGTAGTTCCAACCGTCGATTACAACCGTTTCCAGCATAGCTTTAGTCATATTTTTGCAGGCGGCTATGCAGCAGGTTACTACTCTTACAAATGGGCAGAAGTGTTAGCAAGTGATGCCTTTGACCGTTTTGAAAATGAAGGTATTTTCAATACTCAAACGGGTAAAGAATTCCGTCAGGCAATTTTAGCGGTGGGTGGGAAAGATACTGCTCTTGAAGCATTTGTGAATTTCCGCGGTCGTGAGCCAAAAATTGATGCATTGTTACGTCATCAAGGTTGGACGAACGATAACAAAACCGCTTAAACTATGGGCCTAAATTGATCGTGTGGTTAGGGTGATAAAGATGAAGAAACGTTTCATTGCTGGGGCTAAATGTCCAAAATGTGAAGCCATAGATCGGATTGTCATGCTAACCACCGCTGAAGACGAATGGATTGAATGTATCGAATGCGGTTATAGCGAAAATCGTCCGACTCATATTGATGAGCCTGAAACGCCTGCTATACCTGATGAAATTGGGGTAATACAGTTCAAGCCTCGTCGTTCTGACTAAAGGTCTTAGACATGCCACTACAAAGAAAACAAAACTCAAAACTATTGTGGATTTTAATTGGGGGCTTAAGCATTCTCGTCGTGCTTTTTTTCGCAGCACAATGGTTTTTCAAAAAAACTGAAACATCAGCGCCAATGGTTGAT
Source organism: Acinetobacter sp. EKM10A (assembly GCF_011075215.1). Taxonomy (NCBI): domain Bacteria; kingdom Pseudomonadati; phylum Pseudomonadota; class Gammaproteobacteria; order Moraxellales; family Moraxellaceae; genus Acinetobacter; species Acinetobacter sp. EKM10A. The sequence continues at coordinate 80,799 of NZ_JAALLK010000011.1, read as the reverse complement.
CCACAACCAGCCTCGGTACCAGCTCCTGAAAAAACTACAAAACCCTCTGAAAGCTCGGAACCTATGGTTCAAACACAAACTGCCAACTCACAGCAACTTGTGAATGAAGATGTGCTCAAACAACCAATCCCTGCTCAAGAATCTTTAGCTAAAGAAGAAGTATCTAAACTCAATGACATTCATCGTCAATTGCAAGATCAGGAAGCGACACTAAAAGCTCAACATGCTGATGCAGATCAACTTATTAAGCTAAAAGAAGAGCAAGTGAAGCTTCTTGAGGCCCAAGTTAAACAACAATAGTATTTGTTTAACTCTAGATATGATGCAAAAAGCTAGTTCACTCTGAGCTAGCTTTTTTATTTACTAAAAATTTATATGTTCAAAATAACTACCACATAAAAAAACACCCTCTTAAAGAGAGTGTTTTTGATCGGCTTATATATTTAAATTACTTATACCAACCAAATAATTTCAGTATTAGTGGTGCATAAGTTACCAATACCAATGATGAGAACAAGACAATAATTGGTAATAACCAACGTTCATATCGATAGTAGAAACTTGTGTACTTCTCTTTGGCTTCTGCATCGGCAGCATTCACCTCATCATCACCAACGGATAACCGCGTTAATAGATGGTTCAAGGCAACTGGCGGCGTTACATAACCAAATTCGAATGCGACCAATACAATCATCCAGAAGTGAATTGGATGAATACCATTTTCGTAAGCTACAGGAGCAATAGTTGCTGCCACTAAAATTACGGCACCAAATGGATCTGTACACATACCAATAATTGCAAGTAACAGTGCAATACATGCCAGTGATATATAGATACTGCCTAAATGAGTTGGTAATAATTCAACCACTTCAGAGCGTTCAATTAAGCCGCCTACACTTGCAGACAATGCCATCAAAATAATTAAGGCACCGATATGTCCCACTGTTTCTGATGTCGCAAAACGTAATGCACCACCAAAACCAAGACGGAATTGTGAACTATGCGGATCATGAGTCTGTAAGAACGGTGATTTCTTTTCATGCTCACGAACAATCGCCTCATGAATATTTAAAGCTGGTGCCTCTTTAGGCATAACCATTTTATCGTACAGAATCATCGCAATAAGCACGAGTGGCAGAATCACTGGTGCAGTAAATTCATTCATTCCTGTATCTAATGCATATTTATAAAATGCAAGGACAACTACAGTAATTAGGATATATGGAATAACCGGTACGAAAGCTCGTGCCATACCTGGTAGTGCCACTTTTGGCGAGTTCACACGGAACTTTTCTTCTGCCAATAAAAGAGATACACCCAAGAAAATAAATGCTGTTAGCCAGAAGACATAAATACCATGTCCGAATAATTCATCAGATGTAACATGACGACTATCCAACATCGCAATTAGAACGACCAATAGACATGGACGTACAACCACCCCTAGGGAGCCGGACATTGCAGATACAGCTAATGCATATTGACGGCGAGCGCCTGCGTTCCAAACTTCCTTATAAATAATCGCACCAGCTGCGATAACGAAAATCCCCGAAGCACCGGTATAAGCAGTCGGTACAGCAGCAGCAATCAGAATTAACCAAGTTAAGGTTTCCGGCGCCAAGTTCCATGGACGAAGTACATTTAAGAACAAGTCCATAACACGGGTTTGCGTGAGTAACATACCCGCCCAAATAAATAAGGCAAGATTTAAGAAGATACCCGAGAACTCAACCAATAAACCAAGGTAAATCCCTTGCCCCATTGGATAATCCATAAAGAACGTAAATACAATACCTGTAATTAGTGCCATATAGGCATATAAAGGTACAGAAAGTAAGGCTAAACCTATATTACCGCCTTCACGTTTTGGTGGAGGTGAAACAAATAGTTGATACAGACTAATTAAGGTCAGAACAACAAAAAGAATCATCCATATCCAGTAAATCGTTACTGTTTCATAAGTAGGTGTTACCCCGGAATTAATGACTGAACGATACTGACTAATGACCGAGAAGCTCAGTAGCGCATTACCAATCAACATAAATAGAGAATACACTTTGTAATCTATTTTTGTTGCTGGATTACGCAAGCCAATATGGTGATATTTCAATGATGCAGTAATCGCTGAAATCAGTACCATAAAGACCAGTAAAATGGCACGGTTCTCTGTACCGAATTTAAAAATACCAAAGAAACCTGTTTCGATCGCACGATAAGTACGTACTCCCGGGTTTGCTTCGATATATTTAATAGTTTTGTCGTAAGCCTGATATTTTTCTTCACATTGCTGCTGTGCTGCCAGTAAGGATGCACGGACATCACTTTCCGATGCAGCACCAAAGAAGCTCGCAAAATCATCAGATGCATTTGCTTTCATTTGCTCTTTTACTTGAGCATCAATATTCGGATGTCGGTCACAAGTCGGCTTTTCAGGCTCAGCACGCAAGAATGAATATTGCATGCCTGTAGCAGGGTCACCATAAAGACGTTCCCCGATACGTAATAATTGACCGTGGATCATTTCCCCGGTACCAATTATGAGCGTCATCAATAGTAAAATGAGGATAATGAATGTTGAGATCCATTCATTCCAGATATAACCCAGCAGACCTAATCCAGATCTTTTTTCTTGATATTCTTGCATAAATATTCCAATTTTGTTCTCTCAAATCCCTCATAACAAAGGCTTTGAGTCATGCAATTTCCTTGGTCAGGGGTATCGTCCATCCCCCTTCTACCAATCCCTTTATTCAACGATCAAATTTGCATCAAACTTTATCAATAAAGAATGACTAAAATCACTTTTTTAACAGTTTGTATTGTCAATCTTTCTATTTGAATCTTTGTATGAGCCAATAGCATCCTCCAAAGATTGCACCACCAATCGCCCCATATAGATGAGCTTCAGTTAAAACTGGACTACCAATGAGCTGGGCTGTTCCTGTTTGCCCAAATGTATTTTCCCAAATCAACTTTGCAACAATTAAACCTAAGACCAGAAATGCAAAATTCCTTTCTTTACGGTATTGCAAGTAAACCAAAGCAACTGCGGTATATAACCCATGGAGTACCCCAGAAAGGCCTGCATATGCATCGATATTGGGCAAATAAAAATAGAACACCAAGCTAATAAAAGGTGGTAAAAGAAAAAGAAGACTTAAAATGTGCCACACTTTGGTATGGGGAAATATGAAAGGCAAACACGCAAATGCCATCATATTTAAAAGAAAGTGAATCCATCCGACATGTACCCAGTGTGCTGTCCATAAACGCCAGAACTCGCCGAGTAAGCTTTCACGCCAATAGATAAAATAATCCGGAAACACTTGTAAACATGCAGAAACAGAAATGCACCCTGCGACCAAAAGCACTTTTTTATTGAGTACATGATCTTTCATAGCACACTCCTTTTAAACCAGGCTCCTTACGATTACTAGAGTTAGTAACCGTAAGGAGTGAGTTCCTTCAGATCTATTTACTGTGCAGGTGCAGTTTTTGTGTCAGCTGGGGCTTCCGATGCAGCTCCACCATCAAACAACTCATCCAATTCAGCTGAGCCTTCGTTTTTCTCATCCCAGAAATGAGACATACCGTCATCACCAGTACGAACACCAGTATGCTCAGTCCAGTAACGATCAGAAATACCGCGCACAATTAAACCAGCCATACTATCGATTAATTTAAAGTTCGGATTGACTGGTTTGTCATCTGCTTGAGATGCAGCATAAGTTTTTAATGCATCACGGATTTTGGCATCGTCACCACTCGCTTGAGCAGCTACGGCATATAACGCATGAGATAAACGAACACCTTTTTGTTCACCAATTTGTACGGACTGTTTTAAAGTCTCATATGGATCAGGCTTCCCTTCATTAGCGCCTGGTAATAAAGTCCAGATCACTGCTCGCGTTGCATTTGGTGCGCCCCAGAATTTTTGGTTATCAAGGCAGACCATACCGCGCTCTACAATAGCAGCAATATCTTTCGGAACATTGACAGAACCGCCAGAGTTAATGTCGTTGGTCACAGCTTGAAGACCACTAATCATCCCAAGTAAATATACAGTTTGGTCAATATCACTACGCATTGTCGGACAAGAGTCACCTAAATGATATTTATATTTAGATTCCCAACGATCAGCAAAGAGCTTATAGCCTGCGTATTGTCGCTCAGCAGCAATTGCAGCCCAACGCTTCTGTGCAATACGTGCATCTTGAGCTTCTGTTACCTGCCCTGCTTTTGAAGCGCGCAAATAACGTAACTCCTGTTCTAATGCTTGGTTTTCCGCGCAGACACCTGAAGCAGCATACATTAAGACAGCAACACGAGTAGGATCTGCCCCCATACCTTTAGTCGACATGATTGCAGGAGTTAAGGCACTACCAGTATTACAGACCATTTCAGCATCTTGCATTGCCAAAATAGGTGGAACGACGTGCTTTTCCGTAAAACCTAAAGCAACATTTGCTCCGCTTTTCACGACGTATGAACAACCTGATAAAACTGAAGCTGCAAGAAAACTTACCGCCAAACCTTGGCATATTTTTTGGACTTTAGACATCTTCCTGTCCTCGATGTAATTTGTTTTTTCCTTTTCAGATGTACATTAGCAGATGCATATCTTGAATAAAAGAGTAATTACTCTAATTGTAGCGCTTATACTTTGACACACTTCACAGCAGATAAAATTGACAGTTTTTCAGGGAAACAAAAATTTTAGGCAAAAAAAAGTAGCATTGCGACGGTTCAGCACATGCTACTTATTAACTGGGATAAGCTTTTAACGGCTTATATTATTGTTGTTCTAGATAATCCTTAAGTAAAGTTCCTGCTCTTCCTACTACTACAGCCATAATTACTGCAATCAACAGAAACATCCACATTGAAATCTCCATGAGAGACCTCCTTACTACGTTCGCACCCAGTTAAAAACTGGACACTTGATGAAATTAATCGATTAACCAATTAGATTATTGACTGATCGATGACCTTTGCATCCTCTGTCTCTTAACTTTGCTAAGATTAACTCGGTTAAGATGTTCCCTGAGTAAAGTTCCTGCTCTTCCTATCACCACCGCCATAATTATGGCAATGACCAAGAACGACCATGTTGGCATCTCCATTTGAGACCTCCGACACACTTTACGTTGGTGTTTGTACTTTAACCGATAGAATAGTAACCATATTGAGAAATTGTCCGACAATTAACTTTCTTGCTGTTTTTTCTGTATTTTAACTAGACAATTTCAATTTCCCAAAAAGAAATAAAAGATAAGATATTGATTAATAATAATTTTAAATAAATATACAAATGTAGAATTGTCTAACAATTAATAGAGTTTTTCTAAAGTTTTAAGCTTTTTCCACTCTACTAATGACATTTGATCAAACCAAATGATAGAAGTTAGTGTTTTATGACCTTCAAAATAGATCACTATGAAAATCTGATAATCAATTATTTTTAAAATTTTGACGCGTGAAATGGTGTTCTGTGAGTGATAAGCAAGCGACCATAGTTTTTTATCTAAATAAGCAATTTGTGCAAGCTGCGGACGCTTTAAAAAGAAAATAAAGCTGATAAATAGTAAGCTGATTACAACTAACCACCATAGTAACGGCATTAATTGATAAAATAGAATTGCTAAGCTTAAGCCAATAAAAAACTGAAATATAATCGAAAAACGACTATATTTCAGCTTAAAATTCAAATGGTTGATCAAAATAAATTAACCATGAACATAGTATTTTAATTTATAGATAAAGTCACGTAATTCGGTACGTGGTGGTTCTGATACTTCCATAAACCAATCGAGTAAATCAGGATCTTCCTGTTCTACCAACTCAGCAAACAACGCTTTTTCTGCCAGGTCTGCCTTTAAATAATAATTTTTCACATAAGGGTCAAAATAGACATCAATTTCCTTTAAACCACGACGTGCGCGATAGATTACTTTACGTTCTTCCAAGGTCATTTCTTCAGACATTTATTTCCCCATCTGCGTTGATAGTGCGCTTAGTTTACCTGATCGCATGAGAAAGTTCGCTAAAAATATCAAATTGACCAAACTTATCACTTCACCGCCATAAATGAGCATTCATCACATTGTTAGACCTAGTCGCTTCCCTTATGTTTAGCTCATAACATCAAGCCCAAACCAAGGAAGAAATACAATGCAATCTGGTGCTATTCGTCCCATTCCAAATATGTTACCTCGCCATTTATTTAATGAAGAACATGAAGCTTTTCGGGAAACGGTACGTAAATTCTACGAGAAAGAAGTTGTACCTAATATTGAAAAATATGAAAAACAACAACATGTTGACCGAGATCTTTGGAATAAAGCTGGTGCATTAGGTTTACTCTGTACCACCATGCCAGAACAATATGGTGGTTCAGGTGTCGATCGCCTATACAGCATGATTCTTATTGAAGAACAAGCCTATGCGATGGACTCAAGTACAGGTTTCTCACTGCATTCCGACATTGTAGCCAACTATATTAATAACTTCGGTAATGAAGAGCAAAAACAGAAATGGCTCCCTAAAATGGCTACTGGTGAGACGGTTACCGCAATTGCCATGACCGAGCCGGGAACAGGTTCAGACTTGCAAGCGGTTCGTACAACAGCCGTTCTTGATGGCGATGAATATGTCATTAATGGTTCAAAAATATTTATTACCAATGGCTATTTATGCGATATGGCGATTGTCGTTTGTAAAACGGGGAATAGCGATAAAGGATCTGCCAATTTATCACTCATTATTGTCGAAGCTGACCGTACTGGTTTTACTAAAGGCAAACCACTTAACAAAATTGGTATGAAAGGCCAAGATACCTGTGAACTCTTCTTTGATAACGTTCGTGTTCCTAAAGAAAATCTTTTAGGCATGGAAGGTATGGGCTTTATCATGCTCATGAAAGAATTAGCGTGGGAGCGTATGCTAGTTGCTATTATCTGCCAAGCCGGGGCAGAAGCGGCATTTGCACATACTGTTCAATATACAAAAGATCGTAAAGCATTTGGCAAACCAATTGGAGCATTCCAAAATACTCGTTTTAAACTTGCTGAACTTAGAACAGAGATAGATTTCTGCCGTACCTATTTAGATCGTTGTATGGAATTACAACTCGATGAAAAATTGAGTGTTGAAGCAGCAGCTGCTGCAAAATATAAAATTTCAGATATGTTTTCAAAAGTTGTAGATGAATGTCTTCAATTACATGGTGGTTATGGCTATATGATGGAATATCCAATTGCACGCGCTTATATCGATCACCGAGCAAACCGTATTTATGCAGGCACCAATGAAATTATGAAAGAATTAATCTCTAGAACTCTTTAATCTTCATTATAAAAAGGAGGCTTATAGCCTCCTTTTTATTTTCGAATATCAAGACACTAATTTTGGTTTACGTGTAGAAACTTCTGAATGCTTATGAAAACGTAGAACACCATCATCAAATTTTGCATTTTTTAATGATTTTCGGTCTTCAAGATAATTATTGGTTACCTGCCATGGTGCTTGTTTGCCTTGTTTAGGAATCACGTCGGCAGCACGACTAATATAACCAGATGATAAGCTACCCATGACTGTGTCTTCTTCCATCACGCTCTTATCACCAGATGGAATGACTTCATCATAATTATTCTTATCCATGTAGTTTAATAAACGGCAGATATAATCTGCTGCAATATCAACTTTTAATGTCCATGAAGCATTTACATAGCCAATAATCATCGCCATGTTTGGTACATCGCTGAGCATCACGCCGTTATAAAGCATGTGTTCAGATGATTTAACTGGCTCTCCATCAATAGTTGCCTGCACACCGCCCATGATTTGAACCTGCAAACCTGTTGCAGATACGATAATATCGGCATCAAGATGCTTGCCTGATTTTAATTGAATACCAGTCTCAGTAAATTTTTCAATTTGATCAGTTTCAACACTCGCCTTACCCTCACGAAGAATTTTGAATAAATCACCATCAGGAACTACGCAAAGACGCTGATCCCAAGGGTTATATGAAGGTGTAAAATGTTTCATATCAACTTTACCCTTAAGTTGCATTTCAATTGCTTTTAAGAGTAAACGACGAACTGTTTTAGGATGCTTTTGAGACAATGCATAAATTGCTCGTTGCATACCAATATTACGAGCACGCGTAAATTTATAGGCTGCTTCTTCAGACATAAATCTACGAGTTTTTTCATAGATGAAATCAATAGACGGAACAGAAGCAATATAAGTTGGTGAACGTTGTAACATCGTTACATGACCTGCTCCACCTTTTGACATTGCAGGCACCAGTGTAATTGCTGTAGCTCCACTACCAATAATTACTACTTTTTTACCCTTATAATCCAAGTTTTCAGGCCAATGTTGTGGATGAATGAGTTGACCTTTGAAAGCTTCTTGATTTGGGAAAGTCGGCGCGTAACCTTGGTCATAATTATAATAACCAGTACAACCTACAACGAAGTTAGCAACCCAAGTCTGCTGTTTTTTCTTATTGTCCTCGACAATAACATGCCACTTTTTCGAGGCAGAATCATAATTCGCAGAAAGGACACGATGGCCAAAATGAATTTTTTCTTTTAACTTAAACTCATCAATCACTTCCCCTAGATATCCTTTAATAGAGGCACCATCAGCGAGAACATTGGCTTTGCGCCATGGTTTAAAGTTAAAACCAAAAGTAGACATATCTGAATCAGAACGGATACCAGGATAGCGGAAAAGATCCCAAGTTCCACCAAACGATTCACGACGCTCCAAAATTTCAAACTGACGTTGTGGAGAGTTTTTAGATAAATGGGCAGCAACACCTATTCCTGATATGCCTGCACCAATGATTAATACATCAACTTGCTTTTCCATTTTATTTTTATACCCATTGTTGAGAATATGACTTTATTAAATCACAATTTTGACAATACACAATGTCAAGTTTGACCGTTTATCCGTTTTTTTATGTCACTTGGGGACAAATTTTTTAATTTTATTTTTTTAGAAAATAAAAAAGACCGGCATAAAGCCGGTCTTTTTTGAATAATATCAATTATTCAGCTGAAGTGTTCACTTCACGATCTACAAGCTCAACGTAAGCCATCGGTGCTGCATCACCAGCACGGAAGCCCGCTTTAAGAACACGTAGATAACCGCCGTTACGTTCTTTGTAACGAGGGCCGAGTACGGTAAATAATTTACCAACAGTTGCAGCATTACGAGTACGAGCAAATGCTAAACGACGATTTGCTACAGTATCGTTTTTTGCTAGAGTGATTAAAGGCTCAGCAACACGACGTAATTCTTTAGCTTTAGGCAAAGTTGTTTTGATCAACTCATGTTCAAATAAAGAATTAGCCAAGTTTTGGAACATCGCTTTACGATGGCTGCTTGTACGGCCTAATTTCACACCACTATTACGATGACGCATGGTGATAGTCCTACTTAATTAACGGCTACGATAGGCAAAACGGTCGTCCATACGAAGACTAGCTGGTGGCCAGTTCTCAAGACGCATACCGAGTTGTAAACCTTTCGATGCCAAAACATCTTTGATCTCTGTTAACGATTTTTTACCAAGGTTAGGAGTTTTTAACAACTCAACTTCAGTACGTTGAACAAGATCACCAATGTAGTAAATATTTTCTGCTTTCAAACAGTTAGCAGAACGAACAGTAAGCTCTAGATCATCTACTGGGCGAAGCAAGATTGGGTCAACTTCTTCACGAGGTTCTTGAGCAACAGGAGTTTGGTCTTTCTGAAGATCAACAAAAATTGCAATTTGTTGTTGCAAGATTGTTGCCGCTTTGCGGATTGCTTCTTCAGGATCAACCGTACCATTGGTCTCAAGATCGATTACCAGTTTATCTAAATCGGTACGTTGTTCTACACGCGCATTTTCTACGGTGTAAGAAACACGTTTAATTGGGCTATAAGAAGCATCTAACTGTAAACGACCTACAGGACGTGTTTCGCCTTCAGGGAAACGAGAATCAGATGTTTCATAACCACGACCTTGAGAAACTTTCAAGCGCATTTTTAATGAGCCTGTAGCACTCAAAGTACCAATTAAATGTTCTGGGTTAACCACTTCAACATTATGAGGTAAACGAAGGTCGGCAGCAGTAATGTCACCAGGACCTTGTTTTTCTAATGTTAAATAAGCTTCATTTTGATCGAACAGCTTAATAGACAATCCTTTTAGGTTCAGCAAGAGCTCGACGATGTCCTGCTGCAAGCCTTCTAAAGTACTGTACTCGTGCTCGACACCTTCTATCTCTACTTCAACCACAGCAGCGCCTGGCAAAGAAGACAATAGAATGCGACGTAAAGCATTACCTAGAGTATGGCCAAAACCACGCTCTAAAGGTTCCAGAATCACTTTTGCCGAGGTCCCGCTTACCGCTTCGACCTTGATCGCTTGCGGAGTTAGAAACTCGTTTGCAGTACGCGTCATTATTGCTACCTCAAGGATTATTTAGAATACAATTCTACAATCAAGCTTTCGTTGATTTCAGCAGGTAAATCAGAACGATCTGGTGCAGCTTTAAACGTACCTTCAAGCTTAGAGTGATCAACTTCGATCCAAGCTGGAATACCACGTTGAGCAGCCAATTCAATCGCGTTTTTAATACGCAATTGTTGTTTAGCACCTTCGTGAACCGCAATTACATCACCAGCTTTAACTTGAATAGATGCGATGTTTACACGACGACCATTCAAAGTAATGCTACGGTGACTTACTAACTGACGAGCTTCTGCACGTGTAGAACCAAAACCCATGCGATAAACAACGTTATCAAGACGGCTTTCAAGCAATTTCAACAAGTTCTCACCAGTTGCGCCTTTAACACGAGCTGCTTCTTTATAGTAGTTACTAAATTGACGCTCTAACACACCGTAAATACGACGGACTTTTTGTTTTTCACGTAATTGTAGTGAATACTCAGATTGCTTACCACCGCGAGCCTGACCATGTTGACCAGGTGCTTTGTTAGCTTTTTTAGTTTTGACGTCAAATGGTTTAACGCCAGATTTAAGTTGCAGGTCTGTCCCTTCGCGGCGAGAGAGTTTGCATTTTGGACCAATATAACGAGCCATGAATGTTTCTCCTTACACGCGACGTTTTTTAGGTGGACGGCAACCGTTGTGAGGAATTGGAGTCACATCGGTAATGCTGTTAATCTTATAACCCACTGCGCCTAATGCACGAACCGCAGACTCACGACCTGGACCAGGACCTTTTACAAGGACGTCAAGGTTTTTCAAACCGTAATCTAAAGCTGCTTTACCAGCAACTTCAGCAGCTACCTGAGCAGCAAACGGAGTTGATTTACGTGAACCACGGAAGCCTTGTCCACCTGAGGTGGCCCAAGCCAATGCATTACCTTGACGATCGGTAATCGTAACAATGGTGTTATTAAAAGACGCGTGAATGTGTGCAACACCTTCAGAGACGGTACGAGTGACCTTCTTGCGTGTGCGAGTATCTTTAGCCATCTTTTAGCTTCCAGAAATCTTACTTTTTAATCGGTTTGCGCGGACCTTTACGGGTACGTGCGTTAGTTTTGGTGCGTTGACCACGGACAGGCAAGCTGCGACGATGACGAAGGCCACGATAGCAACCTAAATCCATTAAACGTTTAATGTTCATGGAAATTTCGCGACGTAAGTCACCTTCGGTAGGAACCTTAGCAACTTCTGCACGAATCGCATCAAGCTGTGCATCGTCCAACTCACGGATCTTAGTAGTCTCAGTAATACCAACTGCAGCTAAGATGTTCTTAGCAGTGTGGCGACCGATACCAAAGATGTAAGTGAGGGAGATAACAGCATGCTTGTTATCCGGAATGTTTACACCGGCAATACGAGCCATTCACTTTTCTCCAAAAAGGCAGTAGAGATAATCAACCGCCCCACAAAAATCTTGAGGGGCGGATATTAACCCAATTCGCCTACTGAAATCAACAGGTCTTGATTAGATTAACCTTGACGCTGCTTATGACGAGGTTCTGCGCTACAAATCACGCGAATAACCCCATTACGACGGATAACTTTACAGCTACCACAAATTTTCTTTACAGAAGCTTGTACTTTCATGATGAAACCTCTAAGTGCGCTTATCCCTTAGGATGAGCAGTCGTTTTTCTCATTAATGTTTGATTGTCATATTGATGAGAAGTTAAATGCGCTTGTAGCTGAGCCATAAAGTCCATAACAACAACGACTACAATGAGTAATGAGGTACCACCCAAATAGAATGGAATACCAAAAGAACTTTGTAGAATCATTGGCATCAAACAAATGACTGTAATATAAATCGCACCAATAAACGTCAAACGATTAAGAATATGATCTAAGTAACGAGCAGTTTGCTCACCTGGGCGAATACCAGGCACATAAGCTCCGCTGCGTTTTAGATTTTCTGATACTTCCTTAGGGCTAAATACTAAAGCCGTATAAAAGTAACAGAAAAAGATAATTAACGCACCAAAGAGCACCAAATACAAAGGCTGTCCAGGCGACAATACTAAAGCTAAATCTTGTAAACTACGTTTAATTAAACCAGCATTCGGATCTGCACTTCCTACCCATTGCCCCAAACTAGCTGGGAACAAGAGTAAAGAGCTCGCAAAAATTGCAGGAATCACACCAGCCATATTAATTTTCAACGGTAGATGTGTTTGCTGAGCTGTAAATATACGACGCCCTTGCTGCTTCTGTGCATAGTTTACTGGAATACGACGCTGTGCTTTTTCAATAAACACAATCGCTGCCAATACACCAAGAGACAAAAGACCAAAGATAACAAGACCAATTAAACTTGTTTGACCATTATCGACAGATGATACTGATTGCATAATTAATTTAGGCAAACCAGCAACAATACCTGCAAAAATAATCATTGAGATACCATTACCGATACCTCTTTCAGTGATTTGTTCACCTAGCCACATTAAGAACATAGTTCCTGCGACAAGTGATGTAACTGCAGGTATATAAAAAGCAAGACCACTAGATAGAGTAATACCCTGTCCAATAAGACCTGCACACATACCCACTGCCTGAACCACTGCAAGTAATAATGTACCCTGACGCGTATATTGATTAATTTTACGTTTACCTTGCTCCCCTTCCTTTTTCAAGGCTTCGAGAGAAGGAATCACTGTAGACATTAACTGCACAATAATTGATGCAGAAATATAAGGCATGATCCCTAAAGCAAGAATCGACATTCGCTCTAAAGCACCGCCAGAAAACATATTGAATAGCCCAAGAATAGTTCCTTGGTTTGCATGAAATAAATTTTCTAACGCAGCATTATTAATGCCTGGTACTGGAATATGCGCTCCTAGTCGAAAGACCAGCAATGCACCGATTAGAAAACTCATCCGGCGAATAATTTCACGATATTTCACGTGAAATGGCTGACCTTTCATCATGTTGACATGACCTGAAGAACTAGGAGACATAGACACTCGAGATTACTCCTCGACTTTGCCGCCAGCTGCTTCAATTGCAGCTTTAGCGCCTTTAGTCAATGCAACACCTTGAACAGTGAATGCACGAGTGATTTCACCAGAAAGCACGATACGAGCGCGAATTTGATCGCGACGAACAACATTCGCAGCTTTTAAAGTTTCAAGGCTAACGATGTCGCCTTCCACTTTACTTAACTCAGACAAACGTACTTCAGCAGTTTTTAAAGCGATTTGGCTAGTGAAACCGAATTTAGGTAAACGACGATAAATCGCTGTTTGACCGCCTTCGAAACCTGGACGAACGCCACCACTTTTACGTGATTTTTGACCTTTGATACCACGACCACCAGTCTTACCAACGCCAGAACCGATACCACGGCCTAAACGACGGTGTTCACGTTTTGCACCTTCTGCAGGTGCAAGCTCATTTAAACGCAGAGTCATGGCTTATTCCTCTACACTAACCATATAGTAGACTTTGTTGATCATACCACGGTTAGAAGGCGTATCTTGCACTTCTACAGTATGACCAATACGACGCAGACCTAAACCTTGTAAGCAAAGCTTGTGATTTTTCAAGCGATGTGAAGAAGATTTAGTCTGGGTAACTTTAATCGTTTTCATGATTGATTACCCTTGAATTTCTTCTACTGATTTACCACGTTTCGCAGCGACTTTCTCAGGAGAAGTCATATCACGCAAACCTTTAAAAGTTGCGTTTACTACGTTAGCAGCGTTAGTAGAACCATAACATTTAGCAAGTACGTTATGTACACCTGCAGCTTCAAGAACGGCACGCATTGCACCACCAGCGATTACGCCAGTACCTTCTGAAGCAGGTTGCATGTATACACGGCTTGCACCATGACGAGCATTCACAGGGTGTTGTAAAGTAGTACCAGCAAGGTCTACAGTGATCATGTTACGACGTGCAGCTTCAAGTGCTTTAGAAATAGCAGCTGGAACTTCACGAGCTTTACCACGACCAAAACCTACGCGACCATTACCATCGCCCACAACAGTTAATGCTGTGAAAGAGAAGATACGACCACCCTTAACAACCTTGGCTACACGATCAACGGCAACCAGCTTTTCAACGAGACCTTCGTTTTGTTCAACTTTTGCCATGATTAGAACTCCAAGCCGCCTTCACGAGCAGCATCAGCCAAGGCTTTGATACGACCATGATATTTAAAACCAGAACGGTCAAATGCAACTTTAGTAACGCCAGCTGCTTTAGCACGTTCTGCGATTAAAGCACCAACTTTCGTCGCAGCTTCAATATTACCAGTAGTACCACTACGTAAAGATGCATCTAAAGTTGAAGCTTGCGCTAAAACTTTGCCACCATCTGCTGAAATAACTTGAGCATAGATGTGACGCGGAGTGCGGTTTACACACAAACGAGTCGCACCCAATGCACGGATGTGCAAGCGTGTGCTTTTCGCACGACGCAAACGGGATTGTTTCTTTTCGTTCATAAGAACCTCGCGCCTTATTTCTTCTTAGCTTCTTTACGAAGAATGACTTCATCCGAATAACGAACACCTTTACCTTTATATGGTTCAGGAGAACGGTATGCACGGATTTCTGCCGCTACTTGACCTAACAACTGCTTGTTTGCTGATTTCAAAATGATTTCAGTAGCAGTTGGAGTTTCCGCTGTTACACCTTCTGGTAAAGCGTAGTCAATTGGGTGTGAGTAACCAAGGTTAAGGTTTACAACTGTACCTTTAACCGCAGCTTTATAACCAACACCAACTAGCTGCAACTTACGTTCGAAGCCTTCGCTAACACCTTTAACAAGGTTGTTCAATACAGCGCGAGCAGTACCAGCTTGCATCCAAGCATCTTTCGATTCTTTAGCTGGAGCAAGTTGAAGTTTACCTTCTTCCTGTTTTAGCTCGACCAGCGCATGCAGGTTGAAAGACAATGTACCTTTGCTGCCTTTCACTTCGACCTGCCGGCCGTTCTGAGTAACTGTTACACCATTTGGTACAGTTACTGGGGCTTTAGCCACACGAGACATGAGGAATCACCTATTAAGAAACAAAAGCAATAACTTCACCACCGATGCCCGCAGCACGTGCAGCGCGATCAGTCATGATGCCTTTGCTTGTAGAAACAATTGCAATACCTAAACCTTGCTTAACGCTTGGAAGTTTATCTTTGCCACGGTATTGGCGAAGGCCTGGACGGCTTACGCGCTTAACCATTTCGATAACTGGTTTGCCTTCGAAATATTTTAAAGTAATAGTCAAAGTAGATTTTGTCTCTTCTTGAGCAACTTCTACGTTTGAAATATAACCTTCTTGTTGAAGTACGTTTGCAATAGCAACTTTCAACTTAGAAGACGGCATAGAAACAGTTTGTTTCTTAGCCATTTGTGCGTTACGAACACGTGTTAGCATGTCGGCAACGGTATCTTGCATACTCATTTAGTCGCTCCTTACCAGCTTGCCTTAACAACGCCTGGTACATCACCTTGCATTACTGTGTCACGTAATTTGTTACGGCTTAAACCGAACTTACGGAAGTAACCATGAGGACGACCAGTTAAACCACAACGGTTACGAAGACGTACCGGAGATGCATTACGTGGCAATGCTTGTAACTTTAACATCGCTTCGAAACGTTCTTCGTCGCTCGCATTTACATTTGCAATAGTAGCTTTTAATTCAGCACGTTTTGCAGCGTATTTAGCAACAGTTTTTTCGCGTTTCAATTCGCGATTAATCATACCTTTCTTAGCCATATCGACCTCTTATTTGAACGGGAAGCCGAATGCACGCATAAGCGCACGGCCTTCGTCATCGGTGCGAGCAGTCGTAGTAATAGTAATATCCATACCACGAATACGATCAATCTTGTCGAAATCGATTTCAGGGAAAACGATTTGCTCTTTCAAACCCATTGAGTAGTTACCACGACCGTCGAAAGATTTCGCTGAGAAACCACGGAAGTCACGGATACGAGGGATTGCAATAGAGATCAAACGGTCCAAGAATTCGTACATTTGGTCGCCACGTAAAGTAACTTTACAACCAATTGGCCAACCATCACGGATTTTGAAACCAGCGATAGATTTACGTGCAAGAGTAACTACTGGTTTTTGACCAGCAATTAATTGCATGTCAGCTACAGCGCCGTCTAATAATTTCTTATCAGTAGCTGCTGCGCCTACACCCATGTTAAGAGTGATTTTTGTGATGCGAGGAATTTCCATCACATTCTTAATGCTAAGTTCTTCTTGTAACTTCGCTTTAAGTTCGTCGTTGTAACGTGCTTTAAGTCTGGCCATTGCCTTTTCAACCTATTACTTCGCTACCGCCACTGATTCACCAGTTGATTTGTAAACGCGAGTTTTCACGCCATCAATCACTTGGTAACCAACACGGTCAGCCTTCTGGGTTGTAGCATTTAAAATTGCCACGTTTGAGATATGAAGCGAAGCTTCTTGAGTAACGATACCGCCTTCAGCGCCAGTTACACGATTCGGCTTTTGATGCTTCTTCACTAAGTTAAGGCCTTCAACCTTAACGCGGTCTTCAGAAACAGACAAAACAGTACCCTGTTTGCCTTTTTCTTTACCTGCGATCACGATAACCTGATCGCCTTTTTTAATCTTAGCCATGATTGCCTCTTATAGAACTTCAGGAGCCAATGAAATGATTTTCATGAACTGTTCAGTACGAAGTTCACGAGTCACTGGTCCGAAGATACGAGTCGCAATCGGAGCTTTGTTGTTGTTCAAAATAACTGCAGCGTTATCATCAAAACGGATCACAGAACCATCTGGACGACGAATGCCGAACTTAGTACGAACTACAACTGCATTCATCACGTCACCTTTTTTAACACGTGCGCGTGGAATAGCTTCTTTTACAGTAACTTTAATAATGTCGCCAACAGAAGCATAACGACGATGTGAACCACCAAGTACTTTAATACATTGTACGCGGCGAGCACCACTGTTGTCTGCTACGTCGAGCATAGTTTCGGTTTGAATCATTGCCCTACTCCAAAACCGAGCATCACCGGTCACAATTTCGAAAGGCTCAAAGAGTACTCGAAATTGACCGATGATGCAACAAGAACGTCGAATTACTCAGCAGCTGCTTCAACTACTTCCACTAAAGTCCAAGCTTTAGTTTTAGAAATTGGGCGGCTTTCTTTAATGGTTACAACATCGCCAATTTTAGCAACGTTGTTCTCATCATGAGCGTGTAACTTAGTTGAACGGCGAATTGATTTGCCATACAACGGGTGTTGAACGCGGCGTTCGATAAGGACAACAATAGATTTGTCCATTTTGTCGCTTACTACTTTGCCGGTTAACGTGCGGACTGTTTTTTCACTCATTGTCCGTTCCCCTGTTTTTCGGTAAGGAGTGTCTTAATACGAGCAATTGTCTTACGAGCAACTTGCACTTCGTGCGATTTACCCAACTGACCAGTTGCTTTCGCCATACGAAGACGGAATTGGTTAAGCTGTTGCTCATCAAGCAAAGCTTTCAACTCTTCTACCGATTTTTCACGTAGATCTTTAGTTTTCATTACATTACCGTCCGAGTCACGATAGTGGTTTTAAACGGAAGTTTAGCAGCAGCTAAAGCAAAAGCTTCACGTGCCAAGTCTTCGTTCACACCTTCAATTTCGTACAGGATCTTACCTGGTTTGATCTCACAAACCCAATATTCCACGTTACCTTTACCGTTACCCATACGAACTTCTAATGGTTTTTCGGTAATTGGTTTGTCCGGGAATACGCGAATGAAGATTTTACCACCACGTTTAATACGACGGCTAATGGTACGACGTGCAGCTTCAATCTGACGTGCAGTCATACGACCACGCTCAGTTGCTTTAATTGCAATCGAACCAAATGATACTGTACTACCACGATGTGCTAGACCAGTGTTACGGCCTTTATGCACTTTACGGAATTTGGTACGTTTAGGTTGCAACATGGATTATTCTCCCTTGTCAGCAGCACGGTC
Source organism: Acinetobacter sp. EKM10A (assembly GCF_011075215.1). Classification (NCBI taxonomy): domain Bacteria; kingdom Pseudomonadati; phylum Pseudomonadota; class Gammaproteobacteria; order Moraxellales; family Moraxellaceae; genus Acinetobacter; species Acinetobacter sp. EKM10A. The sequence goes on along the minus strand of NZ_JAALLK010000011.1, from coordinate 62,307 downwards.
ACCGCGACGACCACGACGCTCTTGACCTTCACCACGACCACGACCGCGTTTAGCTGGACGTTCTTCAGCAGGAGCAGGGTTCATGACTTGTTTCATGCCACCTAAAATCTCACCACGGAAAATCCAAACTTTAACACCAATCGTACCGTAAGTAGTTTCAGCACGCATAGTTGCATAGTCGATGTCCGCACGAAGAGTGTGCAAAGGTACACGACCTTCACGATACCATTCTGTACGAGCGATCTCTGCACCACCTAAACGGCCAGAAACTTCAACTTTGATACCTTTAGCACCAGCACGCATAGTGTTTTGAACCGCACGCTTCATAGCACGACGGAACATTACACGTTTTTCTAATTGAGAAGCGATTGCTTCAGCAACTAAACGCGCGTCCAAGTCTGGGCGATCAATCTCGTTGATGCTTACTTGCGCTGGAACACCCATGATGTTGGTAAGTTCGCGCTGTAATTTTTCAATGTCTTCGCCTTTTTTACCGATTACGATACCAGGACGAGCTGTGCTAATTGTTACTTTAGCAGCACCTGATGGACGTTCGATAAGAATATTGCTAACCATCGCATTCTTAAGTTTTTTAGTTAAAAACTCACGAACTTGAAGATCTTTAAGCAAGTATTCAGCGTATTGTTTCGGATTCGCATACCAGTTAGCGTTATGACGTTTCACAACACCTAGGCGGATACCGATTGGATGAACCTTCTGACCCATATCAAACCCCTACCTTAACGGTGATGTGACAAGTACGCTTAGTAATACGATCTGCACGGCCTTTAGCACGTGGCATAATACGTTTAAGGCTCATGCCTTCGTCAACGTAAATCGTAGAAACTTTAAGGTCGTCAACATCTAAACTGTTATTGTGTTCAGCGTTTGCAATTGCAGATTCCAATGCTTTTTTAACTAAAACTGCAGCTTTTTTGTTGCTGAAGTTCAAGATGTTTAAAGCATGTGCAACAGACTTGCCACGGATTAAGTCCGCAACCAAACGTGCTTTTTGTGCCGAGATAGCGGCACCGCGTAATTTAGCAGTTACTTCCATCATGACACCTATTAACGTTTAGACTTCTTGTCAACACCGTGACCACGATAGGTACGAGTTGGCGCGAATTCACCGAGTTTATGACCAACCATATGCTCAGTAACAATTACTGGAACGTGGTTACGGCCATTGTGAACAGAAATTGTTAAACCAACAAAGTCTGGAAGGATCATCGAACGACGAGACCAAGTTTTGATCGGCTTGCGAGAGTTACTAGCAACAGCCGCTTCAACCTTAGCGAACAAGTGCGCATCGACGAATGGGCCTTTTTTCAGAGAACGAGGCATTAGTCAGATTCCTTTACTTGACGCGACGGTCGCGAATAATCATCTTAGTCGTACGCTTGTTGGTACGTGTCTTGTACCCTTTAGCTTTTTGACCCCATGGGCTTACAGGTTGAATACCTTTGTTACGCCCTTCACCACCACCGTGTGGGTGATCAATCGGGTTCATCGCCATACCACGTACGGTAGGACGAACACCACGCCAGCGTGCAGCACCAGCTTTACCTAATGAGCGAAGGTTGTTTTCTTGGTTAGAAACTTCACCAATTACAGCGCGGCATTCAACGTGTACTTTACGCATTTCGCCTGAACGAAGACGAATGATTGCGTAAGAACCATCACGACCCAACAACTGAACAGAAGCACCAGCAGAACGTGCTAATTGAGCACCTTTACCGATTTTAAGTTCAACGTTATGAAGTGTAGAACCGATTGGCATGTTACGAAGTTGTAAACAGTTACCTGGACGAATTGGAGCATCGTTACCAGATTGTACTTTATCACCAGCACGCAAGCCTTTAGGCGCAATGATATAACGACGCTCACCGTCAGCATATTTCAATAATGCAATATGCGCTGTACGGTTTGGATCGTATTCAATACGTTCTACAACAGCAGGTACGCCATCTTTGTTACGTTTGAAGTCAACGATACGGTAATGTTGCTTATGACCACCACCAACGTGACGAGTAGTAATGTGACCGTTGTTATTACGACCACCAGTACGTTTTTTTGCTTCTACCAACGGTGCATAAGGCGCGCCTTTGTGAAGATGGTCATGAACCACTTTCTCTACAAAGCGACGTCCTGGAGACGTTGGCTTACATTTTTGAATCGGCATAATTTTCGTCCTTATTCCGCTGCGCTTTCAGCGGTATCGCCCAAGTCAGCCATTTCAACATCTTGGCCGGCTTTCAGGGTGACGTATGCTTTTTTAACATCAGAACGACGTCCTAATGTACGACCAAAGCGCTTAGTCTTACCTTTAGTAATAGTTGTGTTAACTTTAACAACTTCTACACCAAAAAGTTTTTCAACTGCTTTTTTGATTTCAAGTTTAGTAGCGTTGATATCTACTTTAAATACTTGAACACCAGCAGTATCACCTAAAACTTGTGCCTTTTCTGAGAAGACTGGTCCTTTTAGGACTTGATAGATACGTTCGTTGTTCATCCGAGTTCTACCTCAATTTTCTTAGCAGCAGCTACAGACATCACAACTTTATCAAACGCGATCAAGCTTACAGGATCGATTGCAGTTGCATCTACCACATCAACGTGTGGAAGGTTGCGCGCTGCAAGATATAAGTTCTCATCTACAGCATCTGTAACGATCAAAGCACGAGCTGCATTTAAATCGTTAAGTTTTGCAAGCAATTCTTTAGTTTTTGGAGCAGCAACAGCGAACTCTTCAACTAAAACAAGGCGATCTTGGCGAACAAGTTCAGCTAAGATACATTGCATTGCACCGCGATACATTTTACGGTTTACTTTTTGAGACCAATCTTGTGGACGAGCAGCAAAAGTTTTACCACCACCAACCCAGATTGGGCTACGAATAGAACCCGCACGAGCGCGACCAGTACCTTTTTGACGGAATGGTTTTTTACCACCGCCAGAAACGTCTGCACGTGATTTGTGAGCACGAGTACCTTGACGACCACCTGCTAAGTAAGCAGTAACAACTTGGTGTACAAGAGCTTCGTTAAATTCACGTCCGAAAGCTACTTCAGACAATTCAACAGCAGAGCCGGAAACAGTTTTTAAATTCACGGTATTTCCCCTCAGGCCTTGATGGTAGGACGTACGATAACGTCACCGCCAGTTGCACCAGGAATTGCACCCTTAACAACCAAAACTGAACGTTCAGTGTCAACAGATACGATTTCAAGACCTTGTACTGTTACGCGTTCATCACCTAAGTGACCAGCCATTTTTTTGCCTTTGAACACGCGTCCAGGAGTTTGGTTTTGACCTGTAGAACCTAAAACACGGTGAGAAACAGAGTTACCGTGAGTAGCATCTTGGGTACGGAAATTCCAACGTTTAACACCACCTTGGAAACCTTTACCTTTTGATTGACCAGTTACGTCAACAATTTGACCAACTGTGAACAAATCAACGCCAATAGTACCGCCAACTTCACGGCCTTCAAGCTCAGCTTCAGTAACACGAAACTCTTTAACTAAACGACCAGCAGCAACACCCGCTTTAGCGAAGTGTCCTTTTTGAGCGTTAGTTACGCGAGACTCGCGACGTTCACCAGTAGTTACTTGAACAGCTTGATAACCATCAGTTTCAAGTGTTTTGATTTGCGTAATGCGGTTTGGATCGACTTCGATGACTGTAACAGGTACAGAAACACCAGCATCTGTAAAGATGCGAGTCATACCACATTTGCGACCGACTAAACCAATAGCCATGTGCATAAACCTCTAAAAAAGCGGCCTAATTAACTAATCGTTAATTAACCGAAAGCCTTAACCCAAAGCGATCTGAACATCAACACCAGCTGCAAGATCTAACTTCATCAATGCATCAACAGTTTTATCTGTAGGTTGAACGATGTCGATCAAACGTTTGTAGGTGCGGATTTCGTACTGGTCACGCGCATCTTTGTTAACGTGCGGTGAAGTAAGAACGTTGAAGCGTTCGATGCGAGTAGGCATCGGAATTGGACCACACACTTGTGCGCCGGTACGCTTAGCGGTTTCTACGATCTCTTGAGCAGATTGATCAATCAGACGATGATCAAAAGACTTAAGACGGATACGAATTCTCTGGTTAGACATACCAGTAAACTCCAAGCCAAATATATAAAGAATCACCTTTGACGCATCTCACCTATCTGGTAAGTGTCAAAGGCAGTGATAATCACCAAGGTCGTGATCGATGCCACGACTGTAATGCACATTTACTACTTTCTTCGCAATAAATGCCCTCTTCTTGAGGGTCGCTCATTATAACGATTGTTTAAGTCTTATGCAATTCTCTTTTTCTATTTTCTGCTCAATTCATCCTTTTTCTCATCAACTCTATATTTTTATTGATTGACCACGAACTCTATTGCCCTGTTTAAAAGTTGATTGCCTTGTTCAAACTTTTGGATGTCGCAATGATGTAGTTCATCTAAAGATTGGACATACTCACCTTTAAAAATAGAAAGCTCTTGTTCGTTCTCTAAAAGAAGATTTAATACCTTCGGTGTCATTTCTGGATGAAATTGAAAACCAAGAACATTTGAACCAATTTGGTACATCTGGTTACGACAAACTGAGTTCTCTGCTAAATGAATCGCACCTTTAGGAATCTCAAAAGTTTCACTATGCCACTGCATTACATTTATTTTTTCTGGTAATAAAAAGCTTTCTTTAGGTAAATTCGGCACCCTTTGTACGGTCGACCATCCCAATTCTTGATAACGGTTTCTACTAACGGCGGCTCCTAGTGCATTGGCAATAAGTTGGCCTCCGAGACAAAGTCCTATCGCAGGCTTTCCCGCCGCCAAATAACGACGTATCCATCTTTTTTCTATTTTTAACCATGGATAATTTGCCTCATCATTTACACTCATAGTTCCCCCCATAATAAGTAGCAAATCCACATCTTCAATATGTGGCAATGCTTCTATTTCCAAAGGGAGATCAACTGGAAGTGCAAAAAACTCTGTAGCTGTTATCGTTGCATGGTGTGCTTTTAAGAATGAATAGCAGCTTCCAAAACCTTCGCCAGCAATATGTTGAAAATAGTGAACACGTAAATGCGACTTCATGCGCTTAAACCTATTGTTGTTAGAATGTTGGTTTGATCTTTGCAAAAATAAAGCCAAGTTTTAGTGAATGTTACACTAGTAACGAAACATCTTAGAAATAATCATAAATCTAGCAGTTAAGTAAGTTTTCTCTTAATCTAATCTCATTATGTAAAGTATAGCGCCCCATGAAAAAGCATAACAATTTCCAAACCCAACTCATTCATGCACCACGAAAAGCACCTCAATTTATTGAAACCGTGCAACCTCCCTTATTTCGTGCATCAACTATTATTTTTAAATCGACTTCGCACCTTTTTGACCGTCATTGGACCGATCCTTATGACTATAGTTATGGCACCCACGGTACGCCTACGACATTTACACTAGGCGACAATATTGCTCAAATTGAGGGTGGTTTATACTGCCTACTTGCTCCAAGCGGGTTATCTGCGATTAATCTCGTAAATTCTGCTGTGTTAGCAACAGGTGATGAAGTTTGGGTGCCAGACAACATATATGGTCCGAATCTGGAACACCTAAACTACTTAAAAGATCAATATGGAATTAATGTTCAAGTTTATAACCCGATCGATGTCTCAAGTTTCCAGCCTTCTGATAAAACCAAGTTGCTATGGTTAGAAGCAGCAGGTTCTGTCACTCTTGAATTTCCAGATCTCAAAGCGCTAGTAAAAAAAGCAAAAGTACATGGCGTTTTAACTGCACTCGATAATACTTGGGGAGCTGGCCTCGCCTTTAATGCTTTTGATTTTTCCGATGAGCATTTATCAGTGGATTTAACCATTCATGCGCTTACCAAATATCCAAGTGGTGGTGGCGATATTTTAATGGGAAGTGTGGTAACTCGTGATGAGAAGTTACATCACCGTTTGTTCCGAATGCATGCCATTTTAGGGATTTCGGTATCTGGTGATGATACCGCCCAAATTCAACGCAGTCTTGCGCATATGTCATTAAGGTATGAGCAACAATCGAATAATGCTAAAACCCTACTGACATGGTTAAAAGAACAATCTCAGTTTGCACAAGTTCTACATCCAAGCGATAAAGCTTCACCTGGTCATCAATACTGGCAAGAAATTTGCTCAACAGGTAGAAGTGCAGGCTTAGTGAGTGTTGTGTTCAAATCTGATTATGATATTTCAGCAGTACGCCGTTTTTGTGATGCTCTTAAGCTATTCAAACTTGGTTTTAGTTGGGGAGGACCGGTGAGTCTCGTCATGCTTTATGATTTAAAAATGATGAGAAAACTTGAAAATACACATTTACAACAAGGTTTGTTGGTTCGCTTCTGTATAGGGCTAGAAGATCCACAAGATTTAATTCAAGATATCGAAAATGCTCTGAAACAAATGTAAAACGACAACATCAATAGTGGCTCACACTAAGGGATAAAAATATATGGGTACACCGATTGTTATTGCAAAAAATATTAACGACACATCAAAAGAAATTGTTTTACTTTCCCAATTTGCCAACCGGCACGGCCTGATTGCAGGTGCGACCGGTACAGGTAAAACAGTCACCCTAAAGGTGCTCGCAGAGAGTTTTTCTCGAATCGGCGTTCCCGTCTTTCTTGCCGACGCAAAAGGTGATGTTTCAAGCCTCGCAAAAGCTGGTGAAGCTTCGGATAAATTTAATGAACGCTTAAAGCTTTTACAGATCGACAGTGTTCCATTTGCAGCCAATCCAGTTGTTTTCTGGGATTTATTTGGTCAGCAAGGCCACCCTATTCGAACCACTATTTCTGAAATTGGACCAATTTTATTAGCACGTATACTCAACTTAAATGACACCCAAGAAGGTGTTTTATCTGCCGTATTCCGTATTGCAGACGACCAAGGGTTACTTCTGGTCGACTTTAAAGATTTAAAAGCCATGATCACTTTTGTAAGTGAACATGCAGCTGAGTTTAAAGCCGAATATGGCAACTTATCTCCAGCCAGCTTAGGCGCTATTCAACGTAATCTCCTTGCTCTTGCCGACCAAGGTGGAGAACAGTTTTTCGGAGAGCCAGCTTTAAATATTCTGGACTTTATACAAACCGACGCAAATGGGCATGGTTATATCAATATTCTTGCGGCTGACAAGCTCATGAATACACCTAAGCTATATGCTACTTTCCTGTTATGGATGCTTTCAGAATTATTTGAACAGCTTCCAGAAGTTGGTGATATGGATAAACCTAAACTCGTGTTTTTCTTTGATGAAGCTCACCTGTTATTCGACAACGCCAGTCAAGCTTTACAAGAAAAAATTGAACAAGTTGTACGTTTAATTCGTTCTAAAGGTGTGGGAATTTATTTTATTACCCAAAACCCGCTCGACTTACCAGAAAGTGTTTTAGGGCAACTCGGCAACCGTGTACAACATGCTTTACGTGCCTTTACTCCTAAAGATCAAAAAGCAGTAAAAACAGCAGCAGACACATTCCGCTCTAATCCCGATTTTAAAGTAGATGAAGCAATTACCGAGCTCGGTGTAGGTGAAGCACTGATTAGTTGTCTAGATGAACAAGGTACACCTCAAATTGTAGAACGTGGTTGGGTTATGCCTCCTTACTCTTCATTTACGCCTATCACTCCAGAAGAGCGTCAGACCTTAATTTCGCAAAGTATTATTGCCGGGGTTTATGAACAAGCTGTAGATCGTGATAGTGCCTATGAAATGCTCCAAAACAAAGTGGCTGAACGGGAACAGCAAAAACAAGATGCAGAACTCGCAAAACAGCAAGCGAAAGAACAGGAAACCTTAGCGAAACAACAAGCCAAAGAACAAGAGCGTCTAGCACGTGAACAGCAAAAAGAAGAGGAACGTGCGGCGCGTGAAAGAGCTAAACTTACTCAAGATATTGTCGGAACTTTTGCAAAAAGTGCTGCTCGCAGCTTAGGTGGTAGTACTGGCCAAAAATTAGTACGGGGGCTACTCGGCTCATTATTTGGAAAATAAAATTTATTTTTAAATCAGTATATTAATTTAGGGGATTTTATATCCCTTAAATTTTTTAAGGTTTTTATTAAAAAGCTATTGCTACAATTATTTTAAAGATGTATTTTAAATACATCTTATATAGCCAGATAATTAAGGTCTAGCCATGACTCCACAACAAATTGAACTCGTTAAATCTACTGTACCTGTATTGCGTGAACATGGTGTTACTCTAACTACATACTTCTATAAGCGTATGTTGAATAACAACCCAGAATTAAAAAATGTTTTTAATCTTGATGATCAGACCAGCCTGCGCCAACCTCGTGCTCTTGCAGCAGCTGTACTCGCGTATGCTGAAAATATTGAGAATCCTACGGTGCTTGCCAAAGCGGTTGAACGTATTACCACTAAACACGTGAGCTTAGATATTCAACCAGATCAATATGCAATTGTGGGCGACAACTTGCTTCATTCAATTAGTGAAGTTTTAAATGTTCCATTTGAATCAGAACTCATTGAAGCGTGGAAACAAGCTTATTTACAGTTGGCAGATATCTTAATTGGTGTTGAAAAACAAAAATATGAACAACTTGAAAGCTTGAAAGGTGGATGGGCTGGCTGGCGTTCATTTGAAATTACGCAAATTGACCCACTTGAGTCTGGCAAACGCTTTACTTTAAAGGCAACTGATCATGAAGATGTACTCACCAGCCCAGCAAATGCTTTTATCTCTGTAAAAGTTCAAGTACCTAACCAACAGCTTGAACAACCAAAAGCATTTAAGTTCACAGAGGCTCAAGAGGACAATACTTATCATTTTGATGTTCAACCAGAAGAAGACCATACAGAGTTCTCTGTTTCAAACATTTTGCTTGAGCACTATAGAGTTGGTGATCAAGTACAAGTTTCAGCTCCTTTAACGCTGTAACTTAAAAAGCTCTAGCCTGAAAGTTTTATTCTTTAGACTTTCAGGCTAAGATGATCAACCTCTTAACCTTTAGTTTTTGGTGATCATGCAACTTAATAAATTTACCGATTATGCTTTGCGAATATTAATGTATGTCGCTCGTCCAAGTGATGCGCCGTACACGATTGCAGAAATCGCTCAAGATTTATATGTTTCGCAAAATCATCTTGTGAAGGTTGTCCATTTTATGGGTAAACAAGAGTGGATTATTACCATTCGCGGCAAAGGTGGTGGAATTCGATTAAATCCAAAAGCTTTAGATTTAAAACTTGGAACAATTGTCCGAATTTTACAAGGTGACCACCAAATTGTTGAATGCAATACACCGCCTTGTGTTTTGCGCTCCCATTGCGGTTTAAAAGGTATTCTTGATCAAGCTTTGGAAAGCTTTTATCAAAGTTTAGATCAATATACGTTAGGTGAAGTTTTACAACAGCCAAAATCTGCTTCAGATCATTCCCCTATCGCCTTTTTGCAACTCTAGAGCCCGTAATTCTATTTATCTTTTTAAGCAAGCTTACTGAACATTAGCAAGAATAACCAAGCTCCTTTATACTAGGCGCGAGCCCTCTCATTTAAAAAGTTATTTTTTATGCGTCGTAGTGAAAAATCGAAAGACACCAAAGCCAGACTCGCACCCAAGCAAAAGATCAGTTATGAAAAGAAACCGGATCCAGCGATTACAGCTTATGCTGTGCAATCTCTAAACTGGTTACGCCAAGCTGAATTTTTAATGAGTGCTCCGAAATTGGCACTATGTGTTGAAGATAGTGGCTACGAGATTGCGTTTGCCGGACGTTCAAATGCAGGAAAATCTAGCGCAATTAATGCATTAACAAACCAGAAACAGCTTGCACGTGCCTCCAAAAAACCTGGGCGCACACAAATGATTAACTTTTTCAGCCTAGGTAATCCAGATCAACGCTTAGTTGACCTTCCTGGTTATGGTTATGCAGCCGTACCAGAAGATATGAAACGTGTATGGCAAAAAGAATTAGAAAACTATCTAATCCATCGTAAAAGCTTACAAGGTTTGGTTTTACTCATGGATATTCGCCACCCTTTACAGCACTTTGACATGATGATGCTAGAGTGGGCTTATTCACGCCATTTATTTGTTCATATTCTTTTAACTAAAGCAGATAAACTGAACCGCGGTCCAGCGAACAAAGTCTTGCTCGAAGTTAAACAGCAACTGAAAAAAATGAAGCTTGATTTCTCGATTCAGCTTTTTTCTTCATTAAACAAACTAGGTTTAGAAGAGCTAGCAAGCGTGATGGCTGGACGTCTGCACTTTACGCTTAATCAAGAGCCAGAATTTGACGTAGATGCAATCCCAGAAGCAAGCGATGAGGATGCAGAAGAGTAAATCGTCAAAACAGATACAATTTCTTCATTAAATTTATATTCAATTGGCCCCTATTGCTAAACACAAATGTAGGGGCTTTTTTTATACTCATCATAACTTCATCGAGTTAAAAATCAGGACTAAATGATGAAATTGCTATCTTTTTTGAAGAATAAGGCTTTAGGTTCTTCTATTGATTATAAAATTCTTCCACGCAAGGTAAAATTTGACTGGAAAGATACCCCTGTAGACTGGATTCCAAACCAACCATTTGCAAGTTATTTTATTAATGAAATTAACAATATCTTGCCTGCTGGAGAGTTCTGGTTTTGCCGGCTCTATAACAAGGTTTTACCTCGTATTACTGATGAAAAACTTAAACAGGATGTACAAGCATTTATTCGCCAAGAAGCAATGCATGCAAACGCACACACTTCTGCCAATAAAGAATATTTAAGTGCACGCAATATTGATATCCAGAGAAATCTGGACATTATGAATTATCTATTTACTACTGCTTTGGCAGATAAGCCTTTTGACAAAGAAGTTCCGCAATTCCTGCAAGAGCAATGGGATTTATTTCGTTTAGGTGTTATCGCGACAGTTGAGCACATGACATGTGTTCTAGGTAAATATGCGCTTTATAACAAACGCTGGGAAGAGTTAGGTGCAGATCCAGAAATGGTAGACTTGGTAAAATGGCATGGTTCAGAAGAAATTGAACACCGCACGGTTGCTTTCGATTTATATCGCCATTTAGGAGGCGGTTATATTCCACGCTATTATTTAAGTCTTGCGGTGATTGTGCTTGTGTTAGGGCTATGGGTAGACGGCGCTGCACATATTATGAAGCAAGATCCACGTTTTGCTGATGCTGCCAAATCTAGATTTTTCCCAGCTTGGGTTGCTCTAGAATGGTATAAAATTAGCCGAAAAGATAATCAAGTTTTACCAAACCCAATCTGGCTTATTGCTCAGCAAATTGACTACCTCATGCCGTGGTATGATCCAGTTAAAGAAGGTAGCACTGAAGATGCGGTAAGTTATTTATCGCAGTCGCCAGCAGCCAAAAGAGCTGAATTACAAGCAGCTTAAAATAAAAAAGCAGGATATAAATCCTGCTTTTTTATTTAGAGATTAGATACTGATATCTTTATCTTTGGTATATCGATCTACTACCACACTAATCATCATATCTCCCTGCACATTTACAACCGTTCTTACCGTATCGAGTAAACGATCGATTGGAAGTAAAATCGCAATTGCTTCGGCAGGTAAACCCACAGACTGTAATACCATAATCATGGTAACCATACCCGCACTTGGAATTCCTGGTGCTCCAAGTGATGCGATCATTGCGGTTAGGCACACTACAATTTGTTGTGTCAGGTTTAAGTCTAGTCCAACTAGATTTGCCACAAAGAGCGCGGCAGCAGCTTCATATAAAGCTGTGCCATCCATGTTGAGCTGTGTACCCAATGGAATCACAAAACCCGCGGTTTGAGGACGAACGCCTAAGTTTTCCTGTGCGCATTTCATACTCAGCGGCATAGTGGCAGAGCTAGAGCTCGTTGCGAATGCGGTAATTAAAGCTGTACGTGTGCCTTTGAAGAAAGTCCAAGGGCTCATACGACCAAAAATCCAAAGCAGTAGCGGTAAAACAACAGCGCCATGAAAAATAGTAGTACCTGTTACCACAGCAGCAAACTCCGCCAATCGGCTTAATACTGAAATGTCTTCGGTAGCCATTAATTTAGCGAGTAAGGCAAAAATACCTAACGGCGCCAATTTCATTACCCAACCTACTAACATCATCATCATTTCAAAAAACTGATGACTCAATACCCGAATACTTTTAAAACGTTCGCCACCATGAACTAAAGCAACACCCACAAATAGAGCAAACACGACGACAGCTAAAACATTCCCGTCACTAAAAGCTTTAAATGGGTTAATTAAAGTATTTTGAATAAAATTAGTGAAGAAAGTTGCCGGGTTTAAACTATCTGGTGTTTGATAGCTTTGCATAGATGCCTGAAAAATTGAAATATCTACACCTCGCCCGACCTCAAACAAATGAGCACAGCTAATACCTAAAATTAAGGCCAAGGTGGTGGTGGTGATACAACACAAGAATGTGATTTTCCAAACTGGGCCTAATTGTCCACCTGCCTGCAAATTTGAAACTCCAACCACAATGGAACTAAAAATTAATGGCACCAACAACATTTTAAGTAGCCCAATAAAAACACTACTTAATATGCCTAATCCATATAAACTGTGCTTTACAAAAGCAGTGTCCGGATACATGGTAAGTAGGAAGCCAAAGGCTAAACCTAAAATGGCAGCAATCAGAATTTGTGTATTTAAGTTCATATCAACATTATTTTTTTCAGTAGGCAATCCTTTTGTAAATATGACATGAGCTTGCTTTTCATTCGAGCAATTTTTTGTCACATCGTTTCAATTAAAAATAAAAAAGCCATCTTTTCAGATGGCTCATCGTTATTTATTGAGTTTCAATTTCCCGTAAACGCATCAAACCCTCTTGCACCGTACTACATACGAGTTGGCCATTTTGCCACATACGGCCAAAGTTTAAACCGCGAGAAGCCGCACTAACTGTAGCTTCCATGTCATAGAGCATCCATTCATCAGCACGAAGTGGGCGATGGAAATAAATCGCATGATCAATACTGGCACATTGCAAACTTGGAGAAATATAACTTAAGCCATGTGGTCTTAAAGCTGTTGTCATCAAAGTAAAGTCTGAGTAAAACGCTACAATTGCTTGATGCAATGAAATGTCATCCAGCTGTTTTGGAATACGGTCATGGGTACGGATATAGTGCGCATTAAAAGGCGCTTCCGGTTGTGGTTGAAATGGATTGACTGGATCAATCGGACGGATTTCAACATGACGCTCACGCATAAAACTTGCACGAACATTTTCCGGTACAAAATTCAGGATACCTTCTTTCAACTCACTTTCCGATTTTAGCGCTTCAGGAGCTGGGTAATCTGGTTCTGGATGCTGATAGTTCAAGCCTTCTTCAGGGTTAGCAAAAGACACCATTGCCGAGAAAATAACTCGTCCATGCTGAATTGCCCGAACTTGACGGCTGACAAAGCTTTTGCCATCACGCAAACGGTCTACTTCATAGATGATTGGAGCATTAATATCACCACCATATAAAAAGTAGGCATGCAGAGAATGCGCAGGACGATCAGTTGTGTAAGAAGCAGCACGTAATGCTTGACCGAGAACCTGACCTCCAAAAACACGTTTACCGACCAAATTACGGCTAATTCCACGGTAAATATTTTCTTCAAGCTTTTCTAAAGTGAGCAGCTCAACCAGTTCTTGGGTTAACGCATTCATGAGAGATACCTTCATATTGCAGGCAAAATTGGTATTAAAGGACAGATGTGTAGAATCTATTGTGCCATAAAAAACTATTTGTACATGGAACAATCAGTCAACTTCTGACAAACATTGCCTTTAAAACAGCTAAAAATACGATTTTTAACGATAAAAAATGCCAAAAGAATTATAATTTATCAGAAAATAGCATATTGTTTTTTTTAATAAATACCGCAAAATATTTACCCTCTGCCTTTGGTGCCGGGATTTGTCTTTAAGAAGTAGGAGTTCTTATGTCCAAGAGTGGGTTTGGTCAAATGTATCGTCGGCTTTCGAGTAAACTACTTGACCTCGTGGTAACACCACATGTTCTTGGGGAAGTTCCTACTGAACCAGTATCAGAAACAACAGAAACAGAAGCAAAGACCGAGCGCCAAAAAGTAGTGTGCTATGTCTTGCAAAATCATTCTCGCAGTAATGCTTTAGTGGTGGATGGAGAAACTCGTCGCTTAAATTTAAAGCCAGCGCTAGATCCATTAGTCATCGGTACTCATCAGGAAAAAGCTTCAGTTTTATTTTTACAACACAATGATGAAAATAACCTACTGAATCCCCCTCCTCATGCTTTTCCGCCACGTTTAATTAAACTGATCGAAGTTTTACAAGCAAATCCTGAACTCGACATAGAACTGGTTCCGGTAACCGTTTTATGGGGCCGTTCTCCAGATAAAGAAGACTCTTGGTTTAAGTTGTTATTCTCAGATACATGGGCAACACCAAGTACAGTTAAACAGCTTGTAAATATTGGTTTGCATGGTCGCCAATCTTATTTGGAATTCCATGAACCACAGTCTTTACGTGACCTCGTTGAATATGCTCAGAAGCATTATCCGAACCTTTCGCCAGCGACTTATATTGTTAGCACTTTAAATGACTACCTTGATCGTCAACGTGAAGTTGTTTTAGGCCCTGACTTATCTGACCGCCGCAATGTCATGCAGTCGGTATTAAAGTCTCGTGATGTTCAAGAAGCCATTCGACGCGAAAGTATTCGCGGTAAAATCAGCATGCTTGAAGCAGAGCGCCGTGCGATTGGTTATGTGAATGAAATCGTATCTGATTATTCTCACTCAGCAGTACGTTTTGCAGATTTGGCATTAACACGTCTATGGACTCAGCTTTATGACGGCGTAGAAGTTCATAACTTCAGTACTGTCCGAGAGCTTGCAAAAGACTATGAAATTGTTTACACACCATGTCACCGTAGCCACATTGACTACTTACTACTGTCTTATGTGATTTATAAACGTGGCTTGATGGTTCCGTATATTGCTGCGGGCGACAACCTAAACTTACCTTTCGTTGGTCAGCTTTTACGTGGTGGCGGTGCCTTCTTTATTCGCCGCTCTTTCCGTGGTAATGGTCTCTATACTTCTGTATTTAAAGAATATTTATATAGTATTCTTTCTCGCAACACACCACTTGAATACTTTATTGAAGGTGGACGTTCGCGCACAGGCCGCTTATTACCACCGAAAACCGGCATGCTCGCAATGACAGTCCATAGCCATTTACGTGGCCGTGCCAAACCAATTGTATTTGTGCCAACTTATATTGGTTATGAGCGCCTTATGGAAGGTTCCACCTATGTAGGCGAAATGCAAGGTAAGCCAAAAGAAGCTGAGTCTATTTTTGGTATTTTAAAAACACTCCGAAAAATTGAACGTATTTTCGGTAAAGTACACGTTAACTTTGGTGAACCTGTTTTTCTAGATGACTTGCTTAAACAGCATAATGCTGAGAACGTTTATATTGAAAAGAACGATGACCCAGTGCCACCGGCTGTTTCAGAAGCAGTAAACAGTTCTGCAAATGCGATTTTAGAAAATATTAACCGTGCGGTAGTGATTAATCCGGTTTCTTTACTCTCAATTATTTTGCTTGCAACACCAAAGCATACGCTTGATGAAGAAATCTGTATTAAGCAGCTTGAAGCTTACCGCAATTTAGCATCAAATTTCCCTTACGATCAGCGTACAGAAGTGACGCCGCTCTCTGGTAAGGAAATTATTGCTTATGGCTTAAAGCTTAAATTGATTAAGCGTGTACAGCATGCCCTTGGTGACATTATTGCGATTGAAGATAACCAAGCGGTTCTCCTCACCTATTTCCGTAATAACATTTTGCATGCATTCGTTTTACCTTCATTGATTGCATCTCTTGTTGAACATAACGGGAAAATTAGCCGTGCTGACTTAAGCAATGTTATCTATACGCTTTATCCATTCTTAAAAGCCGAACTATTCCTTAAATGGAAAAGTAGCGAACTTAAAGAACAGATTGAGCAATATGCAGATGCATTAGTTCAATCAAATCTTATTCAACAAGATGACGAAGGCAATTTAATTAGCTCTGCACCAAATACTGAAGAGCATAATCAGCTTGTTGTATTAGCAACACCTGTTAAACAAAGCCTTGAACGTTATTACATGACTTTAGCTTTAATCACTCAGCGTGGTTCAGGCAATATTTCAGCAAAACAAGTTGAAGAATTAAGTCATTTATTAGGACAACGTTTATCAGTTCTATATGAGTTTAACTCTCCTGAATTCTTTGACAAAGCATTGTTCCAAAGCTTTATCAAAGTTTTAACTCAACAAAACTACATTCGAACGAATGACCAAGGCCAAATCGAGTTTGATGATAATTTCCGTCAAATGGCAGCAGGCGCACAGTTGGTGCTTGATGAAGTGACATTACAAATGTTGCAACACATCACAACCTTTACTGATGAAGAGTTAAAAGAAGCTCTTGAAGCAATGGCTTCTCAGCAAGCTAAACGCCGTTTAAAACGTAAAAAAGCTTAAAATCTTCATGCAAAATAAAAGGCAACTTAAGTTGCCTTTTATTTTATCTACTCATTGGACATTCAAAGTAACGCGGATCATCAATACAACGTAAGCGTTTCATTAGCTCCACAAAGTAGGCATCGTAATAACCGGAGCGAACATATTGATTGCGTATTTTTGCTACCATAATGTCATAGCTCTGCTTTTCGTAAAAAGAAACGTCAACCCAATAATAGGCTGGTAAATGATTTTCCCATTGTATAGCTCGATTTGTTAATAATTGACTATTTTGGACAAACCAAGCCCGAATTTTTCGTCCAAAGTTGGCTGGATAAGCTTGGGGCTTAATAATTATATTTACCCCGAAATACGCCAAAGGAAAATTAATCACCTGAGTATCTGGCCCAAAATCTTTCTGTAGGTTATAAGGCAAAAGACCATAAACAGGCGCTGGCATAATATCGATTTTATTTTGTTGAAACTGCGCAATCGCATTCGATAAATCAACATATACTGGCTGCGCACCTACACTTCTCACCAAAGCTTGTTGTGGCGGATTATTGGCCAGAACTCCAATTCGTTGACCTCTAAGCTGTGCCACTTTTGATATTTTTTTGGTTTTCATGACCATATTTGCAGTTCCAACCGGAATCATACCGACTGCTTCATAGTCTTTATTAATTAATCTTTTCTCAATTGTAGGATGATTTAAAAGCTGCAATAGATTTCGTGCAGTCCGGTTATTGGGTATAAGACCAATACCTGAGGTACTACCCATAAAATGATTATACTGATAAGTATTAAAGTTACTGGCTGCTAAGCCTGAGCATTTACCCTCATCAAAGGCTTGAATGGCTTGCTGCTCTTTTTGATAACTAACGACTTTGAATTTGACTTGATATTGCTGAGCATATAAACGAATGTCATTTAGTCGACGCGTAATATCCCCTTGGGTACCCGCTGGATCATATGCACACCACACCTGATCCCCAGCCCAACTCGTAACTGACGTTACACTCAAAAAGAGAGCTAAACAAAATTTTTTCACTTTTAACCTTTTTATCTTTATCGGCAATTTAACTGCCTCATCAGGTATTTCTGTTGTTATTTAAAGTTTAGTCTAAATTTTAATTTGTACCATGAGCATTTAAACATAATAAATAGTCATTAAAGCAAATTGGATGCTCAAGTTGAAAACCCGTCTCAAACAAATGTTTCGCATAAATTTTTTTGCCTGAAACATGAGCTGAATCTAAGGTAAGTAGCGGTAAATCTAACTGACTTTGAAACCACAGTAAGACTTCATGCAAAGGTACAGGTGCATTATTAGCAACAAGATAACTTTTATGGGGTTTTTCAAAATCGGCTAAAAATGCCAAAAACCTTGCCAAATCATCAATATGAATACGGTTACTATAGTGAATATTTGGATAGGTTTGCGTGTGCTCAGCCATTCGTTTTAGGCGATCAATAGAAGCCCCATAAATCCCTGTAGGACGCACAATCACGCACTGTGACGGAAAATACTTTTGCCATAGCAATTCCATATTGTGCAAGATATGCCCTTGGGCATCGTTTGGGTGAATCTCACTATGGTCATCAATTGTTTCACCAGAATTTTCACCATATACCCGCGTAGATGACACCACAATTAATCTTTTAACCGGATGCGATTTTAAAGCCTGACGAATAGGCTCAATACTATCCACATAAGTATGCTGATAACCTTCAACAGTACTATCGTCTGGAGAAAGTAAAATATACACTACATCTACAGGTGCAATTTCGCTTAAATCGAGCGTAAAAATATCCTGTACGAGATGTGTCCCATAAGGATCTGTCTTTTCACTACGGCTAATTGTGGTAATTTGATGTCCTTTCTCAAATAGTTGTTTAGCAACACGCTGAGATGTTTTACCATAACCGATAAATAATATATGCATAGAGAACTCGTTGAGGGGACATGACTTCAGTCCATCAGTTACAAGGCGTTGGATCGGCTTCAGCAGCCCTACTCGAAAAACTAAATATTTTTACCACAGATGATTTGCTGTTTCATCTGCCCCGTGATTATGAAGATCGCAGTACCATTATTCCTATGAATCAATTGGTGGTTGGTCGTAGTTATTTACTCGAGGGTGAAGTCAAATCTGTTGATTTCCCTCCAGGTAAACGTAAATCTATGGCCGCATTAATACAAGATGAATTTGGTAAGGTGACTTTACGCTTTTATCATATTTATAAAAATTTAACCGACAAAATAAAACCTGGTAACCGTTTACGTATTTTTGGTGAAGTTCGCGTAGGTGCGCGAGGGCTTGAGCTTTATCATCCAGAAATTCAACTTATTAATGAACATACACCACTACCAAAAACACAGCTCACTGCAATTTATCCAAGTACCGATGGCCTAACACAGGCTAAATTACGCGAATATGTTAAACAAGCGTTGAAGCATCATAGTGATGCTTTACCCGAGTTACTCCCTAAACAATATACAAATGGGTATGTACTCAAAGAAGCTTTACATTACATTCACGAGCCGCCAGTTGATGCCAATATGATCCAACTGGCTCAAGGCTCTCATCCGGCGCAGCAACGTCTTATTTTTGAAGAGCTGGTCGCACATCAAATTAGTCTTCTCACTCGACGTGCTTATATTCGTCAAATTGCTTCACCTGCTTTTCCGAGTAGTAAAGTGCTTGCAAAAAAGCTGCTAGAAGCTTTACCTTTTCAAATGACCAACGCACAAAAACGTGTATCAAAAGAAATTTTAAACGACTTAAAACAACATCAACCTATGCTGCGTTTGGTACAAGGTGATGTAGGGGCTGGAAAAACTTTAGTTGCAGCGGTTGCAGCATGTCACGCATTGGAAGCAGATTGGCAAGTTGCGTTAATGGCACCCACCGAAATTTTAGCAGAGCAGCATTATTTAAATTTTAAACGCTGGTTTGAACCTTTAGGTATTACGGTAGCTTGGTTGTCGGGTAAACAAAAAGGGAAAGCGCGGGCACACGCTGAGCAACAAATTAAAGAAGGCCATGCTGAACTGATTGTGGGTACTCATGCCTTATTTCAAGATAACGTTGAGTTTGCAAAACTAGGACTCGTGATTATTGATGAGCAGCACCGATTCGGGGTCGATCAACGATTAGCCTTACGTAATAAAGGCGCCGAACAGCTCACCCCACATCAACTGGTCATGACTGCAACGCCAATTCCTAGAACACTGGCAATGAGTGCTTATGGCGATTTAGATACATCAATTATTGATGAATTACCGCCAGGTCGAACTCCAATTCAGACCGTCACGATTCCGCTAGATCGTCGTGAAGAAGTACTGCATCGAATTGCTTCAAACTGCCGAGAAGGTAAACAAGCCTACTGGGTATGTACTCTGGTTGAACAGTCCGAAACTTTAGATGCTCAAGCCGCCGAAGCCACTTATCAAGAAATGAAAGAGCGCTTTCCTGAACTTAATATTGGTTTGGTTCATGGCAAAATGAAAGCCGATGAAAAACAGGCTGTCATGCAAGCATTTAAAAACAATGAACTACAGCTGCTAATTGCCACAACCGTTATTGAGGTTGGTGTAGATGTACCCAATGCGTCAATTATGGTCATTGAGAATGCTGAACGATTAGGGCTTTCACAGCTACACCAATTACGAGGGCGTGTAGGACGAGGTGCAAAAGCCAGTTTTTGTGTTCTTCTCTATAAACCACCACTTTCACAAAATGGGCAAGAAAGACTTTCAATTTTAAGAGAAAGTAATGATGGCTTTGTTATTGCTGAAAAAGATCTTGAGCTAAGAGGCCCGGGTGAGTTATTAGGAACAAAACAAACAGGTGATATGGGTTTCCGTGTCGCACGTTTAGAGCGAGATGATCATTTATTGAGTCAAGCACACTACGTTGCACAACAAGTTCTAAAAGATTACCCTGAGCAAGCTGATGCCTTATTGAAGCGCTGGCTTCCCGAAGCTCCTCGATACGCATATGTTTAAGTTTTTAAACCCACAGTATCTTTTTCAGTTGCTGTCCCCTTGCCTACTTTGCGAAATAGGAACACGGGAAAAATATTCTCTTTGTAAAGAATGCTGGGAACAGCTACCGTGGCTTAAGCAAACCGTTCAGCGCAATGATCAGTCTGTTCTTGTGGCCTGTCACTACGCCTATCCAATTAACCGGATTATTCAGCAGTTTAAATATGAACAAAAATTACATTACCAAACCTTACTCGCTGAAGTTTTACAGCAATTAAAATTTCCTAAGGTACAAGCGATTGTACCCATGCCTATTTCTAAACAACGTTTAACTGAACGTGGTTTTAATCAATCCTTATTACTCGCCAATCTTTTGAGTAAGCAATTAAAAATACCAGTTTGGCAACCTGTACAACGCTTAAATGAGCATTCTCAAAAGGGATTATCTCGACTCGAAAGATTTGAAAATATTGAACAGCAATTTGTTGCGCTCACTCAAGAAAAACGGCGTTATCGTCGTGTACTGATTATTGATGATGTAATCACAACAGGAAGTTCAATTCACGCTTTAAGTCAGGCGCTAAAACAGCTAGGGTGTACATCTATTCATGCCAGTTGCCTAGCTGCTGCTTCATCTACATCATATTAAAATTATAGAGTTATAGATAAGTTCTGCTCACACCACGGAATTACAATTTCTTTGGTTAATGGTGCGAGTTTTGTCTCGGAATCATTAAATTTCACCCACTTCATTTCAGCAATTTCAGCTGCAATTTGTGGGGATTGTTTTAATCGAACCAAATATAAATGGCTAATAAGCTTGTGATCCGGTTCATTGGCAGCTGCTGTCTCAAAACGCCCTATAAACTGTTCTATTACACACGGGCTGCCTATTTCTTCCAAGATTTCACGCTGTATAGCACTTTCCGGAGCCTCATTCGGCTCCAGTTTACCGCCTACCTGCATAAAAGCTTGTGTATTACGCTTTCTGACAAGCAATAATTCATTTTGTTCATTTAAGATCACCGCAGCGGCGACCGTAATTGTTTTCACCTATTTAACCTCATTTATGGTTGAACGTCGGCATTTGTCCATTTCGGAGCAGGAGCCTGATATTGCTCAAATTGTTGAAGAATATCTTCAATTTTGTCTGAGGCAATCAATTTATCAACAAACCGTGCTTGGCTAAATCCGTTATCTACAGTTCCTTGAATCATTTTAAGCAAATCTTCATAAAAGCCAGCTACATTTAAAAAAGCACACGGCTTTTGATGAATACCTAATTGTGCCCATGTCCATTGTTCAAAGATTTCTTCCAATGTACCTGCCCCACCTGGTAAAGCAATAAAACCGTCCGACAGATCTGCCATTTTGGTTTTACGCTCATGCATATTTTCGACGACATATAATTTTGTCAGTCCAGGATGAGCTAACTCGCGATCAACTAAAGCACGAGGAATTACCCCAATGACCTGCCCGCCGGCTTGCAAAGCACTATCAGCAACAACACCCATTAAACCAGAACGGCCACCGCCATAAACGAGTGTTTTACCTTGTTTAGCAATAGCTTCACCGGTTAATTGAGCAATTTGTTGAAAGATTGGGTTTGAACCAAGAGATGAACCACAGAAAATACAAATTGAATTCATAGTATAAAAACCGTTTTATTGAACTGTCATGCTGACAAACTAGACTATCGACAGAGTTTTTTTTTGCAAAATAGCGTATTGGCAAGTGTTTTTCGGCAAATCCTTGTCTAAAATACACCCATCAATTTCCATCAGACTGCGTAAGGAAAAAAGACACATGCTTGAAGCCTTTTATGCCACAGAACGCGGAAGTCTGGAAGATGCCACCATCAATGGTGGATTTGATCTACATCCCGAATTAGTATGGCTTGATCTTATTGCACCCTCTCAAGAAGAACAACAATGGGTCTTAGATGCTTACAATCAGAACTTACCCACACTAAAGTCATTAGAAGACATTTCATCTTCTGCTCGATTCTACCGTGATGATGACGGTATTTTGCATATCAGCACCTATTTTTTAACGAAAAATAAAAATTATCAGGTTGATGGGGATGCCGAAGATTCTTCCCATATGCTTGCCATGGTGCAGACTGTTGCATTCATCTTACATAAAGACCGCTTATTTACTTTACGTGGTGAAAAGTTAGTTGCCTTTCGTGCTTTTCGTGCTCGAGCTCGTCGTAATGACTACGAAATGGATTATAAAGATCCAACATGGATTTTATTGGGTTTACTGGAAGCAAAGCTAGATGAGCTTGCGGATATCTTGGAAGATATCCACAAGGATCTAGAAAAATACTCAACCGAGGTTCTCAATAACCATCAACGTGAACAGATTTTAGATCTTGATGACATGATTACCCGCTTGGCACAGCAAGAAGACATGCTTGGGAAAGCACAGCTCTGTTTAATTGATTTGCGCCGTGTTTTAACGTTCTTGTCTCGTCCACGTGCTTTAGGCAGTCATATCTACGATGCAGATATTCGAGAACTTAGTGAGGATGTTCGCTCGCTTGTCGAACATGATGCTTTCTTATTCCAAAAAGTACGATTCTTGCTTGATACAACGTCAGGATTTATTAACACTGAACAAAACGATACGATCCGTCGATTCTCGATATTACCAAGTATGTTGGCACCACCTATGTTGATCGCCAGTATCTATGGTATGAACACGGATGTACTTCCTTTCGCACACGGTACAACTAGCTTTATTATCGTTTTATTAATTATTATTGGTTTCTTTATTGGACCTATCATTTATTTCCGCTGGAAAAAATGGATTTAAAGAGATTACTCCCGCAAATTTTGTATATAAAAAAGCACCTAAATTTAGGTGCCTTTTTATCTTTGCTCATCAAACCAAATGTAGGTCTTCTTGCAAATGGCAGGCTTGAATGATTTTCAGCATCTTCTCCGGTACATTTTTAAAATGTAACCCAGACTTTTGTGGAGTTTGACGTAGCCATTGCACTAAAACAGCCAAGGCTAACGTATTACCATGCTCAAGCTGCTTTAAATCAACAATTAAAGGAAAGCTTGTTTGCTTTTTAATAATTGCCAATCCAGCTTGGTATTGTTGTTCAGCATTTTCAAAATCAATTTTGCCTGAAACAACTAACTCTTGGTTAAGATACTGAACCACTCTTCACCTACTTATTTTTGTTTATTCTGATTAACAGCAGCATCTGCATCAGGTTGGAACGTAGCAATTGCTTTATTCAAATCACCACCATTACGTTTCACAGTTGCAGCAAACTGGTTACGGAACTGCAATCCTAAATCAATACCAGAAACATTGATGTTACGGATTTTCCATTGCGAACCTTTGTCTGCCAACTGGAACGACACAGGAATTTTTTCACCATTGTGATTAAAATCTAAAGTCACAACAGGGTTTTTACCAGCTGTCGCCTTATATGGACGCATCGTGTAAGTTTGGTTTGTATACTTAGCAAATGCACTACCGTAATTCTCAATTAATGTATTACGGAAGTTCGTTTCAAACTGAGCACGCTGTGCAGCAGTACTATATTGGTTTGTTGCATAAGTACCCATCACAATACGAGTAAACGCTTGTGAATCAACATACGGGTCTAAGTTTTGGCGTACAATTGTTTTTACTAATGCTGGGTTATTTTGCAATTTAGCATGATCGGCTTTTAAACGAGAAATCAAGCCATCAGCAACACGCTTAATAAAGTCAGGTGGTGCTTCTGAAGGTGCAGCAAAAGCTGTACCAGCAATCATAGTAGACAAAATACTTGCTGTAAGGGTTTGTTTAAACAACGTATTCACCTGGAACCACTCCTTCAAATAATCTCTTACTCAACAAATGACGGCTGTGCACTGCTGTCAGTACTTGCAGGAGCTTTTTCTTCTGCTGAGGATGAACCAGCGGCAACCTTACCTGCGCCACCAC
The DNA here is from genome assembly GCF_011075215.1 of Acinetobacter sp. EKM10A. Taxonomy (NCBI): domain Bacteria; kingdom Pseudomonadati; phylum Pseudomonadota; class Gammaproteobacteria; order Moraxellales; family Moraxellaceae; genus Acinetobacter; species Acinetobacter sp. EKM10A. The sequence goes on along the minus strand of NZ_JAALLK010000011.1, from coordinate 37,794 downwards.
CAGTAATAAATTTACTAATAAGATCTTCTAGATCCATCGTTCCTTGGGTATTAGAAATAGTATCGCCACGTTTAAGGTAGTTTAGACCACCACCCGGTACGATTTTTAAATATTTCTCACCCAATAAACCATTGGTTGCAACCATTATATAAGCATCTTCATCAATACTTGTGATGGAGTTCATGTTACTGATCAGTTGCTGTTCCATTGTTTTTTGTTGCGCTGGAGTCGCTTGCGTATAATCAGAACTATAACGTAATTCGTCTAAAGCATTTTTTTGAACTTCTTTTAACTGTTCAGCATTAAAGCTTGTCAGTTTTCCATCAAGATCAAAAGTAACCGTAGCCAAACGTGTAACCGGATCAAGCGTGATTGAATCAACGCGGCCAATTGTTACACCGCTCATCGTCACTTTAGCACGAGGCTTTAAACCATTAACGTTATCAAACTGAGCTTTCATGGTGTAGCCATCGCTCAAGTTCGTGCCCACTAAACCACTCACTTTCATTGCTAAAAAGAATAAAGCAATACCGAAGATAATGACAAAGATACCTACGGCCAGCTCACTAGTACGTGATTTCATTAAATCCCTCCGAACATGACCGCAGTCAACACGAAATCAAAACCTAAAACACATAATGAAGAATATACAACCGTGCGGGTCATTGCCGTTGCAATGCCTTCAGGTGTCGGATCACATGCATATCCTTGGAAAACAGCAATCCATGTACACAGCAAAGCAAATACAATGCTCTTAATAATGCCATTTACGACATCGTGGCCAAATTGAACATTATTTTGCATACCACTCCAAAAGGAGCCTTCATCAACGCCAAGAAAGTCAACTCCAACCAATTTACCGCCAACAATACCAATCGCAGCAAAAATAACGGTTAACATTGGCAAACTGACTATACCAGCCCAAAGACGTGGTGATACGATTTGCTTTAAAGGATCAACACCAATCATTTCCATACTGGCAAGCTGTTCACTTTGTTTCATCGAACCAATTTCAGCAGTCAATGCAGAACCTGCTCGTCCAGCGAAGAGCAAAGCTGCAACGACCGGTGCAAGCTCACGCAATAAAGTTAAAGACACCATTGTGCCTAGCATTGATTCACTACCAACATTGACTAATATTGAGTAGCCTTGCAATCCGAGTACCAGACCAATAAATAAACCTGATACCGTGATAATGAGTAAAGACATTACCCCTACACGATGCATTTGATAGACGAAACGTCCAAAACCGCCCGCTGAAGGTAATGAAAAAATAATCTGTAAGAGCATCAATGCCGCAACACCAATCCCTCGAATCCGCTCAATAACGAGTCTACCTAACCAGGCAATCGTATTCATGGACGAACCTCGTTATCTAAATAAGCTTGGTGGCTAAACTGGTATTCAACCGGACCTTCTGCCGAGCCGGTTAAGAACTGTTTTACAAATGGAGAAGCATAAGCTTGTAATTCTTCTGGCGTTCCTTCCCCTTGAATCTTCCCTTCCGCTACAACATAAATGTAGTCAGCAATAGATAGGGTTTCAGGAACATCATGCGAAACAATAATCGTTGTTAGATCTAAAGCTTCTCGCAATGAACGAATGAGACGTGTTAAAACACCCTTCACAATCGGGTCTTGCCCCGCAAAAGGTTCGTCATACATAATTAAATCGGGATCAAGCGCAATTGCACGAGCTAAAGCGACCCGTCGGTTCATACCACCTGACAACTCAGTAGGCATAAGCTGTTCTGTTCCACGCAAGCCCACCGATTCAAGTTTTAAAGCGACCAGTTCTGCAATGAGATTTTCAGAAAGCTTAGTATGCGCACGAATTGGAAAAGCGACATTTTCATAAACCGACATATCGGTAAATAAAGCTCCACTCTGGAACAGCATTCCCATACGCGCACGTGCTGCAAATAATTCCTGACGTGACATTTGAGCAATATCTTTGCCATCAAGCAAAACTTCGCCCTGATCGGGAACAAGCTGTCCACCAATCAAGCGTAATAAAGTCGTTTTACCTGTACCAGATGGTCCCATAATGGCCGTGATCTGGCCTCGACGTATATTTAAACTAATATTGTCATAAATGACGCGTTCCCCTCGGTTAAAACTCAAGTTTTTCACTTCAATCAGTGATTGAGTCGAGAGAGGAGTTTTATTATTCATAATGGCAATCATTCCTGCACTTTTATGCCCGCATACTATAACACTGAATTTTGGGAATCTTGTTGTAATTTTGACAAAAGCAAAACAAGCTAATATAGGAATATGAGCTAGATTTTGAAAAGAAATTTATTGATCGAGAACTTGAAACTGGTCTACGAAATGGCCAGTTAATAAAGCATAGGCAAAGTAGATTCCATTGCACAAAGCAAGTGCAATAAAAAGATATGGCAAACCACGTTGAAATAAAAATTTACTCAACCATGCCAAAGGCGACTCTTTTCGCTTACTTTTACGCATTATTACAATAAACATTGAACTGTTTCACACTTTGTTATTTTATAACAAAACTAAAAAATAAAAAAGGCCAGTATGTAAACTGGCCTTTTTTTAAATCTCTTAAAGATTAACGGTCGAATTTACGACGGCGCTCACCACGAGATTCTTGATTAAAGTGTTCTTCGCGAACTGCGCGACGTGGACGGTCTTCACCACCGAAGCTACGTTTTGGACGATCACCAAAACCACCTTCACGACGTGGACGATCTTCACCACCAAAGCTACGTTGTGGACGGTCACCGAAACCGTTTTCACGACGTGGTTTATAGTCTACGCGGTTACCACGATTGTCATCATTTGAATCAAAACGAGGCTTATCATTAAAACCACCTTCACGGCGTGGACGATCTGAGTTGAACTCGCGACGCGGACGATCTTCACCACCGAAGCTACGTTTTGGACGGTCTTCAAAACCACCTTCACGACGTGGACGGTCTGAGTTGAACTCGCGACGTGGACGATCTTCACCACCGAAGCTACGTTTTGGACGGTCTTCAAAACCACCTTCACGACGTGGACGATCTGAATTGAACTCGCGACGTGGACGGTCTTCACCACCGAAAGCAGGACGCTCACCACGAGGCTTATCATCAAAGCTACGACGTGGACGATCATCACGACCACCTTCACGACGTTTGAAGTTACCTTCACCCTCGAAACGACGACCACCACCGAAACCGCCACCACGACGACCATCACGGCCACCGTTACCACCACGACCGCCTTCACGACGTGGACGAGCTGGAGGTGGAGATGGCTCTAAACCTTCAATTTCAGAAACATTTAAACGAGCTTCTAAGTAATCTTCAAGCGCACGGATTTTACCGCGTTCACGATAAGTCGCTAAAGTAATCGCTTGACCTGTACGACCAGCACGACCTGTACGACCAATACGGTGTACATAATCTTCATGCTTCATTGGTAAGCCGAAGTTAATAACGTGTGAAATTGTTGGAACGTCAAGACCACGTGCAGCAACGTCAGTAGCAACTAAGATTTTCGCACGACCTTCACGAATACTACGTAAACGACGGTTACGAACTGTTTGCGGCATTGCACCGTGAAGTGCAACAACTGAATGACCTGCTTCTGCAAGTTCTTCAGCCAACATATCTGTATCTTCTTGTGTGCTCGCGAATACAACAGCTTGGTCAAGTGTTTCATCAGCCAACCAGTGAGTCAGAAGTTTCTTCTTGTGTTCGAAACCATCTGTCCAGTGTAAAGTTTGGGTGATGTCAGTATTGGTGCTGTGACCAGTTTCAATTGCAATACGCTCAGGTTCATTCATCATGCGCTCAGCAAGACGAATAATACGGTCAGCAAAAGTTGCAGAGAACATTAACGTTTGACCACGATTCGCAGCCAAATCACTGATCGCTTCTAAGTCTTCAGAGAAACCAAGGTCTAACATACGGTCAGCTTCGTCCACGATTAAAGCATCAACTTTGTCTAGCTTTAATTGACGACGGTTAACTAAGTCTAATAAACGACCTGGAGTCGCAACTACAACTTGAGCACCTTTAAGCTGCTGAATTTGTTTACCAAAAGGCATACCACCCATAATTGCAGCAATACGAACACCTTTCATGTGACGTACAAAAGCAATTGCGTCTTGGCTAACTTGTTGAGCCAATTCACGTGTTGGGCATAAAACTAAAATGCTAGGCTGAGTCACTGCTTTCATACGTTCTTTGAACGGAACGAAAGTATCTTGACCTGCCAAATTATGTAATGTCGGTAATAAGAATGCAGCAGTTTTACCAGAACCAGTCTGGCTAGAAACAAGAAGGTCTTTACCTTCTAAAGCAGCAGGAATAGATTGTTCTTGCACAGGAGTTGGGTTAGTAAAACCTAAACCTTCAAGAGCTTGTTGTAAGGTTTCGTGCAAAGAAAATTCGGCAAAAGTTTTGCTCATAGAGAGTTCCACCCCAAAGGGTGCTCCATTTTTAATAAATACAAATAGACATCGGCAAAAGCGGCAAAGCAAATATTAGCTGAATCTTATTATTCAGCAGCAATCCGAGTAACGACGATGTGGACTAAACGCACGCTTGATTACGGCCGCAACCTGAAGAATCGCTGAGCGATTGGGGCGCAAGAAATGGTCCTCTCTATGGACAGCGTGCGCTTACAATGAATAGAACAGAATGTTCAGGTAATGAACGGAAATTTAAGTGCGTGGGCGGATTATAGCAGAAAGAATTTAAAAGTCATGTGTTTTAATCAACTTTCTCGGTATTTCTACTGTTATTTGTATTTTACCGACCATTAAAAAGTAAAACCCTCTATAAAAAGAGGGTCTTACTCAGAAATAATTTTTTAAATTATTTTGCAGCTTTGTCCCAAGCAGGAACTACAGTTTGCATTAATGGCTTTAACATTTTCAGTGAGCATGCAATCACTTGACCATTTTCAAGTGAATCATTACCACCACGTGCGTCAACCACAACACCACCAGCTTCCTTGATAATAAGCTCACCAGCAGCGATATCCCATGGTTTTAAGCCAAGTTCAAAGAAACCATCAAAACGACCAGCAGCAACATAAGCTAAGTCGAGAGCAGCTGAACCACCACGACGGATTTGAGCACCCGCTTGTGTTACCGCCAAGAGTGATGCGAAATGTTGTTCTGCATAAGACACAATTTCACCAGCACGTTTAGCACGGTAAGGGTGACCTACTGCCAAGAATGTATTTTCTAGGCTGTCTTTTACATTTACGCGAATACGACGCTGGTTCATCACTGCACCACGGCCACGACTTGCAGAAAACAATTCGTCACGTACTGGATCGTAAATTACGCCGTGCTGAGTAACACCTTTGTGCTGAACAGCAATAGAAATACAGAAATGAGGGAAACCATTAATAAAGTTTTGCGTGCCATCAAGAGGGTCGATCACCCAGCACCAGTCTGCATCGTGGCCTTTGCCCTCTTGCAAACCGAACTCTTCACCTAAGAAGCTATGGTTTTTATAACTTTTACGTAATGTATCAATCGTCAATTGTTCTAAATAACGATCTACACGTGTTACAGGACCATCAATGCCTTTCTCTTCAACTTGCAAATCGAGCTTATGACGATTTTGATGCGCTTTTAAAAGCTCTTGACCAACTGTTTGAGCCGCACGCGCAGCCATCACCACCATAGGTTCCATTGAACACCCACTACAATACAAATTTGAAGATTTTGACAAAGAATAATGCATAAAAGCGTATCCATTTTAGCAAATGAATACGCTTTTTGGGAAAAAATGTTTCGAAAAATTTTATTGAGGTATTAAACCACCTGATTTACCTTAAGCCATGCTCGCTCAATCGAGTTCAAAATACCCTTAGCATCTAAACCACAATCTTGTAGCATTTGATTATGTGTCGCCTGATGCAAGAACGAGTCTGGTAGACCTAAATTAATGATAGGTTTAACAATTTGTTCTTGAGCCATAAACTCATTCACTGCACTACCCGCACCACCCATAATCGCGTGTTCTTCAACTGTCACGAATAAATGAGTATGCTCAGCCAAGTCTCGAATCATTTGTTCATCAAGCGGTTTTACGAAGCGCATATTTACAACACACACACTGACTTCATGTTTTTGCGCAAATTGCTCAGCTGCTTCCAGAGCAACCATGACACGACTACCAAATGCTAAAACCGTAATCTGCTCATCACTGTTTGCTTTAATTTCTGCAACAATTTCAGCTTTACCCAATTCAAGAACAGTCATCTCTTTTTGGATTTCGACGCCCACACCTGCACCACGCGGATAACGTACCGCAGCCGGGCCATTATAGGCATAGGCTGTATGAAGCATTTGACGGCATTCATTTTCATCTTTCGGTGCCATGATCACCATATTAGGCACAGTACGCATATAAGCATAGTCATATGCACCTGCATGCGTTGGACCATCTTCACCAACCAAGCCTGCACGGTCAATACCAAAAGTCACGTCAAGATTTTGCAATGCGACATCATGAATAAGCTGATCATAACCACGCTGCAAGAATGTTGAATAAATGGCGACAACAGGTTTTAGCCCTTCGCATGCCATTCCTGCTGCAAGTGTTACAGCATGCTGCTCTGCAATCGCGACATCGAAGAAACGCTGAGGAAATTGCTTCGCAAATTTAACCATACCCGAGCCTTCACACATTGCAGGCGTGATTGCGAGCAAACGCTCATCTTGTGCAGCTTCATCACACAACCACTCACCAAACACATCAGAGTATTTTGGTGGTGTTTTCCCGCCCGAAGCAGCATTAATTTTGCCAATCGCATGGTAAGTAATCGGGTCTGCTTCAGCAGGAGCAAAGCCTTTACCTTTCTTGGTATAAACGTGAACTAAACGTGGACCTTTGCGTTTTTTGAGCGCGTTGAACACCTGAACCAACTGAGTGACATCGTGTCCGTCAAAAGGCCCGAAATAATCAAAACCAATTGCTTTAAATAAATTATCTGCCGCATCGGTTGCCGATTGGTGTAATCGAGAGTTATATGTCCATTTTGGGTGTGGCTGGATATAAGCTTCACCATGTTCATTGACATTAACTAAATGACCTTTTTCCCAAATTGCAGCTAAATGTTTGGCAAAGCCACCTGTACTGCAAGAAATCGACATATCGTTGTCATTGAGTACAACAATTAAATCTGCATCATGAGCAACAGCATCATTCATTGCTTCAAATGCCATGCCCGCAGTCATTGCACCATCACCCACAATACAAACGACTTCACATGGGTCTTTCTGATAGCGACGTGCCAAAGACATACCCAAACCAGCTGAAATAGCAGTTGAAGAATGCCCTACTCCAAAGGTATCAAAAACAGACTCTTCTCTGGCAGGGAAAGCAGCCAATCCATTTTTAGCGCGAATGGTCGTAATTTGTTCACGGCGTCCAGTCAGGATTTTATGTGGGTATGCTTGGTGTCCCACATCCCAAACTAAACGGTCATTTGGTGTATTAAAGCAATAATGCAGCGCTACCGTCAGCTCAACCACGCCGAGGTTAGCACCGAAATGGCCACCACTCTGGCCTGCTGCATATAAAATATATTGACGCAACTCATCAGCCACTTGTAGTAATTGGCTATGCTCGAGCTGACGTAATTGTTGAGGATGATCAATCGCATCTAACAATGGCGTAACAGGGCGTTGAGTTGGAATTTCGGTATACAACATATGTGGCAAAGCCTTTATAAGCCTGGCAAATCCTAAGCTGGGTCAAAATGGGTCGATCATACAATCGAATGAAGTCACCTTCAATCAGCCACATTTGCGAACGAGATCATGCAAAGCAGTCTCTCATACAGTATGGGTATGGTTGGCAGATTATCCTGAATAATCTGACTATTTATCAACTATTATCGTCTTCTTTATACAAAAAAGAAAACCTTAGTGTGCAAAATGATTATGACAATTCGACCAATCTCCCAGCATTACGCTATACTTTAAACCGTTTTCGGTTAAAAGATGAGTTAATCTGTGCCTATAGAGTTCATTGCAACATCAAAACTCCCGACCGCTTTTGGTGAATTCAATATTTCTGTGTTTCAAGATCCCGTAACAGGTGAAGAACATGTGGCACTTTCCAAAGGGTTAGAAAATCCGCCAACGGGTCCTGTTTTGGTCCGCGTACATTCTGAATGCTTAACGGGTGATGCGTTTGCATCATTGAAATGTGACTGTGGCCCACAACTACAAGCCACTCAGAAACTCATCAATGAAGCAGGACAAGGTGTAATTTTATACTTACGCCAAGAAGGACGCGGTATTGGTTTAACCAATAAAATTCGTGCTTATGCCCTGCAAGATCAGGGGCACGATACAGTAGATGCCAATTTACTACTGAATTTACCCGCCGATGCACGTCGTTACGATATGTGCAGTATTATGCTCGACCACTTAAAAGTGAAAGAAGTTAAATTAATTACCAATAATCCTTTAAAAATTCAGGCACTCAAAGATCAAGGTATTAATGTCGTAGACCGTGTACCTTTAACTGTCGGCCGTAACCCTTTTAATGAACAATATTTAAAAACCAAACGTGAAAGAATGGATCACCTTTACCAAAAAGATGATTTTTGATTTCGAGTCCAAAATTTAAAAATTATATTTAAGGGATTTTTTCAGGAATTAGAAAAAATCCCTTACTTTTTTTATGGATTTATGTTTTGATGTATCTAATCTATTTCGATCATCTTTGAGGGTCATTATGCAACATCCGACTTCAACAGATATTCAACGTGTCCGCGAATTTCTCCTCGATTTACAAGCCCGTATTTGTGCCGGTTTAGAACAACAAGAAAAAGCTGGTGGTGGGACAGCAGAATTTATCATTGATGATTGGGAGCGCCCTGAAGGCGGTGGCGGCCGTTCACGTGTACTGCAAAATGGTACAGTGATTGAAAAAGGCGGTGTGATGTTTTCACATATCAACATTAGTAAACTGCCTGCTTCTGCAACAGAACGTCACCCTCAAATTGCAGGGGCAAAAGCTCAAGCGCTAGGTGTGTCTTTAGTCATTCACCCTAAAAACCCGAATATTCCAACCTCGCATGCGAATGTCCGCTTATTCGTTGCAGAGCGTGAAGGTCAAGATCCGATTTGGTGGTTTGGTGGAGGTTTTGACTTAACGCCATTTTATCCAGATGACCAAGATGTTTTAAATTGGCACCAAGCTGCTTATGACCTGTGTAAGCCTTTTGGTGACAATGTTTATGCTGAACATAAAAAATGGTGCGATGACTATTTCTATTTAAAGCATCGCGATGAACAACGTGGTGTGGGCGGTTTATTCTTTGATGATTTAAATTGCTGGGATTTTGAAACCTGCTTTAAATATATTCAAGCCGTAGGTAATGGCTATTTAAATGCGATCTTGCCAATTTTCGAAAAACACCGCGAACAGCCTTATACCGAAGCTCAACGCGAATTTCAGCTTTATCGCCGTGGCAGATATGTGGAATATAACTTGGTGTATGACCGCGGTACGTTGTTTGGATTACAAACAGGTGGCCGTATTGAGTCGATTTTAGTTAGCTTACCTAATCTAGCTGCATGGTCTTATCGCCCTGAATGGGATGAAGACTCTCCAGAGAAGCGTTTAACTGACTACTATTTAAAACCTCGTGATTGGTTAGGTTTAGAAGAAAAAGTCGCCTAATTTTTTGTTTTGGGGATTCTTTGGCTTCCACCCTAAAGAATCTCCTTTTTTGATTTCTATTTGCCTTCATTCAAATATTTTTTCTTGTGCTATTTTGACTTATAGTGAGGCCTGCTGAATATTCAGTGCAGGCTCTATCTGCTTTATGCCATTTTAAAATTTTGGATACAAGAATGACCAAACAGTTTGCAGTAATTGGCAATCCGATCGAACAATCACGCTCTCCTGAATTGCATCATGCTTTCGCTGAAAAAACAGGTGTTGATCTAAACTATCAAAAACGACTTGCTCCTCTTGACGGTTTTGAATCGAGCATGCGAAGTTTTTTTGCAGAAGGCGGCAGTGGTATGAACGTTACTGTTCCTTTTAAAGAGCAAGCTTTTGCTTTATGTGATGTGTTAACCGAGCGTGCTCAAATTGCTAAAGCTGTAAATACCTTATGGATGGAAAATGGCAAATTGCATGGTGACAATACAGACGGCCAAGGCTTAGTTGCCGCAATTCAAGCTTTAGAATGGAATCTTGAAAATACAACTATTTTAATTTTAGGAGCTGGTGGCGCAACGCGTGGTGTTATTTATCCCCTTGTACAGGCTGGTGCCAAAAAAATCGTCATTGCAAACCGAACTTTAGCTCGTGCAGAACAACTTGTAGATGACTTAAAAACAGCAGTTCCACAAGCCCAATTACAAGCAATTTCCCTAAATGATTTAGAAGGCGATTTTGATATTGTGATTAATGCAACTTCGGCAAGTCTTTCAGGCGATGCTTTACAACTACCTGAAAAATTAAAATTTAAATATGCCTATGAAATGGCTTATGGCAAACCTTCTAGTTTCCTTGATCAAGCGAAACAGCGTAATGTGCCTTATGCGGAAGGTTTTGGCATGTTAGTAGGCCAAGCTATTGAAGCCTTCTCTATTTGGAATGGTGTACGACCACAATTAAAAGATTTTCTATAAACCAAAAAAAGAACCTACATATGTAGGTTCTTTTTTTATCTTACTCATTATTTTTTAGCGGCAACCATTTGCTTATAAACTTCTCGGAAAATTTCATAATCGATAAATTCATTATGTTCAGGTTTTAAGTTCTGAATTGTTTTTTCCGAAAGCTGTTTTTTACGAGCAGCCACATAAACATTCCCTAAAATATCAGCCGTTTCTGATAACAGATGCTTTTCTTCAGCAGAAATACCATTTTGTTTTTCAAACTCTGACTGATACTGTTTTGAGAAAAGTTGGGCTGGCTGTTTATATTGCTTCTGTAGCTTCTGCCAAGCTTCACGCCCTGTTTTACCTTGTATAGTCGTTAATACAATATGATCTACAGCACGTCCTAACTCGTGGTCAAACTGATCATCTTGTTCAAGATGATGTTTTTTCTGTAAAGCGGTAATACGCTCTAAGGCTTTTCCTTGAGGATTATATGTATCTTCATCAGAGAACCAGTAAGCATAAACCTCAGCAATTTCTTGGAGTTGTTGAACTGAGTAATACTTAATATATGACGGTTTTTCGGCAGTCAATTTGGCAATAAATACTGCTTTATAAGTTTTGTCATAAGCATGCATTGCATCATAGGTTTTATCTGCAAGTACAGCCAGATTTGCATCTAAATCTTGTACATCACTATGTGTGCCCACAGGGTGCTCTGAAACATCACTTTGCCCAAGCTTTTCACTAAAACCTTTAATAAAGTTTTCCAGCATAGAACCTTTACTTGCTTCAGCCACAGATTTAGCTTGTTTAAGCTGCTGCTGATCAATTGAAGTCGCTTTCCCATAATTCAGAATTTGCATATCCGCTTTAATATTGAAGCGGTGCTTAAACTCAGCTGGCGTATAATCAACATCGTAATCCATATTGACTGCACGGCCTTTGTCATCTAAAGCCACATCAATTGTGATTGGGTTTCTTTGCTTCGGTAAAGCTTGTTCAATTTCATCCTTATGTTTTAACCAAAGAGCTTTGAATGCTTCATCATTAATAAACTGGTTTTGGTTATAAGCTTCAAAAGTTTGCTTTAAAGCGTCCTGACGAGACTTGATTTGCGCTTTTTGAATACTTGTATCGCTCTGATCCAGGACATCAATACCGTAGATTTGGCAATAATTAATATCCCCTAAAGCGACCGGGTTTTTAAGTGATTTTAATTCAATACATTGATCTTCCGTCAGTGCAACTACTTCTTCATTTTCTGAAGTTTGTTCAGTCTCTGCTACAGCTACATCACTCGCCTCTTCACTAGAAGCAGACTCTACTTCCTCATCTTCAGAAGTAGAGGTATTACCTAAATGAGCATTAACAAGGGAGTACAACTGTTGGCTAACAGCAGCGGCGTCATCAGAAGAAACCTTTTGTTCTTCTTTACCTGCAGTGCCTTTTTTCGCATCAGAAGCAGCAATCTCTGCGGCAAGCGTTTCAGCAAGTTTTTCCTCATCAAGACCTAAAACACTTTTTTGAAGATATTTTTCATTAACTTGCCCAAACAAATCTACTTCTAAAAGTAGTTGCTCAACCGTCGTCTTTAAACGAATTCTTTCAACCGCCCCTGCTTTACGATCAGCCTCAGTCAACGATACACGTTGTAGGTTTTGCGGTTCAGCTAATCGGTATGAAACAGCACTTGAAGCTTTAAGGTATTCAATAAACTTCTTCTGATCGACATTTTTAAAGAAGGCTTTATATTTTGAGAAATCAACATAAGCTAAATTATTTTGATTATCTTTATTGACCAAATATGGCATCAAACCAAAATAATTTATGTAGAACTTATAATTCTCAAGATCAAGCACCATTGGCAATTTTGCCTGAACTAAAAGTGTCGGTTTTTCATATCTAGCAGTTAAATTAAATGAACCCATTTTTTGACGATAATGTATCGAGCCGTCATAACTAAACTGAAGATCATTTAACAAATTAAATAATACGGTATTAATTTTTTCAGAACGTGCTGATGAAGTCAGTCCCCAATCACCTTGTTCATTTGCAATCGCCGCATATAAGGTTTGTTTCTGTGCTTTACTTAAGGCAACTTTTTGCTCACGTAAATATTGATCAACTTTCTTTTGTAATTCAGCATCTAGCTTAGCAGTATTCTCAGCTTTTACATTTTGCTTTATTTGTGAAGGATCAACGGTAATTTTAAAGTTTCCGCGATAATCATAACTTGGGTATTCATACATCGCATTAACACTTTGAATGGCTTTTTGCTCTAAACTCGCAGATGCCACCTGTGGACGCACGCCGTGTTGTGCACATGCCGTCAAGCCCAAACTAAATAAACATAAACTGAGATATTTTAAATGCATAACCTTTTTTAAAACCTTATCGCTTTATCTTTTTAACAAAACTTGCTAAAAATAAAAAATTAGTTGTTTTTTCACATAAAAGTATAAGTCCCGACTTTAGCAGAAATTATAATTTCAGGTGTATTTATTTTCGACAAAATTCGCTTTTCTGACATTCCTTTCGGGTGCGATTAACATTGTATTTTTATCATGCGAGTGAATAATCAAATCATCGATTCAGATAATCCCACAATGATTCAAAATTAGGATTAAAGCCATGCCAGCATATAAAGCTCCGCTACACGATATCCGCTTCTTAATGAATGAAGTACTAGACTATCCTGCTCACTACAAAACTTTATCAAATGGTGAAAGTGCAGATCCTGATACAGTAGATATGATTCTTGAAGGTGCAGCAGATTATTGTGAAAATGTACTGTCTCCACTTAACCAATCTGGCGATGAAGAAGGTTGCCATTTTGACAACGGCGAAGTTAAAACACCAAAAGGTTTTAAAGAAGCTTATGACCAGTTTGTAATGGGTGGCTGGCAAGGCCTTTCTTATCCTGAAGAATTTGGTGGTCAAGGCCTACCAATGTCTTTAAATCTGATTAAATCAGAGATGATGGGTACTGCGAACTGGTCATTTACCATGTATCCAGGTTTAAGCTCAGGCTGTATGAATACTATTTTGCAATTCGGTACAGATGAGCAAAAACAAACGTATATGCCGAAACTTGTTGAAGGTACATGGAGCGGCACAATGTGCTTAACCGAACCTCAATGTGGTACAGACTTAGGTCAGGTAAAAACCAAAGCTGAACCACAAGCTGACGGCACTTATAAAATTTCTGGTACAAAAATCTTTATTTCTGCCGGTGAGCATGATTTAACAGAAAATATTATTCATATTGTGCTTGCACGTCTTCCAGATGCACCAGCAGGTACTCGTGGTATTTCATTATTTATCGTCCCTAAATTTATCCCAACTGCGGATGGCGGCGTAGGTGAACGTAATACTGTAAGCTGTGGTTCAATCGAACACAAAATGGGTATCCGTGCTTCTGCAACTGCTGTATTGAACTTTGATAATGCAACAGGTTACCTCATTGGTGAAGTAAACAAAGGCTTACATGCCATGTTTACCTTTATGAACACAGCGCGTATTGGTACTGCGGTTCAAGGTATTGCCCATGCAGAGTTATCTTTCCAAGGCGCTCTACCATATGCCAAAGAACGTATGTCTATGCGTGCCCTTTCAGGTAAAAAAGATCCAGATAAAGTTGCTGATGCAATCATTCACCATGCTGACGTACGCCGCATGTTATTAACTCAAAAAGCAATCGCTGAAGGTGGTCGTTCAATGATCTACTACGCAGCACAGCTTGCTGACAAAATGACAGATGCTTTGACACGCGGTGACCAAGCTGCATTTGAAGATTATGACGATAAACTTGGTTTCTATACACCAATTTTAAAAGGTTTCTTGACCGAGCTTGGCCTAGAAGCTGCTAACCACGGTATGCAAGTGTACGGCGGTCATGGTTACATCAAAGAATGGGGTATGGAGCAAATCGTACGTGATGCCCGTATCTCTACTCTGTATGAAGGAACAACTGGTGTTCAAGCACTTGATTTGATTGGTCGTAAAGTGTTGTTAAGCTCAAAAGGTAAAGTAGTTCGTGAATACACTGCTGAAATCTTAAAGTTCTGTGCTGCACATGCTCGTAATAAATACTTACGTCGTTTTGCTTGGGACTTAACAAAGCTTTGTGCTCAGTGGAACACTTTAACTGTTCGTATCATGCTTGCTGCACGTAAAGACCGTGACATCGTATCTTCTGCTTCTGTAGATTTCTTGATGTTCTCAGGCTATGTGATGATGGCTTATTTCTGGGCACAACAAGCAGTTGTCGCTTCTGAAAAATTAGAAGCAGGTAATGGCCAAGAAACTCCTGAGTTCTATAAAGCAAAAATTAAAGTTGCAGATTTCTACTTTGACCGTTTATTACCACGTGCTCAAGGTCATGCAGAATCAATGGTAACGACTTCTCGTACGCTGACTTCATTACCAGCGGAACACTTTAGTTTCGACTACTAATGATGTATAGACTCTAAAATCAAAAGAGCGCAATTGATATTGCGCTCTTTTTTATTTTGCTAAAATTGGCTTTACTCTTTATCAAGTACATAAGCTTTTGTAGGAACAAAATAATTTTGTTCCAAAAACTCACGGTTTTTACCAAAATCGCTATAAAATAATTTTTCTAAATTTACGACTAATCTTTGTTTTGCATCAATATCAAAATAGAAGTTAACATCTGATAAAGGACATTGAATCGTTAACTCATGAGCGGCAGGTTCGACCTTCCATTTCAAGGAAGGACATAATTGATTGATGACTGCGCTTTTTGAGCCATCTTTACTACCAACACGACCAAAATGAACAACATTCCAATACGCAGTTCCATCAGGTAATAAATTTAAAATATATTCTGCCTCGCCTGTTTCACAATCGGCAAAATTATCTTCACATGAAATACGAGTGTGATAACGGCCTGCATATTGTTGGTCTGCTTCGGATAGTTTTGAGCTTTGACCTGGGACGCCCTCAGGCAAGAAAGTTCGCCCCGCTGCATCATCTAAAGTTTTAACCTTCGTGGTGCTTTTAATCAAACTATCTTCATGTCTAGAAGTCGTTGCTACCGCGGAGTGATCTTTAGAGTCGGCATGATTTACATCGCAGGCACTTAACCCCATACACAAGATGGCTGCCACACCCAAATGTTTCATTAAAAGACCAGACCACTTCAAAGACATATACATCATTCACATACAACAGCAATGCTACAGTTCAACCTTATTGTTCAGGAACGATATCATCGCTGCTACAAACACTTTCAGCCCCGAAACAGTGCATTTTAGTAGATGTTGCTTTCATTGATTTAAACCATTTACATATTTTAACCATTTTTAGTTTTGTGAACCTTTAATTCATTCGGATTGGCTCCATATTCTTATTAACCAAGTGAATAAATGATTCCTTGTAACTTATATATTTGAGGAGACTTAGATGGCCAATTCTGGTTTATATCGCTCGAACCGACAAAGCATGATCGCCGGTGTAATGGGCGGTATTGCTGAACGTTTTGGTTGGAATGCAAATTTATTACGCATTATTTTTGTGTTAGTTTCGATAATGAGCGCGGCTTTTCCAGGGATTTTAGTGTACTTAGTTTTATGGTTGGTAATTCCTAAAAAACAGCCAGAACAAGTGCAAGGTTATCAACAACCTGTTCGCACTGTACGAGAAGAACAAATACATTAAATAACTTAGTTTATTTTGGTCGCTACGGTTGCATCCCCTAATCAACCGTAGCTTTTTTTATGTTTAAAATTACAATTTACGATTTAACTGCTGTTGTAAAGCCGCAATCATATCTGCACGGCTAATGATTCCAATCAGTTTTCGTTCCTCAACCACCGGAATATAGTTAAAAGACTTCTCAACAAAGTAAGGTACAAGGTCTTGAATCGGCTGAGTTGGCAGTACAGTGACTACTCGACGACTCATAATTTGTCTTACGTAATGCTGCCATGAGTTTCTTGGATCTGTTGCCCCTTTAAACCATTCCACAACTTCATATAGCGCCAAAGTACCCACTAAATGGTTGTCTGCATTAACTACAGGCAAACTCATGAGATTTTCTTGTTTAAATTTATCTAATGCCTGATGAATATCATCATTTTCATGCAATTTAATCACATCTCGGCTCATAATATCCTGACAGGTATATTGGTTCACCATGCGTTCATTGGCATGTTCTTGCGCTTCTAAAATGATTTTTTCTAAGTCGTACTGGCTGATATCTAACAATTCAGTATGATGTTCTAATGCATACTCAATATCTTTTGGCTGAATTGATACTTTTTGAGTGGGAGTTGGATCTTTACTACGCTCATTTAAATGTGCAGTAACCGGATAATGTCGCCCAATCAATCGATTAAAAAATACAGCAAAACCGAGTAGAAGTAATGAGTTGAGCAGAACCGGATAAAAAACGAAATAAAAGCCTAATTTATGAATAGCAGCACCGCCCAACACAGCCGTAATCGCAACTGCCCCACTAGGTGGATGCAAGGAGTCGGTAGTCATCATCAAAAATATGGCAAAACCCACAGCCACGCTAAAAGCCGTGGTTAAATCCGGAATCCACTGTGCACAGGCGACCCCAATAATTCCGGCTAATGTATTACCGACAATAACATTCCAAGGCTGAGCCAATGGACTGGTAGGTACAGCAAATAAGAGAACAGATGAAGCCCCCATTGGTGCAATGTACCAAGCATTAATTCCGCCTAAAACATACCAGCTAATTAATGAGGAAATTGCTAAACCACATAGCGCTCCAACGCCACAAAGCAACCGTTCTTTTAGGGGTAAAACCTTAAAATTCGGTTTTAAAATCTGTAACCATTCTGGCTGTATAACACTCACAGTACACCTTAGGGGATATGCCGTTATTTATAACGGGCAAAAGTATACGCCCAAAGCCACATAAAGTGCATTTAAATTATATCTTTCAATTATCAGAAAACCTGTTGAATGTACTCTTACTATTTTAATGTTTTAATATTCAATTAATTTTTCATTTAAATAGCGCCAGTAACGTTTAGGCAAATATTGCACATGAAGCTTAATATTTTGGCGTTCCGTAATATTAACGCTTTTAAAATAATCCTTCCAAAGCTGGTCATATAAGACTTCTTGCTCATCTAGCTCAAGCTGAAAACTTTGACTCATTCCATTTTTTAAATTGCGGTCAACTTCAGAAGCTTCGAGTGAAACTTCATGTATCTCCCGTAAATCATAATACAGCCCAAACTTGCGTTGCTCATCATAAATCAGCCAACGCTGATCTTGATAACGCCGTTTAAAATGCGGCTGAATGAGTGGTAAAACATTAAAGTCAGGACGAACCAGACTTAAAAAAAGCTCATCTTTGGTTTTCTTAAACCGAATAAAAGCCTCCATTCGATGCTTCTCTCGCCCGACCTTTTTTGTCCACTGTGCAATCGCTAAAACACTGGGATGTGAATAATCTTTTTCTACAGAAGAATGACTACTAAACACATAAATACAATAATTAAATAAATGCTGATAGGCATCTAACGATTCAGATAAAGAGGCAAAATAAAATTGTTTTAAGGAAGAAGATGAAAGCTTTTTTTGTAGCGCGGACCAAACACGCTCGGCGTGTTGCTCGTTATTTGAAACCTCAATTTTATCAGCAAATAAGCCATGTTGAGCTGCATCATTCAAACAGAGCCTGACCTGTAATTCTTTAAATTGAAATGCACGAAACACACAGCTCAGCAGCCCAACCATTGAACCATCAAAATAGTAAGCGACTTCATCATTAAACATAGCTAAAACCCAAGGCTTAATTGTGGCGAGAGTTGCTGTACATATTTCGATGAGCCTTGCGTTAAAATCTGCTGCCGAATAAAACTTGAAGACAATTCTTTTTGGAATTTTGGACTGTCTTCACAGCGAATAAAGAATTTTGCTCGTTGGTAGGCCACACCGAGTTTTTTAAGTAAATCGATATGGATTTTTCCAAAATGGCGAGCCTGCACAATTTTCTTGGCTGATTTCACACCAATGCCCGGTACACGCAAAATCATTTGATAATCTGCACGGTTTAAATCTACCGGAAACTGTTCAGGATGCCTTAAGGCCCAGCTTAATTTTGGGTCTACATCAAGGTCTAAATTAGGGTGTTTTTCATTGACGATTTCATTGACTTCAAAACCGTAAAAACGCATCAGCCAGTCACTTTGATAGAGTCGGTTTTCCCTCAATAATGGCGGTGCAGAGCCAACTGCGGGCAAGTAATTATTTTCAGTATTAATTGGGATATAACCCGAAAAATAGACACGTTTGAGTTTAAATTCTTTATAGTGTTTGTCAGCCATAAACAAAACATCTTGGTCTGACTCTTGATGAGCGCCAACAACCATTTGCGTAGTCTGCCCTGCTGGTACATATTTCGGCACGCGCTTAATAATTTGTCGCTCATCTTTAAGTTGAATGAGTCTGTCACGAACTAAACCTAAATCTTTTTGTACTTCCTGATGTGATTTTTCTGGCGCAAAAGTTTTTAACCCAATTTCGGTCGGCATCTCTAAATTAATACTCATCCGGTCAGCATATAAACCTGCTTCATGAATCAGTTCAGGCGATGCTCCCGGAATTGTTTTTAGGTGAATATAACCATTAAAGTTTTCTTCAAGACGCAACTTTTTCACGACTTGAAGCATACGCTCCATCGTGTGATCTGCCGATTTAAAAATGCCTGAGCTTAAAAATAAGCCTTCGATATAATTACGGCGGTAAAAATTAATAGTTAAGTCTACAACCTCTTGCACCGTAAATGCTGCACGCTGAACGTCATTAGAACGGCGTGAAACACAATGGGCGCAGTCAAAAATACACACATTGCTAAATAGAATTTTTAAGAGAGATACACAGCGGCCATCTTCGGTATAGCTATGGCAAATACCCGAATGACTGGCATCCCCCAGACCTTTATCTTTATTTTTACGGTCACTGCCACTTGATGAACAAGACACATCATATTTAGCAGCATCAGCAAGAATCTGTAGTTTTTCCCGAATGCGATCAGACATATCAAACGACTCATTTATGGCATCGTTTAAAAAATATCATTTCGCATTCTTAAATTTAATCTAGGGAAGTACGCTCGGCGTCATGAAGTGACGTTTTAAATTAGAATGATCTAGGAGTCATTTAGCTATAGAGTATTTGTTTAAGTATAAATAAAGAGCCCAACTCCACTTTGCTATCTTTGTTGTTCGACCGGTTGGGTACTATACAAAATGATAGGTAAAGTAATCAGGTAAATTAAAATTACACTTAACCAAATTGCTCCCGGCCATTTTTTCTGAAATTGAAAATAAAGAGTTGAGAAAAACAAAGGGGCTATCATAGAGGCCAAGCTTACCGTAGAAGTTATCACTCCCTGGAACTGTCCTTGCTGGTCAGCAGAAACCTTTTGAGAAGCTAATGCTTGCAATGAAGGTGTACCCATACTCCCTAACGCAAAAATAGGCATAATGGCAAAAATCATCCAACCACTTTGAGCAAAAGCCATTACTGCTAAAGCCAAACAGGAACAAGCAATACCGATTAGCACGGCATTACGATTACCCAGTAATCTTGAAGCATGACTCGGAATAAAAATCTGTACCAACATTTGACATAAACCAAATGCGCCTAGAGAAAGCCCTACCCAGAAACCGCTCCACTGAAATGTGTCATGTCCCCATAATGCCCAGCAAACTCCATACACCTCCCCTATCGCACTAAAGATAAAAAAGGTCATAACAAATGGAAGTACGCCGCGAATTGAACTAATTCCAGCAAATATTTTAAAAGGATTTAATGTAGATAATTGCTTACCCTCTGATGTCACCCGTCGGGTTTCAGGCAAAATAAAATATGCAAATAAAAGATTAAGCCCTGTCAATATAGCTGCTACAAGGAAAGGAAGCCTCAATCCATATTCACTCAAGAATCCGCCCAATACAGGGCCAATAATGAAGCCTGCACCAAACATAGCATTGATTAAACCAAAATATTTTGCGCGGTTATTTTCTTGAGAAACATCGACAATGTAAGTACTTGCAACAGCCATGTTGGCACTAGTGATTCCAGCAATAATGCGACCTACTAGCAATAGAATTAGGCTATGTGAAAAAGTTAGAAAGAGATAATTAACTGCCGAACCAGCCAGTGAAATAAGCAAGACCGGTCTACGCCCCCATCTGTCACTTAACGCACCTAATAAGGGAGAGAAGATAAATTGCATGGCCGCATAGAGACTGGCCAATATACCCATATATATAGCAATATGAGTGCTATGCGTCATATCTTGTAATAATAAAGGAAGAATCGGAAAAATAAGACCGATACCAATAGCATCTAAAGCAATAGTTGCAAAAATAATAAATAGAGATCGATTCATAAAGCGTCCTATCGAAAAGTCAGGCACAGTAAATGTGAAAACCTGTTAACGATGCTTGATAACAACTCAAGCCCTGATGAACGCTGGCCGAATCTTAAAGATTGGGATATGTGTCGACTGAGTATTCTCTAGTGGAAGAGAAATGAAACTTAAGTCGATTTTTCGCGATTTTTTATCGTAACAATAAAAAAGATTACGGGTGGATATTATCATTAAAATGATGTGGCTAACAATTACTCCAACAGGATTATGGAAATATTAAAGTTCTAGTTACCGCCTCAATAATTTCCTCCGCATTAAGCCTTTGCCACTCCCCTACAAAATCCTTATACTTAGGGGCAATTTTTCTCATAAATTCGTGGATGCTACATGAGTCGCGCCATCTCGCACATTGATACATTTCAGGGCTTAATTCTTGCCCTACAAAACTATTGGGCCGAACAAGGCTGCGTCGTACTACAACCTTACGACATGGAAATGGGCGCTGGAACATTCCACACCGCAACATTCTTACGTGCTTTAGGGCCAGAGACTTGGAACGCGGCATACGTTCAACCTTCACGTCGTCCAAAAGATGGCCGCTACGGTGAAAACCCGAACCGTTTGCAACACTACTATCAGTTCCAAGTAGTACTTAAACCAAACCCAGACAACATTCAACAGCTTTATCTCGATTCTTTAAAAGCAATCGGGATTGATACGCTTACTCACGATATCCGTTTCGTAGAAGACAACTGGGAATCTCCAACTCTTGGTGCTTGGGGCTTAGGTTGGGAAGTTTGGCTTAACGGTATGGAAGTAACTCAGTTCACTTACTTCCAACAAGTTGGTGGTGTTGAATGTTACCCAGTAACAGGCGAAATCACTTACGGTTTAGAACGTCTTGCGATGTACCTACAAGGTGTAGACTCGGTTTATGACCTTGTTTGGACCAAAGGCCAATTCGGTACGGTAACTTACGGCGACGTATTCCATCAAAATGAAGTTGAGCAATCGACTTATAACTTTGAATACGCTCCAGTTGACAAACTATTTGAACTATTTGATTTCTACGAGTCAGAAGCTAACCGTTTAATGGAAGCTAAACTTCCACTTCCAGCTTATGAGCAAGTCGTTAAAGCGTCTCATACCTTTAACTTGCTTGATGCACGTGGCGCAATTTCTGTAACTGAGCGTCAACGCTACATTTTACGTGTACGTACTTTAGCGCGCGCTATTGCACAAAGTTATGTACAAGCACGTGCAGAACTTGGCTTCCCAATGGCAGAACCACACTTACGTGATGAAGTATTGGCACAGCTAAAAGCACAAGCTGAAAGTGAAGCAGCAAAGGCGGAGAAAAACTAATGAGCAAACATACTGTTTTATTCGAACTTGGCTGTGAAGAGCTTCCACCAAAAAGCTTAAAAACGTTACGTGATGCATTACAGGCAGAAACGATAAAAGGCTTAAAAGATGCGGGTTTAAATTTTGCATCTATTGAAGCTTATGCTGCTCCACGTCGTTTAGCGCTTAAAATTGTCGATATCGATGCTGCTCAAGCTGATACACAAAAACGTTTTGACGGCCCTGCTGTTCAAGCGGCTTACGATGCAGAAGGCAAACCGACTAAAGCACTCGAAGGCTTTATGCGTGGTCAAGGAATTACTGTAGACCAACTTTCTACTTTCCAAGCAGGTAAAGTTGAAAAAGTTTGCTATTTAAAAGATGTGAAAGGTCAAAGTCTTGACGCTTTACTTCCACAAATTTTACAAACTGCATTGGACAATTTACCAATTGCTAAGCGTATGCGTTCTGCTGCAAGCCGTACCGAGTTTGTGCGTCCAGTTAAATGGGTTCTTTTACTCAAAGACGACCAAATTGTTGACGCAACGATTCAAGATCACAAAGCTGGTAATGTGACTTATGGCCACCGTTTCCATGCACCAGAAGCTGTGACTTTAGCGCATGCAAATGACTACTTAGCCGCTTTAGAAAAAGCGTATGTTGTTGCGAACTTTGAAAAGCGTCAAGCAACTATTAAACAACAAGTAAAAAAGCTAGCTGATGAAGTTAACGCAACTGCGATTGTTCCGGCTGACTTACTTGATGAAGTAACAAGTCTGGTTGAATGGCCTGTAGCTTTACGTGCAACCTTTGAAGAACGCTACTTAGCTGTTCCTCAAGAAGCTCTTATTACGACAATGCAAGACAACCAGAAGTATTTCTGTTTGATCAATAACGACGGTAAATTACAGCCTTACTTCATTACTGTTTCAAATATTGAGTCTAAAGATCCGACTCAAATTATTGAAGGTAACGAAAAAGTTGTTCGTCCTCGTTTGTCTGATGCTGAATTCTTCTTCTTACAAGATCAAAAGCAACCGCTTGCATCTCGTAAAGAAAAATTAGCAAACATGGTATTCCAAGCACAGCTTGGTACGCTTTGGGACAAATCAACACGTATTGCAAAACTTGCAGTTGCATTATCTTCAATCACTGGTGCAAACCCAGCGGATGCTGAAAAAGCTGCATTACTTGCTAAATGTGACTTAACTTCTGAACTTGTAGGTGAGTTCCCCGAACTTCAAGGTATTGCGGGTACTTACTACGCACGTATTGAAGGTGAAAACACTGAAGTTTCAGAAGCTTTAGGTGAACAATACTTACCAAAATTTGCTGGTGATGTTTTACCAAAAACCAAAACAGGTACAACCATTGCTCTTGCTGACCGTTTAGATACGCTGGTTGGTATTTTCGGTATTGGACAAGCGCCTACAGGTTCTAAAGACCCGTTTGCTCTTCGTCGTTCAGCAATTGGTATCTTACGTTTAATCATTGAAAATGAATTAGATGTAACGATTGAAGAGTTAGTAAATCTTGCGCTTCAAGGTTATGGTGATATCGTTAAAGACCACGACAAAACTCGTGCTGACGCGGTTGCATTCTTGGAAGGTCGTTACCGTGCTAAGTATGAAGACCAAGGCGTTGCTGTTGACGTACTTCAAGCGGTTCAAGCACTTGCACCAAAATCTCCACTCGATTTTGACAAGCGTGTAAATGCTGTTAACCACTTCCGCACATTACCTGAAGCTGCTGCACTTGCTGCTGCAAATAAACGTGTTGCTAACATTCTTGCAAAAGAAGCAGCACCAGAAGGTTCTGTAGTTGAAGCGAACTTAGTTGAAGACGCTGAAAAAGCATTATTTGCTGAGCTTCAAGCAGTGACTCCTGTAGTTGAACCATTACTTGCAGCAAAAGACTACACAGCTGCCCTTTCTAAGCTTGCAACACTTCGCGCGCCGATTGATGCATTCTTTGATGGTGTAATGGTAATGGCAGATGAGGCTGACCTAAAAGCAAACCGTTTACGTTTATTGGCTCAGTTACGTAACTTGTTTACTGCTGTTGCTGATGTGAGCGTGTTGCAGGGTTAAAATTATATAAAAATTAATTTTTGTATAATTAGACTTTAATAAAAACCATGTTTTCACTCTAGTTGGAAACATGGTTTTTTATTGAAGAATTTCATTCAATATAATTATAAATGATTATTTTACATTCAATTAATAAATAAGAATTATTTACTTCCTTCACTTTTTATCCACAATTCAATAAACTAAAACAAATAATTACCAAACTTAACAAAGTATCATTGCAATGAAAAACTTAAATTTATTACTCATATCAACATTACTATTTACTGGATGTGCAACGACCAAATCGATTCAATATCCAGCAGCGGGTAAACAAACCTCTCTTTCTGTTTCTTCAGAACAACTTTCTTCAATGACTGAATCAGGTGCAGGTGATTACTTTGTAAAGGAAAGCCAAATATTAGTTGGTGATGCAAGTAGTGCTTCAGCCAGTCCAGTTTCTGGAATGTTTGGCCTTATCGGAGTAGGTGTTGCAATGGCAATTGATAAAAATGCAAATAGTTCAGCCATTGAAAAAAGCTCTCTCAATCAACCTATTAAATTTGATCAGTTAATACATCAAAAAATTACTGACTCTCTCACCCAAAATAAAACAGATCCTACTCTCAAACTTCTAAGTTTAAATCAGGCATCTGAAATTAAAATTGTGCCTTATTCACGTCTCTCTTTCCGTGAAAAACCAATTGTAAAAGTAAATTTTGGATTAAAAACACAATTTAAAAATGCAGCGGACAATAATGCAGATACAAAACGCTTATATCACTATGTAAGTAAGGATCGTATTTCTTTATCTGAATGGGAAGCTCAAAATAATTTATTATTTATGAAAAAAGCAGATCAAGCATTTAGCGCTCTTAGCCAAGTATTCACTTTAGATTTACAACATCAATTAAATTTAAAAGCATTTGATGAGAATAAGCAAAAAAACTGTAAAACTAATGCAGATACATCCTTAGTTTCTTTTATCCAAACTCCTGACAATTTATGTGTTGGTGTAGTTAAAACAAGTAAAGGAGATGTATTCGAAAATAGTATTTATATTGTTGAGCAATAATAAATATTAACCAAAAAGACTAGAGAACTACTTAAATTTAAGTAGTTCTCTAATGTAATCAAACAAAATCTTTAATTTCTTCTAAACTTTTTGATGGCTCAAACCACATAAAGTCATAATCAGCCACATCATGAATATAAAATGGATCATTTTTCATGATTTCTTCAGCTTCTTGAATCGAAGAGCTTAGAACTAAAATTACCCCACCTACTCTATTTTCCCGGCGTCCCGACGCTAAAAATTTCTTTTGCTCATAGTAATGATCTAAAAATGCAATATGTTCTTTCAATACAGCATCAACTTCGGCTAACGGTTTTTTATAGGTCAAGGTAACAACAATCATTTCATTCTCTTAAAGCAAGTAGCGCATGACATAGCTTATTCGATAGTACGCCTATTCCCCCAATTCATCCATACCAAACTCCCCACAATAATTACTCCTCCCAGCAGCACCATCATTGACGGTTTTTCATTTAAGAAAAGCACTGCCAAACTCATTGCGACAATCGGCGAGCAATATAGAAAATTCGATGCAATCGTTAACTGCATATTTTTAAGAACATAGCCCCAAAGAACATAAGCCATCGCACTTGGGAAAATACCCAATAAGACAACCGACATATTGGCTTGCCAAGTAGCATGTAAAACTTCATTGGGTAAATTGGCACTATAAAATAGTAAAGGAATGGTTCCGAACCAGATGATGTAACACATCATGCTCAAAGCATCATAATTTAAAGCAAATTTCTTATATAAATTAAAGTAGAGACCCCATGCAATTGCAGCTAGAACAATCAATAAACTATAAGGACTCGGTACACCAAAACCATGGTCACCACTGACCACTAACACGGCGCCGCCCAGTCCCAACAAAATACATAACCATTGTTTGAAACTGATTTGTTCCTTAAAAAGCAAAGCTGAAATAATAAATGTAAATAACGGAATAGATTGACTTAAAATGCTGGAGGCAACCGCAGTCACATATTGCTGCCCTGTATTTATCAGCAAATGATGCAGAGTTACAGAGAAAAAACCTAATACAGCAAGTGCAGGAGCATCTTTCCACTTTAAAGGCTGAATGCCTTTTTTCATGACCAAAAGCAGCAAAAAAAACGAAGCAATCAAAAAGCGGAGCAAGGCAATGTGCTGCGGTGTATATGAATGCAAAGCACTATGTACTCCAATAGGTGAATAGCCCCAACAAAAGACGGTCACAGCAATACATAAATAGAGCTTAAATGCGGGAGGCTGGGTTTCGGCAGCAAGAGAAATTGCCATGTTAAATCTGCACTAATGAAATGGAACTCTTTCATCATATGCGCATAGATAGTTGAATAAAATTAACTTATATTGAGTCAAATATTCATTAAAAGTGAATGATTAAACATGGATATTACCCAGTTAAAAATGTTCCAAACCGTGGTTGAATGCGGAACCATGGCTAAAGCATCACTACAACTACATTGCGTACCCTCCAATATCACTACACGCATTAAGCAACTTGAAGAAGAACTAGGCGCACCGCTGTTTTATCGCGAAGGAAAAAGCTTAAAACTCACCCCATCAGGAGAAATCTTTCTCGATTATTGCCATAAAATTTTAGCGCTATGCGATGAAGCGAAACGAAGTATTCATCCAGATGCACCGCCCTCTGGCCCGCTCAAAATTGGAGCTATTGAATCTTCTGCTACAACTCGCCTGCCCAACTTACTTGCAAAATATCATCAACGTTATCCAGAAGTTTCTATTCAAATTATTACTGGCACATGGAAACAGCTACTAGTCGATATTTCTCAGCACAAACTTGATGGTGCAATTGTTGCAGGCAATATTGAGTTTCCTATGTTAAATAAACTCAGTATTTATCAAGAAGACATGGTCTTAATTGCATCTCATTCTTTAGGAGAAATTCATTGCCAAGAAGATTTGATTGGTAAAGAAATTTTCATGTGGACTGAAGGCTGTCCTTACCGTGCAGCTCTTGAAGAATGGCTTAAACTGAAGAATATCTCTCTCCCTATCACCAGTATTACCAGTTACGCCACCATTATTGGGTGTGTCAGTGCGGGTTCTGGCGTGGCGTTAGTGCCTAAGAGTATTTATGAACAATATAAAAATTTAGCGCATATTCAAAGTTATAAATTTGAATACCTTGCCTTTATGCAAAATCATTTTTTCTGGCATAAAAATGTGAGTAACCATAAAGCGAGAGACATGTTTATAGAATTGATAAAGTCGGAGTTTTGTTTATAAAGCATTTGGGTAATGATGCTATTCCCTTCAAATGATGATTTCTCGTAATCAAATCGTATGGGTTTTATCTCATGTCTGCACAAGATTTATTTTTAACAGTAAGATCAGCTATCCATATTTTGATAGTCATTGGGGAGATTAATCCAAAATGAAAGCCATAAAAATTTTATGTATTACAAGCTCTATCTTGGTTTCATCATCTCTCTTTGCTGAAACACCTCAACCTCAACAAGTGAATGAAGCAACTTCTAAGACAATGCCTTATGGTGATAATCCAAGCTTAGGCCGCGTACTGTTATATAAAACCGGAAAAGGCATACAAAACTTAGGAGATTCTATTCAAGGCGCCTCTGAAAAAACCTCAAATAAAATTAGTGAAAAATGGAAAGATACGAAAGAATTTACCGCTGAAAAAGCAGAAGTTGTTCAACAAAAAGCGGATACAGCCAAAGTATTTACTGAACAGAAAATAGAACAAGCTAAGCAAAATATCACCAGCAGTAGAAACGGTGAAAATATTCCAATCGAACAAGGTGAGCTAAGTAAATCTAGTACGACTGCCAATTAAAATTAAATCAGAGTAGCGCGATCATATCGTGCTTCCAAAGAAACACACTTTAAAAAAGACATACATCCACTACAAAGAGCTAGGAACCTGCCTTATGAACAGTCAAAAACTTCTCTTTTCTACCCTGTGCTGCTTAGCATTAACAGCATGTGCAACTACCGCACCTCTTTCTTCTTATCCTCAGGCACAAGTTTTAGAACAAGATACCAATATCGAAGCTTATCCAACCACTACAGGCAATGTAGCCAAGCTCATTAAACACGATAAGCAAGCTTGTATGATTGAATTTACGGGTTATTTAGGTGGTGGACAAGTAACTGAACATTGGATTTTTAATAATAAAGGTCTGATTTCAGCTCAATCATTTACAGAGCAATATCCAGACTCTTCTGGCATATTAAGTCAAGCGACCAATTCGACAACCAAAAGCTCTACCACTTTTAATATCCAAGATCCCGAAATTCAAAATAATTTCAAAAAACTTCAAAGTAATTTTAGTAAAGACAACTTAGCAAAGTGTGATTAAAGCTTTTCATAAAAAAAACTCGTTGCAGAAGTTATCTTTTGCAACGAGCCATAGCCATTTAAATTTTTTGGACCTAATAAAAAATTATAAATATGCTATTTAGTTAACGGTTAAACCATTGGTTGCCGCCAGTAAATCAATCCGTGGGAAAACCAAGCCCGTTCTTGAGTCAGTAATAGGTTTACCCGTAGCTTTTAACCGGCTAATGGTTTGATCGATACTTTCTGTTGGACTCACACTATTCGCTCTCAATAGAGCAATCGCGCCTGCCACATGTGGTGTCGCTTGAGAGGTACCACCCATGGTATAGCCACCTGCGGTAATCATTGCACCCGGCGCCAATAAGGTCACAAGGCTTCCCCCATTACTAAAGCAGGCTACCTTATCTGCTGCTGTAGTTGGGTCAGAACATTTCACGGGGTTACCCCATGACACACCACCAATATTACTATCATAAACAGCACCTACCCTGACTGCCCCTGCCACACAAGCAGGAGATGAAATTCCGTCAGGGAAGGCATCATTACCAGAGGCTACAACCGGAACCACGCCAGCAGCTCTCGCATTGGCAAATGCTGTTCCATAACTGCTATCGCTACACTCAGAGGTATATTTGACTCCCGGCACACCAAGGCTCAAATTCACCGCTTTAATATTATAGGTTTGTGCATTGTTTACAGCCCAGTTAATCCCCGCGAGAATATCACTATCATAAGCGGTGCTTACCCACTTACCTTGCGATCTGACCTTTCTAAATACATCAATACCAATAATTTTAGTTTTAGTAGCGACTTTCGACACAATAGCGGAAACGTTACTACCATGCCCATCATCATCCAAAGTGCCATCATCTGGTGCACTATCAAAAGAATACACCACACGGCAAGTACTTGATGGAGTATTCACAGCGGTACATCCAAAATCTGAATGTAGATAATTTACCCCTGTATCCAGCACAGCAACACTCGATCCCTCCCCCGTAAAACCATTGGTATTGGCTTGTGGTTGATTAATCAAAGGCAAACTTTCAGTAGTTGTAGTACGGTTAATACGGTTTGGATAAACTGCTTTAACGTTCGGATCATTTAATAAAGCTACTAAAGCCTCACGGTTACTAATCCGATAAAAAGCCAAAGGTAGGTTATTGTAATCCCGAAGTACTTGTACACCGCCGGCACGATTAAACCTTGTCTGAAGATTCTTTTTATTTGTAGCAATATAACTTCGCCGTTCTAAACCTGAAGGTACGCTCGATGAAGGAATATTGTATTCGACAATTAAATCGTTTGAATCATTACTAACCAAGGCATCTAAATCTATTTTACCTTGGAACACTTTTTGTTTTGCTGCCTGACTTAACCGCTGTTTGGCCCCTTTGGAATCCAAAGGAAGAGCGGACACAGTTGTACTGAAAATTGTACATAGACCTAATAGAAACAACGTTTTACTTTGCATTATTTTTCTCCGTAGTTTTTCAACTAACAATTTGCTTATTTCGCTTTTATTTCATTTGCTGGATCTTTTTCTGGATCAATCGGTTGAATCGAAGGATCACTTTTTGTGTCATAAAAAGGAACGGTATCTGCTGATACCGATTGAGAGTGGTTTGAATTTAAAGATACGTTTTTAGGTTGAGTAGGCTCCTTAAGTTTAGAAAGAGAAGATGAAGTATCTGGTTGTGGAGAATTCGTCTCATGTAAAGCAGAATTGAACACATCAGATGCACCGCTTGTGGGTTTGAAATAAAGAACAACGGCGATCAAGCCGACTATTACAAGTAGGGAAGCTATAATTTTCATCATTTAAGATCTCTGTTCTTTTGTTTATAGACATCTATATTTATTTTTGATTATTCGAAATAAAGAGACATTTCTTGAGTTACATTTCATGTGAAATTTCTATTTCATAAAATGTATAAACATGAGAAAAGCTAAAATATCTTTTCTCGAATAAGCAAAAATACAGTTCTGCCCTTTACGTTTATATTTCTGGCAGAATAAGGTTCAAAAAAGTGCTAAAAAAGCACCCTATTCTCATAATAAGCAATTATTATGCCGTTTCCTCTAATAAATAACGAGAACTACATCACATTTAGAGATATAGGCATGTATCACATGAACAACGATAGAAAAATTTAGGAGATGAAGGTTAAAAAGCTGTAAGATGAAAATAGGACCAGCTTAATAAGAATAACTAAAAAATAAATGTTCTTTTTCACTTTATTATTAATTTTTATTAATCTTCACAATTTATCCCTAGTCTGTTTACTCAATGTAACACTGTTGTAACGTTTTGATGAAGTGAGTTCCCAAGCTCATATTTCCTTAGCTATGATGCGATTGCGTTTATGAAATACCTCACTAAAAGGGTATATTCTTTGAAGGATATCGCAATGAAAATGATGAAAACAGCTATCGTTACTGCAAGTGTACTTGCTTCTGCCTCTATTTTTGCACAAAGTGCGGGCGTTAATGCAGGTGCATCTGCTCAAGTCAACGTACAACCAGGTGGTCTTGTTAGTGGCGTAGCCAATACAGTCAAAAATACTGCACATACTGTAGGGAACACAGCAAAACATGCTGGTCACGTAGCTGCTGACACAACCGTTAAAGCTACAAAAAAAACAACAGGTAAAGTAACTGAACTTTCTTCTAAAGCTGCTACTGGCACTAAACATGTAGCAAGTGAAGCTGTAACTGGTACTAAACATTTTGCTACCGAAGCAGCTACAGGTACAAAAAATTTAGCGACTAAGGCTGCAACTGGCACTAAAAACCTAGCAGTTGAAGCTAAAGCAGATACAAAAGCGCATCTTGATGCTGTAAAAACTAAGGTAGCAGAAAAACAAGCTGACCAAAAAGAATTTACTGCTGAAAAACAGGCCGATGCTCAAGCACGTGTAGATGCTGTTAAAGCTCGTGTAGCACAAAATCAAGCTGAGCAAAAAGAATTCGTTGCTGACACTAAAGCGGATGCTCAAGCAAAATTAAATGCAGCTCAACCGGCTCATGGAGTTAACGCTCAAACAGGTGTAAACGTTGGTGTTAATGTTGCTGGTATTAATGCAAATGCAAACGTAAATGCAGGCGCTCAAGCGTCTACACAAAAAGGCGAAAAGAAATCTTTTATTAAAGGTCTTTTCGGTACTAACTAATTAAAGGTAGCAATAAAAAAGGGCGATTCATCGCCCTTTTTTATTTCCCTAAAATTAACTATTCAGATTGTTTCAGTTAAAACCAAGCCTGCACGTAAACCGATCTTCACATTCGGGTTTGGGAATAAAATCCAGACCTGATCTTGTTCAACTACATAGTTACCAGAAGGCTGAGTCGCTATGATTTCGCCTTTAGTAAAAGTTGAAAAGTTGGGAGCCTCAGCAGATAAATTCATGTGGAACTCTTCATCTTTTTTTATTAAAGAGTCAGATACCTGAAACACACGAATTTTTGGTTTATTCCGCACTGGTAAAGCTTGCTCAGAAACCACGTTACGAATGACTTCATCAATTGAAGCAAATTGACTCAAGTCATTTTGTCCAAATGGCAATGCTTTGCCTAACTCTAAAGTTGCACTCGCCGCCTTAAAATTCTCACTCGTAAAATGGGTAAATGTTTTACCTACCGCATTATGATAAACCAAAGCATCCAAATCAGCTGCTTCAAGACTTGCCGTTAGATCAGCATCATAGCTATGCGTTTGATATGGAAATAAAGCAAATGTTGGTAATAATGAAGCCCGAATTGCTGTGTGCAAATCATAATGATAACGTTTTGCCTGACTCAAACTTTCCTGAAAGAAAGTGGCAACAGTCTGCTCTAAAACCTTAGCACGCTTAGATTCTTCAGTTACAGGCAGATTTTTATACCCACCACAGAACATACGGTTTACATCGTCATGTACATAACGCTTGCCTTGACGCATCGCATAGGGATTGCCCAATACAAGCAATAATCTCACCGCAAGCTTTAAACGCCCAGCAAATAAATCGGTGCAAAGATGAGATAGCAATTCAATTGGTGCCGTTTCATTCCCATGTACTCCAGCTGACAGTACGACAGCTTTGTCGTACTGCGCATGTGGTGTACATTCAAGAAGTCCCTCACCTAACCAACGCCAAGAAAAATTTGCTTGTTTTCCCTCGCGCGTTGCAGGTTGCTCACCTTGTAAGGTTAATGCTAGAAAATCTTGCATGTCACCTCCTCATTATTTTTGGAAAGGATAAACCGAACCTAAACCTAAAATTTTAGTCAGTTCATCAAGTGCCATACGGCTTTCCATGAGTAAATGCGGATCTGCCAAATCTTCTTGTGCTAAACGATCACGATAGTGTTTATCTACCCACTGATTAAGCGTTGTAAACAATTGATCATTCATGAGAACTTTTGGATTTACGGCATTTAATTCGGTTTCATTTAATGCTACACGTAAACGTAAACAAGCCGGACCACCACCATTACGCATACTTTCACGCAAGTCATAAACCTGAATTGCATCAATTGGTGTACCCATTTGAATCATGTCATTCAAATAGCTCCATACCGCAGCATTTTGACGAGACTCTTCTGGCACAACGATGGTCATTCCGCCATCTGGACGAGTCAAAATCTGACTATTAAATAAATATGTTGCAACAGCATCGTCCACCGTCACACGGTTTTCAGGCACTTCAATTGAAATAAAGTCTTCACCGATGCTTGCCATTTTCTGACGAATTTCGGCAAATGCCTGATCTTGATTTAAAAATGCATGTTGATGGTGGAATAAAACCTGCTGGTTACTTACCGCAATTACATCATTATGGAAAACGCCCTGATCAATCACATCCGGGTTTTGCTGAACAAAAACAGTATGTGCTTCATCTAAACGGTGTAAACGTGCAATGGCCTCGCTCGCTTCACGTGTCTGACGTGCAGGATAACGTTTTGGTCCCGGTAAGCCGTTATTTAAATGTTGTTGACCATAAACAAACACCTGAACACCGCGTTTAGCATAATCACCACCTAAACGATTGTGATTTGCTGCCCCTTCATCACCGAACAAAGCCACTTGCGGTAAAGCTTCATGGTGTACAAAATGACGTTCATTTTTAAAGATCGCTTGTAAAACTTGGCTTGTAGTTTCAGCTTCAATTGAACGGTGAAATTTATTGTTCAGGTTAGCCGCAGTAAAATGCACACGCTCATCTTGGCTATCAGCCGAAGGTGAAACTGTCGCAGCATTTGCAGTCCACATTGGAGAAGCTGAGCTTAAAGATGACAGTAGCTCTGGTGAATAACGCATTGCTTGAGCCACAACACTAATGTCATCTCCAGTAAAACCTAAACGGCGTAACATCGGAACATGTGGACGCTCATGCGGAGCAAGTACACCTTGTTTCATGCCCATATCAGCCAAAGCTTTCATTTTTAATAAGCCTTGTTTCGCCGCCAATTTTGGATTAGACAAATTATTGCGGTTTTTGGTCGATGCTTCATTACCAAAAGACAAACCCGCATAGTGATGTGTTGGTCCCACTAAACCATCAAAATTTACTTCATATCCTTTCATTTTTTCTTTCCCTAGTGTTAAGGCAACACAATCCCTGGAGATAATTTTTCTGGCAACGTCAAGCTTTCACTTTCGAGTGAAGCCATTGGCCAAGCACAGTAGTCAGCAGCATAAAATGCACTTGCACGGTGATTACCTGAAGCTCCTACACCACCAAATGGTGCTGCACTCGATGCTCCTGTTAATGGTTTGTTCCAGTTCACAATTCCGGCACGTGCTTCAATGAGTAAGTCATCAAACAATTCACGTTTTGGAGAAACTAATCCAACTGACAAGCCGAAACGAGTTGCATTGGCAATTTTTAATGCTTCATCAAAACTGTCATAACGCTGAATAGTGGTAAGCGGACCGAAATATTCTTCATCTGGAATACCCGCCACACCTGTTACGTCAATAATGCCTGGAGTAAGTAATGAGCTGTCTTCTTGAGGACGTGTCATTGGCAACAAGCTTTTTGCACCAAGCTCAAGCAACTTTTGCTGGGCATTCATCATGTTTGTTGCAGCAGCCGATGAAATTACGCCGCCCATAAATGGTTGTTGCTCATCATTCCAACGACCAACTTTTAAGTTTTTAGCAACCTCAACAAAACGTTGAATAAATGCATCGCCTTGCGCACCATTTTTTACCAAGATACGGCGCGCACATGTACAACGCTGCCCTGCCGAAACAAATGCAGATTGAATAGTGAGATTAACAACAGCATCCATATTTTCGATTTCATCGATAATCAATGCATTATTGCCGCCCATTTCAAGCGCAAGAATTTTCTCAGGAGCACCCGCCATTTGTTTGTGTAGGTGATAACCTGTGTTTGCACTTCCAGTAAACAAGAGGCCATCAATTTCATGTGAGGCAGCTAGCGCTTCACCCGTGGTACGACCACCTTGCACCAAATTCATTACACCATTTGGCAAACCGGCTTGTTGCCAAAGTTTTACAGTTTCTTCAGCAGTCCAAGGCGTTAATTCACTTGGTTTGAATACAACTGTGTTACCAGCAAGTAACGCAGGAACAATATGTCCGTTCGGCAAGTGGCCCGGGAAGTTGTATGGACCAAAAACTGCAAGTACGCCATGTGGGCGGTGACGTAAAGATGCCACACCATCTGCCATTTCAGTTGAGCTTTCACCGGTACGTTGGTGATAAGCACGAATCGAAATTGCAACCTTGCCAATCATTGACTGAACTTCAGTTAATGTTTCCCAAAAAGGTTTACTGGTTTCTTGGCTAATCACTTCCGCTAAATGCTTTTTATTTTCTTCAAGCAAAGCTGCAAACTTTTCTACAATCGCCACACGCTCAGCAAAAGGTAAACGCGCCCACGCTGGGAATGCTGTACGAGCAGCTTGGCAAGCTTTCTCAACATCACTAGCCGTAGCTTCAGCACCTGACCATACAGTTTGGTTATCAATCGGGTTTGTTTTTACAAATGTTGTACCGCTGCCTTGTAACCAGACACCGTTTATAAATAAAGAGTTTGACATCAGGATACTTCCATAGGATTTAGTGATAACACACGAACAGCGTGACCTTCTTGTACACCGAGTTTTTCAGCTTGTTCATGCGTTAAATTTAAAGTGTTATCTACGAGATCAAGCTTCAATAACATGGCCCGATAGTCGTGGTAATTATCATTGGCAACAAGGTATTGTGTTTTACCTACTGTTGCTTCATTGGTAATTTTGACGTTTAAGAGTTGACTTTCTTTGACTGCACGCAACTCATCAATATTCGCTTCAATAGTTGGACCCGCATCAAAAATATCGACATATCCTTGATAACGTAAACCTTCTGATTCAAGCACATGATAAGCAGGCAAAGTATGTGGATGCATTTTTCCAATCACTTCTTGCGCATCTTTTGGCAAAAGGTCAACATAGACTGGAAAACGTGGCATCAGCTCGGCAATAAAAACTTTTTGGCCAATACCACTTAAATAGTCTGCAGTTGAGAAATCCATATTGAAAAAATGGTGCCCAATCGCATCCCAAAAAGGTGAACATCCATTTTCATCAGAGTAGCCACGCATTTCCGCAATTAATTTTTTCTCAAAATATTGCTTAAATGCTGCGATAAACATAAAACGGATTTTCGATAAAAATTTACCGTTTTGATTTTCACGGCGTTCCGGATCTAAAAATAATGTACAGAGCTCACTACTTCCTGTTCTGTCATTACTTAAAAATAAAGTCGGTAATGACTTATAAACGTTTAATGCTTTTGAAGCATGTACTTGTGTTCCCACATGAAAGTTGTACCAAGGTTCAATTAAACCTACAGCAACCTCAATTGCACTTACACCAATAACACGTTGAGCTTCGGTATCTTCCAGAACAAACAAATATCCCTGCTCACTCTTATGAACATTGCCATTTAAAGTATTGCGAGTACGTGAAATTCGAGCCGAAAGCGTATCCATATTTTGTGGCAAAGAAGTCAGGCCAACACCTGACTTACCTGCTAATTTATAAATATCTTCAAGGTCTCGAAACTCGGCATGACGGACAATCATCATGGCTAGCTTCCCTTTTTTTATTTAGCCAACTTTGCCAAAGCTCTTTTTAAACGAGCAATCCCTTCATCAATATCTTGTTCAGGAATAATTAGAGAAGGAGTGAAACGAACCACGTTAGGTCCTGCGATTAAAGCGAGTAGTCCTTCTTCGCCTGCCCATGTGGTAATGTCTTTCGCTTTACCTGCATATTCAGCTTTTAGTACACAGCCAATCAATAGACCTTGACCACGGATTTCATCAAATACTTGATATTCAGCATTTAAAGTATTTAATGCATCAAGGAAATATTGATGACGGTGTTTCACGCCTTCAAGTACTTCTGGTGTATTAATAAACTCAAAAACTGCACCTGCAACTGCACTTGCTAACGGGTTACCACCGTAAGTTGTACCATGTGTACCTACAGAAAAATGCGGTGCGAACTTATCAGTTGTTAACATTGCACCGACCGGGAAACCACCGCCCAATGCTTTTGCAGTCGTAAGTACATCCGGAATCACACCGTAGTTCATGTAGGCATAAAGTGCACCTGTACGGCCCACACCAGTTTGTACTTCATCAAAAATAAGTAAGGCACCGAACTGATCACACAGTTCACGTAAACCTTTTAAAAATTCGATTTCAGCCGGAATAACTCCGCCTTCACCTTGTACAGGCTCTACAATTACTGCACAAGTTTGTTCATTTATGACTGCTTTAGCTGCTTCTAAATCATTATAAGCAACATGGCTAATACCGTTTGGAAGTGGTGCAAAGTCTTGTGAATATTTTGGCTGACCACCTGCCGAAACGGTAAATAAAGTACGGCCGTGAAAAGCATTGTTAAATGCAACGATACCGCTTTTACCAGCTATACCACTGTCTAGCCCAACTTTACGCGCAAGTTTTAA
>NZ_JAALLK010000010.1:0-118952 GCF_011075215.1 Acinetobacter sp. EKM10A | reverse complement strand
AAATAAGGTAGCTTAACTAGAGCAGAGTATCACTTATAAATAAGCTTTTAGTTGTTCAAACATGTGGGACCACCTCTCTTTTGTATTTCTTATAATTAATAAAATCTATTTTTAATAAAGAAAATTCTAAATTAGTCTTGGGCATTAAATGCTTCATGGTAGCTTACATCACCTTTAGGAACATAATTTTGAAAACTTAAGGCTTGGAAGTATTCAGGGGGTACTCCAGGTAGTTTTAGGTCAGGGTATGCCTTAAAACCAAAGCGACTGTAATACTTTGGATCACCTAATAAAACACAACCTTTTGCGCCTGATTTTTTTAATTTTTCTAAAGAGCTATTCATAAGCAATGATCCAATGCCTTGTCCTTGCTTATTCGGCGCGACAGAAATAGGTCCTAAGCCATACCAATTCTTTTCACCTGATGAAATTTGCACTGGTGAAATTGCCACATGCCCAACAATAGTATTATCTTCAACCGCAACTAAAGACACTGTAAGTTGTTTGTGCTTTCTTAAACTATTAACAATAAAGTGTTCAGTATGGCTCGTATGTTCAGCATTTAGAAATGCCGCTTTAGTCAATTCTTCAATTTCTTTAATATCTTCTTCTCGCTCATCGCGAATAAAAATATTCATCTTAAGTTTGATCCGTTTTTCTCAGCTACTCTTTTATTTTTAGCATCAATCGGCTTAGTTAGGAATAAATTTCAATCATAAAAACTTGTATAATTCATAAATAAAATAAATGAAAGTAATATTGATAATCAGTATTAAATGATAATTATTCTTTGTATTATTCATGTAATTTTTTAAAGCTACTTAAAGATTATGCAAAGGACTACGAAACACTTTCAAATTAATGCATTAGCATTTGCAATAGCAATGAGCACAATTTCAGCGCATGCAGAGACTGATCAGCAGACTTCGGAATATGGAACTCTTCCTACCATTAAAGTAAAAGCTGGAAGTGGCGAAGAAAATGAAAAAAGTTATATAGCAGGGAAAACAGAAACAGCGGTACCACTGGGTTTATCCGTTCGTGAGGTTCCACAATCTGTTTCCGTCATTACTCAACAGCGTTTACAAGACCAGCAATTGTCAACTTTGGTTGAGGTCGCCGAAAATGTTACAGGGGTAAGTGTCAACCGTTATGAAACCAACCGAGGTGGAATCTATTCACGTGGTTTTGTAGTAGATAACTATATTATTGATGGTATTCCCACCACATATAGCTTGCCTTGGTCTTCAGGTGAAATTTTCTCAAGTATGGCCTTATATGATCATATTGATGTAGTTCGAGGGGCAACAGGTCTTACATTTGGTGCTGGAAATCCATCTGCTGCGATTAATATGGTTCGTAAGCGTGCTACGAGTACAGAGCCAACTGCTAACGTAGAAGTGAGTGCAGGGAGTTGGGATAATTACCGTGTTATGGGTGATATTGCCAACTCCCTTAATCAATCAGGGACAGTACGTGGACGAGCAGTGGCCCAATATGAACAAGGCGACAGCTATACCGACTTGTTGTCTAAAGAAAAGCTAACTTTACTGTTAAGTGCTGAAGCAGATTTATCTGAAAATACCCTTTTATCGGGTGGGGTAACTTATCAGGAAGATGATCCGCGTGGACCAATGTGGGGAGGTTTACCTGTCTGGTTTAGTGATGGCACAAAAACGAACTGGTCTAAAAATACCACTACAAGTGCTGACTGGACACGCTGGAATGTTAAATATACCAACCTATTTGCAGATTTAACTCATAAATTTAATGACAACTGGTCAGCTAAACTGTCTTATTCTTATGGTAAGCGTGATGCTAATTCTAAACTTTTATATGTTTCAGGTAGTGTAGATAAAAATACTGGTCTAGGGCTATCTCCTTATGCATCAGCGTATGACCTTGAGGTAGAGCAAGATAATGCTTCTTTGCAGCTCAATGGTAGTTTTGATTTGTGGGGCTTAGAGCAAAAGGTTGTTTTGGGTTATCAATATTCCAATCAGGACTTTACAGCGTATGCTCGTTCAACTGATACAAAAATGGAAATTGGCAATTTCTTTGAATGGAACGGCAGCATGCCTGAGCCAGTGTGGAATGCACCTACACTCAATGAGAAATATAATATTGAACAAAATGCACTATTCGCTGCGACTTATTTAAATCCGATTGAGCCTCTAAAATTTATTTTAGGTGGACGTTTTACAAATTATGAAAAGAATATATATGGTCGTAGTTCACCCATAAAATATGACCACGAATTTGTTCCTTATGCAGGTATTATCTATGATTTCAATGATGTCTATACTGCATATGCAAGTTATACCAGTATTTTTCAGCCTCAAGACAATAAAGACTTTGATGGAAACTATTTAGACCCGGTTGAAGGAAACAGTACTGAAGTAGGCTTAAAATCTGCATGGTTTGATGGACGTTTGAATGGTACTTTAGCGCTTTATCATATTAAGCAAGACAATTTAGCTCAGGAAGCAGGACAAGTTACTCGTAACGGGGTAAAAGAAACCTATTATCGGGCAGCAAAAGGTGCGACGAGTGAAGGTTTTGAAGTTGAAGTAAGTGGACAAATCACACCAGACTGGAATATTACAGCAGGTTATAGCCAGTTCTCTGCCAAAGATGCAAATGATGCCGATGTTAATACCCAACTTCCTCGCAAGATGATTCAGACATTTACCACCTATAAATTACCGGGCAAATTAGAAAACATAACCGTGGGTGGCGGGGTAAATTGGCAAAGCAGTACTTATGTTAATGCTAAGAATCCGAAGAAAGTTATTGAGAAAGTTGAGCAAGGAGATTATGCACTTGTAAACCTTATGGCTCGTTATCAAATTACAAAAGATTTTTCGGCTCAGCTTAATATTAACAACGTATTTGATAAAAAATATTACGGTGTTTTCCCGGCATATGGCCAAATTACTTTAGGTGCTCCTCGAAATGCGGCACTAACACTACAATATAAGTTTTAATGAAGTTATTTTTTTAAAGCACCTAAGGGTGCTTTTTTTATAATTCTAAAAAAGAGCTAAGTATCAAAATAGCACTGGTTTTTACCTCTATTTTTTTACCATTTGATAAAATTATTTTTAACTAAAATTTTACCGTTCGTCTGCTAATTAAGATAAATAAGTCATAAATTTATATATGGAAATGTGATGGAGTTAACTTAAATTTATTTGCTTAAAAATTATACTAATTGATAAAAAATATAACTTGGCTATATTCCAAGAACATATTGCAGAGTTAGTAATATGCATTTCTAGGATGGAATAAAAATGAAAATAAAATTATCGAAAATAGTAATAGCCAGCTCATTATTGATATTTGCAAATATGAGTTATGCAGAGGGAGTAAAACGGTTTTCTGTCTCGGCAGGTTGGTTACATGTAATGCCTCAAGGTAAAGCTAATCCATTTAATATCAATACAAGTGTTAAAAATGGAACAGTTGCTAAAGTTGGAAGCATTTCGCCGACCAGTTTCTTAAACTCCGTTGATCCTAATGCTACAGAGGTAGATGTAGGCGGTGAACCTTTTAATCAAAAAGAGTTTCTTGAACTCGCTTTAAATGATGACTTTTTAAAAGGGCTCTTACTTGATGAAGAAGGCAATATAAAACCTGAAGTAGCAGGTGAGGCAACGATTCAAGGGTTAGAGCAGTGGCATCAAAATGATGCCGGCCTTGAAGTAGATGACACAGACACATTAGGGCTTATGTTTAACTATTACCTCAATGACAATGTGTCTTTACAATTTATTGGAGGCATTCCCCCTAAAGTCGATATTAAAGGCCAAGGTGAAATCTTGGCACCATTAAGCGGTGTCGCGTTGTCACCAAATGAATTAGTTAAAATTCTTTTTCCGAACGGCATTACCTTAGGTCAAGCAGTCCCGATTACTAACTTAGGCAATAAACCTAAAGCAGCTAGTGTTCGTGCTTGGACCCCTGCAATTGAAGCACAATATCAATTTGGGAAGAGTGGCGTGAACAAGTTTAGACCTTATTTAGGTGTGGGGTTAATGTATGCTCATTTTAATGATATTAAGCTAAATGACGAAATTCGTTCTGACCTGATCTCTGCAGGTCATATGATTCAAAATGTGTTAGATGGTAAGGCTGGGGCTGCCTTGGATCGTAAAGAGTCGAGTGGAAATATGGTGGTTAAAGTAGATGCAGATGATGCGATTGCGCCTATATTTACTGCCGGTTTTACTTATGATTTTAATGATTCTTGGTATACGGTTGCCTCAGTATCTTATGCAAAACTAAATAATTGAACGCAAATTGATGTCATTAACCAAAATACGGGCGCTCGCTTAATTCATGGGTCAACTAAAGTTGATATTGATCCGATCATTACATATTTAGGGGTGGGCTACAGATTTTAATTTTTTAATCATTTGAAGCAGTATCCTGAAGATGAATTCAATAAACTAAAATCTTTGGGATACTTTTTCATTTTACATTTCTTTGTGAACACTACAAAAAAGTCTATAAATCTATGCTGATCGTAATATTAATAGCCAGTATTTATAAGCTAATCAATTAAAACTGTATGAGGTGAGATATGACTAAAATTATCGCTACCCTAGGTTTAGCAGCAATCGTTTCGCTTTCTGTGGCGGCTTGCCAAGGTGAGAATGATACTAAACAGCAAGATAAAACCACGACTCCACACTCAATGGATAAAGACTCCTAATTTTTATAAATTTTAAAGCCTATCGTTAGATGGGCTTTAAAATAACTTTGCTGCGTCTTGCTATTGCTATTCCTAGCTATTGTTAGGGATCAAACTCATCTTGCGTTAATAAGACAACCCCCCTATAGAAAAATATGAATCTTCTTTTGTATGTGCCAGTTGGTTTCCATAACTTGCATTGAATTAAATACGGTTTTTATAGGCCATGTACTTAAAGCCACTTTGATAAAATGACTCATTATGACCATTACCATAAATTTCGGTTGTAAAAGCTAAAGGGTTGATAAGTTAATTTTAATGACAATCATTTTTGAATAGTGATGAAATAACTTACAAATCCAAACGCTACTCATCAAATCTATACATAAAGTTAAATTTAATAAAAATTATCTTTCTTATAATAATTTAAAAATAATTTTGAGGACTAAAAATGAAAAAAATCATTAAAATTTTATTATTATCTAGTTTGATTTCATCTATACCATTATCTGTAGTTGCTAAAAATGTTGAGACTAAAGTAAGCTTTTTAAAAGATTCTTCTCAAATTACGTTAACCGGAAAGTTTCAAGGTTATGATGATGTAAGATATCGAGTTTTTGCAAAAAGTGGACAGATTTTAAAATTTAATATTAATAGTTATGGTAATTTAGCTTATATTAATATTTTCGCTCCAGGTCAAAAGCCTGGTAAAGATAAGCCATTATTCGTGGGTTCGACTGTAGGTTTTTCAGGTGAAGTAACGCTACCTGTCGATGGTGATTATATTGTTCAAGTTTATCAAATGAAAAAAAGCGCACAAAGAAATAGAGCAGTTTCTTTTAATCTAGATCTACAAATATTAGATAATAAAAAATAAAATGATAATTAAAAGATTTATATAAAAGCTCTAATAGTTAGAGCTTTTATAGAGGCATAAAAATAGCGTAGTGTTAATTTAAATAAATTGAATCAACAATCCCGCATTTTTCAACAAAACTTAAATCATGTGAAACTAATAGCACAGCACCCTCATAATTAGAAATAGCATTTGCAAATAACTCTCTTGACTCGATATCTAAGTGGTTTTCTGGTTCATCAAGTAATAAAAGTTCAGGCATAGGCTGAGCATGGCTCAAACCTAGTAAAGCAACTTTTAACTTCTCACCACCACTGAGTTGAGCTAAGGGATATGTGCTTTTATCACCACGAATCCGAAGTTGACCTAATAAATTTCTCCACTCTAACTCAGAAATATTTGGGTTAATATTTCTTAAGTTTTCAACAGCAGAGAGATGGTCTAATAAAAAGCTAAAGTTCTGATCGAGATAGAAGCAATTTGCAAACAGTTTAATTTCATCTGTAGCAGTTACAGCAGATTGATCAATCTGTTTCAGCAAAGTTGATTTCCCAATACCATTTCGGCCAACCAAATGAATCTTTTGACAAGCTTTTAAGGCGAGATGAATTGGTTGTTGTGTCCCATAGTTGAGTTTTAAGTTATCAATTCTAAGAATTTCTCCTGTTCTTTTGTGAAAAGAGGGAAATATAAATTGTTGGGGCTTAACAGTTTCTAGAAGTACTTTTTTACTCTTCAAGTCTTGCTGGCTTTGATCGATTTGACGC
This sequence comes from Acinetobacter sp. EKM10A, assembly GCF_011075215.1. NCBI lineage: Bacteria > Pseudomonadati > Pseudomonadota > Gammaproteobacteria > Moraxellales > Moraxellaceae > Acinetobacter > Acinetobacter sp. EKM10A. The sequence continues at coordinate 112,633 of NZ_JAALLK010000010.1, read as the reverse complement.
TGATGTTGAGAATGAATTGCTCCTAGGCTTTGTCCAGCCTGTTCTTTTTTAAAATCGAGCAAAATTTTAGCTTGAGAGTTTGAGTCACTAAGTTTGTTGCCAGCACGCTCACGTTTTTGGGCTTTCATTAAAACTTCATGCCGCTTTTGCTTCATGTGCTTAACTTCACGTTGATGCTGATGTACTGACTGTTCTAAAGCCTCGATTTGGGACTGATATTGCTCATAAAATTTTTCATAATTTCCTGTAGTGTGCTGTAGGCCATGCTCATTTAAGTGATAAATATGGTCGACTTCATTTAGCAAAGTCAGATCATGACTAATAATCAGAGCGCCTATTGGATGTTTCTTTAACTGAGCAATTAACCACTGTCTAGCTTCTTGATCGAGATGGTTGCTTGGCTCATCAAGTAATAGGTAATGATCAGTTTTTAAAAATAATGCGGATAAGGCTAACTTGGTTTTTTGGCCTTCGCTCAACTGCTTAACAGGAAAGTCTAAATCGGTTGGTAGCTGAGCAGATCGTAGTAAAGCTTCCCAAATATTAGGAAGATCCCAATGTCCTTCTAACAAATCATAATCATCGTATTCAGCTTCGCCTTGTTCCACTCTTTGAAAAGCGTTGTAAAGATGGTTGACCTCTAAAGCTTCTGCAATTGTGTCTGATTGGAGACGAGTGAGCTGAGATAAATATGCATGGTTTGTTTGCCAGTTTATTTGACCACTTATATGCATTTCTGTAGTGGGTGAAATCTTGTGAAGCAATTGCATAAGTAAAGACTTACCTTGACCATTGCGGCCAATTAAGGCTGATACTTGATGATGCTCAAGTGAGAAATTCAATTCTTTAAACATCACTTTTGAAGGAAACTCCAAAGTGAGTTGTGATATTACACATGCCTGCTGCTGAGTCATAAGAACCTCATAAATACAGGATGTACAAAATAGGAGTGTAAAGCTTTAAATAAAGACGCTAAGTCACTAAAGAATAGTCTATTTTGCACATCAAAAAAGAGAAAATTGATGAGAAAAAGACTTACTTCATTGGCGTGACTCACAAAATAGAGGGTAAGAGAGCAATAGTGTATAACGGTTTTTAAGCTGTGTAAAACTTATGCATTTTTTATGATAAAAAGCCTAATCAATGGATTAGGCTTTTAGTCGACTCAGCAATTATTCTTTTACCACCAAAACTTGGATTTTAGTGCTGTTTAGGACATCTTGCGCAAAACTACCCAAAATAAGTTTTTGGAAACCTTTACGACCATGTGAACCAATAACAATCAGGTCTGAACCCAACTCTTCTACAGCTTTAAGAATGCCATCAGATGAGATTTCACCTTGAATAATTTGTGTTTCAATATCAACACCTTCTTCAGCGCATAGGGCTTTTACTTTCGCAAGTGTTTTTTCTGCATTAGCACGCGCTTCAACAAAATAATCTTTTACAACAGGAGAGATGTAATAGAAATCGACACCACTAAACGGGTCCACTGCAACCAGACTAATTGCTGTAAGTTTACTACCAAAAGCTTTAGCGATATGGGCCGCTTGTCGTGCTGCTGCCAAAGAAATCTCAGAACCATCTACAGGTACAATAATATGTCGGTAATTCATAATGTTATTCCTCTTATTTACAAGTTGTTATATGTATGAAGCTTTTCTTACTTAAAGATTAACACATTTGTTTAAAGGTAGAAATCAATTCAATTCACTTATAGTTAAATTAAATGGTATTTAATTATATATTTGATTTTTAATGATTTTATTTGAGATTGATAAAGAGGGAGTTGAGAGTATGCCAAATTTAATTTTTTAGAAGAACTTTACAATAAATTACCTTTCATATTTTTGTCACACAGAAATCGTATAACCGAATCATATGTAAGGGGGAAGTAGTAAGATATGGCCGATTTAACAGCAAAGAAAGTCAGTAAACTTATCGAGGAATTTCGCCAAACTGGTAAAGAGCCAGAAAAGCTAGTGATTGGTTATAAAACTTATGCAAGACTCATGGCAGATGATAAGTTTGCAGAAAAAGTTGTTCCTTCGTTAGAAAACTCAAAAGATCGATTATATAAAAATCTAAAAATAAAACTTATTACTGAAAAACATTATTTTGAAGTTAAATAAAATATAAATGTGATATTTATCACATTTATATTTTTGTTGTTTACATTTAGTAGGAATTATTAACATATTGTTTTTAAGTTGATACAAATATGGGGTGTAATCAACATTTGAAAACAGCATTCCTTTACAGACTCGATAGAATAAATTGCTTTTATTTTTAAGTAGTGGAATAAATTGAATGCCAAGTATTAGTGTAATTTTATTTTATATTTTAGCTATTTTAGGCTTTTGCTCTGCTGTGGGAGGATTATTAAGTTTAAGCATGTTTTTAATCATCATCGGTATTGGGCTTATTTGTGCAGCTTTTTTGCTAAAAAAAGAATTTAAAATTGATGTTTTATTCTGGAAATAATCATTGGTTATAAATGATTAAATTAATAAGTATAATTAGTTTTCACCTCATACAAATGAGGTGTAATTTAAATATTTTAATATGATATATATTATTTTAACTTAAATTGATATGGCTTTTATTTTTCAAAAATCTTATTACAATTCTAAATAAAACCGGAAATTAAAAAATACATTAAGTATTTAAAAATAAAAAGATTTCAATTACGATGAAAGACGAATAAATTAGTTACTGTGGCATTAGGTAAAAAATAACAAAAGCGAGGTGAACACATGACCTATAAATATGAATATGCAGGGTTTTGGTTAAGATTTGGCGCAATGATCATTGATACTCTTATTCTTTTTTTAGCAATTATTCCAGCCGCATGGATCTTTTATCATGGAGATTACGATCTCATATTTGCTACAGGTATGAGTAGTAAACCGCAAAACTATTGGTTTGATATGATCGTAAATTATGCATTTCCATTTTTATATACTGTTTTGTGTTGGATCTACTTTGCAGGGACACCAGGAAAACGTCTAATGCGTTTAAAAGTTCTCGATGAAAAGACAGGTAATAAGTTAACTTTCGTACAATCTCTCATTCGCTATATCGGATATATTCCATCTATTTTAGTGTTTTGTATCGGTCTTATTTGGGTCGCATTTGATGCTAAAAAACAAGGATGGCATGACAAGATGGCGAAAACAGTGGTGGTTAGAGAACTGTGAGTTATAGTCACTGATGAATTAATAAAAAATTACAAAAAAAATCTTGTGCCTTGTAGACTAAAACCTATACTTGCCGCGAGTTTATTTAACGGAGATCCTAAATGGGTAGTTGTTCGAGGTTCGAGTTTAATTATCAATTAAACCAAAGCCAATACTGAGCAAGGTAACCTTTAGGAGAGGCTATCTTGCAATGAGATAGCTTTGTTAAAAATTAGATTAAACCTATACAAATTACTTGATTTGTAATCATTCACTTCAGCATTTATCTGTTTAGTTTCTCGCTAGCAATGGGGAGAAGCCAATGTTTATATACGCTTCCATACATGACCGTTATATCTACCAGATTTTAATCTTGGTAAACAATTCGTCTCATGCGATTCAAAGCATTCGGACCATGTTCATTTATGTGACATTCCGTCAACGTTGGTCTGGCTTTGGGCTAATTTTCTCTTCTTCATCGTAAGTCTACGATCTCCTATTCCTTTCTAAATTAAAAAATTTAAAAGACTTTATTTTCAATAAGGTCGAGAGCTTTGTACGCCTAAAAAATGGAGGATTTCGTGATGAAATTCTGGCAACGACTCTTCACAGCATTTTTACAAAGATTTCATTTGATGCGTTTTTTCGGTCGTAATCGATCTTTTAAAGAGCTACATCAATCTAGTTATGCTCAAGAAATTAGCAAAAATTTATCTAAGCGTTTGCTTAATGCATCAAGGACTCAAACGAATGATCTATTAAAACAATTCGATACTCATTTGACGGGGCTTACAGAAGAGCAAGCGCATACCCAACAAATGACGGTGGGACTTAATGAAGTTACTCATGAAAAGCCATTAACTTGGTGGCAACACCTTTGGTATTGCTACCGTAATCCGTTCAATATTTTACTTAGCCTGTTGGCATTGATTGCTTTCTTTACCGATGATCTAACAGGTTCAACCATTATTAGTGTGATGGTAATTCTTTCAACACTACTTCGTTACTGGCAAGAAGCAAAGTCAAATCAAGCTGCGGATGCCTTAAAGGCAATGGTGAGTAATACTGCTACTGTATTGCGCCATCAAGTCAGTGCAGAAGATTTAGAACTTATGCATGAGCGTTATGGCATTGATACTAAAAACCAAACCACTCACCAATTTGAAATACCAATTCAGTATTTAGTGCCGGGTGATGTAATTTTATTATCTGCGGGTGACATGATTCCTGCGGATTGTAAAATTTTGTCTGCTAAAGATTTGTTTGTCTCTCAAGCTGCAATGACTGGTGAATCAATGCCTGTCGAGAAATTCCCGTTGCAGAAAAATCTTGAAGAAACCAGCGCTTTAGAGCTAGATAATATTGTATTCATGGGGACCAATATTGTTTCTGGTTCAGCTCAGGCAGTGGTTTTAAGTACGGGTATCCAAACATATTTCGGTGCATTGGCTCATCGAGTTACGGCTACTGATCGGAGCACGACTGCATTTCAAATGGGTGTCAATAAAGTAAGTTGGTTGCTCATTCGCTTTATGTTGGTGATGGCACCTGTTGTACTTTTCATTAATGGCTTCACCAAAGGCGATTGGGCCGAAGCATTTTTATTCGCATTATCTGTAGCTGTTGGTCTTACTCCAGAAATGCTACCGATGATTGTGACTTCAACTTTGGCAAAGGGGGCGGTTTTCTTATCTAAAAAGAAAGTGATTGTTAAACGTCTAGATGCGATCCAAAACTTTGGTGCCATGGATGTTCTGTGTACCGATAAAACTGGAACTCTGACTCAAGACAAAATCTTTTTATCCCAACATATTGATGTTCAAGGCGGGAAATCAGACTTTGTACTCATGCAGGCATTTTTAAATAGTTATTATCAAACAGGCCTAAAAAATTTGCTTGATGTGGCTGTTTTAGAAGCTGTTGATGATCAGATCAAAATACAGAAGTTACGTTACAAGAAGTTAGATGAAGTTCCTTTTGATTTTGATCGCCGCCGTATGTCAGTCGTGGTACAAACGCCTCAACAAAAAGCCCGTATGATTACCAAAGGTGCAGTTGAGGAAATGTTAAAGGTTTGCCGTTATGTCGAGGTAAATGGCAAAGTAGAGCCTTTAACAAAGCAACGTGAAGTAGCAATTGAGGCATTAACTCAACGCTATAACCGAGATGGTTTAAGAGTGGTGGCAGTAGCGTATCGTGAGTTTAAAAATCATCAGGAAAATTATTCAGTTGTTGACGAAAGTGATCTGATTTTAATAGGTTATATTACTTTTCTTGATCCACCTAAAGAGTCTGCCAAAGAAGCTATACAGAGTTTACATGCCCATGGTGTAACGGTAAAAGTGCTAACTGGGGATAATGAGTTTGTCACCCAAAAAGTGTGCCGAGAAATTGGCCTGAATTATGATCAAGTTTTATTGGGCGGTGTAATTGAAACCTTAACTGATCAACAACTCAAAAGAGCAGTAGAGCAATACCACATTTTTGCGAAATTAAGTCCGGTTCACAAAGAACGTATTGTTGAGCAGTTAAAAGCAAATGGTCACGTGGTTGGTTTCTTAGGAGACGGTATTAACGATGCCGCTGCTATACGTGCTGCCGATATTGGTATTTCAGTAGATACCGCAGTAGATATCGCTAAAGAGTCTGCAGATTTAATCTTGCTTGAAAAAAGCCTGATGGTTCTTGAAAAAGGTGTGATTGAAGGCCGTAGAACTTTTGCCAATATGCTGAAATATATCAAAATGACGGCGAGTTCAAATTTTGGTAACGTTTTTTCGGTACTTATTGCGAGTGCTTTTATTCCATTTTTACCAATGCTGCCTATCCACTTATTGATTCAAAACTTACTTTATGATGTTTCACAAATTGTGATCCCTTTTGACAATGTGGATGAAGAGCTAATTGCAAAACCACAGCGTTGGCAACCTGAAGAAGTTGGCCGCTTTATGGTGGTGTTTGGACCGATTAGCTCCATTTTTGACATGATTACCTTTGGGTTAATGTGGTTTGTATTTTCAGCAAACACTCCTGAACATCAGACGCTATTCCAATCAGGCTGGTTTGTGGTGGGTTTACTTACCCAGACATTAATTGTCCATATGATCCGCACAGCTCAAATTCCATTTATTCAGAGTCGTGCCGCGACTCCATTATTAATAATGACAGCGGTGATTATGTGTATCGGGATTTTCTTACCAATGGGTCCTTTAGCAAGCTATTTAAAACTACAAGCTTTACCTTTAAGTTATTTTTTATATTTACCTGTAATTTTAGGTGCTTATATGTGTGTTACTCAATGGGTAAAGAAAATCTATATCCGCCGTTATGGCTGGCAATAAAACAATAGGTGCAAAATGAAATTGCAATTTCTACAACATACAGACTTATCAAATATTATTGATACTTTAATTAGTCTCTCGGCTGCTTTTATTTTAGGGGCGTTAATTGGGTTCGAACGTCAGTATAGGCAACGTACAGCTGGTCTTCGAACAAATGTTCTAGTTGCGGTAGGTGCAGCAATTTTTGTAGATATTGCAATTAATCTTACTGGAGCAGATGGAGCTGTTCGGGTAATTGCCTATGTTGTTTCGGGTATTGGTTTTTTGGGTGCGGGTGTCATTATGCGCCAAGAAGGCAACATCCACGGTTTAAATACCGCAGCGACTTTATGGTGTTCTGCGGCAGTAGGTGCTGCCGCGGGTGCTGATTTAATTATTGAAGCAATATTGGCGACAGCCTTTATTTTATCTGCCAATACGCTATTAAGGCCGATTGTCCATATTATTGACCGTCGTCCGTTAGACGATGACACAGAAGTTTTACATGTAATCTACATTATATGTGACCGAAGTCAGAGCAAGGTTGTTATGGATGAATTAAACCTAACCTTAAAGCATCATAATTATCCTGCTAAAGATATTGATGTCACACCTTTTGGAGAAAAAGAGGTTGAGATAGAAGTAACGCTAATTGCAACTTCAATCGAAGCAGAAGAAGCACAACACATCATTAATCACTTAAATGCAATGCCGCAAATACGGCAAGCGTTTTGGGATAAAAACACAATTAACTAATTTAACGAGAGTTTGCGTTTAATTTTTTATGAATTTCTCTAAATGATGAAGCGCAAACTCTTTCGTTTAAGCCTTATTTTTTAGCTTTAAATTTAAGGACTATAAATACAACAATACCGACAACCAGTCCCCAGAAAGCTGAACCAACACCGAAAAATTGGATACCTGATGCACTACATAAAAAGGTAAATAATGCCGCTTCGCGGTCTTCAACTGGACCAAACGCAAGCGCAATGTTATGGCTAATGGTACCAAGTAAGGCAATGCCTGCTAAAGCTACAATAAAAATATGAGGAAAAGACATCAGTAAGCTTGTAAGGGTTGCAGCAAATAGCCCCATCAACACATAAAAAAAGCCACAGCTTATACCCGCAATATAACGTTTGCTTGGATCAGGATGAACTTGGTCGTCTAAGCTTACGGCAGCACTTATCGCAGCAATATTAACGCTGTAACATCCAAAAGGTGCAAGCACAACTTGAGTTAAACCAGTCCAACCAATTAGTTGATTAACGTGCGGTTTATAGCCATAACTCTTGATCATGGCTATACCGGGTAGATATTGCGACGCCATGCTAATCACAAAAAGTGGTAATGCTAAGCCTAAAAGTGCTGACCAGCTAAATTCAGGGCTAATCCAAACGGGTTTAGCCAAGGACCACTCAAGAGTAGGCATATGAAAGTCTAAAAAAACAGGGCAGAGGGCAATACCTGCCAAGGCGGTAAATACAATGCTGTAACGCGGCCATAATCTTTTTGTAATGACATAAATGGCGAGTAAAGATAAAACAAATGTCCAATCATTTTGCAAGCTCGCGAAAAGTGAAATACCAAACTTAAGCAGAACTCCGGCAAGCATGGCACTGGTTAGGCTTTGTGGTATATAGGAAAGCGCTTTTTGGAATATACCTGAAAAGCCTAAAATCGCAGTGAGTAAACCACCTACTAAAAAAGCGCCAATTGCTTCATTTAAACTATAGCCACTACCTGTTGCCATAATTAAAGCGAGGCCCGCTGTTGACCAAGCTGTTGCTACGGGATATTTAAATTTCCAAGAAAGGATGAGTCCTGATAAACCAATACCTAAGCCTAAAGCCCAAAACCATGAGGTGATTTGTTCAGATGACGCACCTAAAGCTTGAGCAGCCTGAATCACTAAAATAGCTGAAACACTAATACCAATAAGAAAGGTAATAAAACCAGCAAATACGGCTGGTATTGAGAAATCTTGAAGAATCTTTTGCATAGCTAAATGTTCTAAGTCCCTGAAAAATTAATATGTTTCTGCCTATGTTTTCAGCTAGGTAAATCTAACAATTTTTTTTAAGAAGGTGCTTTCTATTTTTGACTTTAAAATGAAAGAATATTTTTTAAATAGCCAGTAATGATATTATTTATTTCACAACAAACGGTGAATTTGGGATATTGTTTTATGGATGAGCAGGCTGAAAATTTAACACCTCTTGAATTGAAAATTATGCGCTGTTTACAAGAGAATGGACGTTTAAGTAATGCTGAACTGGCAAAACTTGTTGGCATTAGTACTTCGTCATGTTGGAACCATACTCAGCGTCTTTTTAAGATTGGGGCCATCTTGGATGTGCGTGCTCGAATCAATCCGGGTATGGTGCAACGTGAGACTATTGTTTTGGTCGGAGTAGTGCTGGATCGCTCGACACCTGATAGCTTTCAGGCGTTTGAACAAGCAGCAGGTGATTTGGAGAATGTTCTAGAATGTTACTTGGTTGCCGGAGAAGTCGATTACTTTCTAAAAATTCGTGTTAAAGATTTGGCTGCTTTTAACCGTTTTCATAGTGAAAAAATTATTGCCTTACCTGGGGTAAGACAGGTGAGGACATTTTTTGTGCTCAATGAAGTTAAAACAGATGGCATGCTGGCATTTTAACAACTTAATAGGTTTCGACTTCCTTGACTCGGCAGCTTACATTGTTGAAGTTGCCAGCTTTAAGCCAAATCCGAAAAATAAAATGCCAACTAAGAAAATTCCGCTTGCTGCAATTTTATGGTTTTGTTTGAAAAAAGTTGAAAGTTTAATTCCAGAGAAAATAAGCGCAGTTAAATAACTAAAGCTAATAATTTGTAAAATCACCGCTAAAATTAAAAAGCTTAAAGCTGGATAGGCATAATCCGGTTCAACAAACTGCACAAAGAAAGACAGGAAAAATAAAATCGCTTTAGGGTTGAGTAAACTAATACTTAAGGCTGTTTTATAAGGGTGAACTTTATCTAAAGCAGGTAAATCAGCCATTTCTGCTTGGGGTTGATTACGTAATTTCCAGCGCTGAATACTGCCTTGTAAAAGCTTAAAACCTAAATAAGACAAGTAAAGTGCGCCGACGAGTTTAAGTACAATAAAAACCCAAGGGAATGCTTTTAATAAAGAAGCTGCACCAAGTACAGTACAGAGCATTAAAATTAAGTCACCGGTAAAAATACCAAGTGCACCCATATATCCGGTTTTAATACCATAGCGTGAAGCAATCGACATCACATAAAGAGAATTGGGTCCTGGCAATAACACAATTAGGAATGTACCAATAATATATGTTGTTAAGTCTGTTATGCCGAACACGAGAAACCCAATAAAAAACCGATTTTTGTCATGATAACAAAAATCGGTAATTTTGTATGAAAAGTGCAGTTTTTAAGATTTAATTTCTGCATCAATTCCAAAAGATTGACGTAATAAAAGACTTAATTGATCTCGCGCTTTAATAAAGCCATCAACACCACCTTGTAAAAGTTGGAATGCCATTAAGTCATGGTTAAGTTCATCTTTAAAACTTTGCTCATCTTGAGCTGGTCTAACAATCGCTTCTGCCTGTTTTGCTTTGTTTGCATCAAGTGCTGCATCGACTGTACGCGTATCTTGCTCAAGCTGCGTTAGCAAGCTTGGAGAGATCGTAAGCAAATCACATCCTGCAAGGCCTAGCACTTGGTCGATGCTACGGAAGCTCGCACCCATGACTTGAGTTGGAATATTTTGCTGCTTGTAGTAAGTGTAGATTTTCTTAACTGAAACCACACCTGGATCTTTCTCGATTGGGTAAGAACCTACACCTTCAGCTTTTTTGTACCAGTCTAAAATACGGCCTACAAAAGGTGAGATTAAAGTAACTTTGGCATCTGCACACGCTTGGGCTTGATGTAAACCGAAAAGGAGAGTGAGGTTGCAGGCAATTCCTTCAGCTTCAAGCACTTTAGCCGCTTGAATACCTTCCCAGGTCGATGCAATTTTAATAAGAATACGTGACTGATCGATCCCATATCCTTTATAAAGCTCACATAATTCATGTGCTTTTTGAATGGTTGCTTCGGTGTCGTATGAAAGTGCAGCATCGACTTCTGTAGAAACACGGCCTTCTATAAGTTTTAAAATTTCTACACCAAATTTTACGGTTAAAATATCAATGGTTCTTTCAATCAGTTCATCATTTTTATAGCCTTCTTCTTTGGCTTGATAATAAGCATCTTCAATGAGCTCTTTACTTTCTGGTTGCTCTGCCGCAGCGGTAATTAACGAAGGATTCGTCGTAGCATCTAAGGGACGAAATTTACGAATTGCTTCAAGGTCGCTACTGTCAGCAACAACGGTCGTTAATGTTTTTAATTGGTCAAGTGCTGTATGAGTCATTGATATTCAACATCTTCAATAAAAAATCTTATGTTTTCTTTATAGCACAAACTCTATCCATACTGTCGATATATCAATTGTTATGTTTCAAAGAAAAACGTTTAGGTTCTGCATCTAAATTGAAATGATTTTACGGAGCTGGTTGCATTCGCTTATTACGAATATAGTCAATCAAAAACCGTGCAGCAGCACCGAGTTCACTTTCGCGGCTCCAGACCAAATCAACGTAATATTCAAATCGAGGCGTAAAATCAAATACATCTAATGCTTTAAGCTTATTGTTTAACTCAGGATTTTCTTTAAACATCTCTTGCGGAAGTACGCCCCAACCTAAATTACGTAAAATCATTAAGCAAGCAGAGTGGTGGTTGTCTGTACGCCAGTAATGTTTTGAAAATAATAATTCGGGTTTTAATGTTTCATCTCGACTTGCCACCACAATTTGTCTTGTACCTAAAATCTGCTCATATGAAACATGCTCTTGGCTTGCGAGCGGATGGGTTTTTGAAATAACAGGAATTAAGGCTTCACGTTTGAGTTCAACAAACTGTTCTCTATTGTCTAAATGCTCACGTTCAAACATAAGGGCCAGTTGGGCAGATCCATCTAACAACATTTGAAGCGCATCTTCTTGAGGGGCAGATACAATATTAATTTGTAGATCGGGAAAGCGACTTTCTAGCAGGCAAACATAGTCGGTCCAATTGGTATGTAGCAGCTCAGACACCACAACAATAGTAAGATTAGGTTCCAGCCCAGTACTTAATGCATGCGCGTGCTGTTTCCATTGATTCATTTCAATCAATAGTTGCGCCGTTTTTTCATATAGCACTCGTGCTTCGGCTGTAGGAGTAGGTTCGCGGCCTTTACGTTCAAATAAAGTCAGGTTCAGATCAATTTCTAAATTAGCAATCGACATACTCACAGCAGAGGGGACTTTACCGAGTTTCCTTGCTGCTGCTGAAAATGAACCTGTTTCCATAACGGCTTGGAACATGAGAAGTTGTTCTTGATTAATATTCATCTATCAAAAAAAATGAAAGAACCTAATTGGATTAATCAAAATTATAAAAATAAAATGCACATTATCCAAGTTATTATTGAGTATTTAAAAATGTTGATTTCCAAGAGAAGACTCATTCATGCAATCAGTTATGAAGGAATTTTGTTGGTCATCATTGCGATTGCATTAAGTTTTATTTTTGACATGCCGATGGAAGTGACCGGAACACTTGGTGTGTTTATGGCAGTGGTTTCAGTTTTCTGGAATATGATTTTTAACCACTATTTCGAAAAAGTAGAGCATAAATTTAATTGGGAAAGAACGATCCCTGTGCGGATTTTACATGCGATTGGTTTTGAGGGTGGTTTGCTGATTGCGACTGTTCCAATGATTGCATATATGATGCAGATGACAGTGATTGATGCATTTATTTTAGATATAGGTTTGACCTTATGTATTTTGGTTTATACCTTTATTTTCCAGTGGTGCTATGACCATATTGAAGATAAGTTTTTCCCAAATGCTAAAGCAGCATCACTTCATTAATTCACATAGATTGAAATGAAATAAGCACCCAGATGGGTGCTTATTTTTTTGGTCGATAAATAGAAATTATTTTTCTACAATCGCAACCACACCTTCACCGCCTGCTGTACAGATCGAGATTAATGCGCGGCCTGAACCTTTTTCATTAATTAATTTAGCTGCAGTAGCCAAGATACGACCACCAGTTGCAGCAAATGGGTGACCTGCACCTAAAGATGAACCATTTACGTTCAGTTTAGAGCGGTCAATTGAACCCAATGGTGCATCTAAGCCAAGACGTTCTTTACAGAATTTTTCATCTTCCCAAGCTTTTAAGGTAGAGAGTACTTGAGATGCAAATGCTTCATGGATTTCGTAGAAATCGAAGTCTTGAAGCTTAAGGTTAGCACGCTTAAGCATACGAGGTACTGCATAAGCAGGAGCCATCAATAAGCCTTCTTTAGGACCGTTCTTGCCAATGAAGTCAACAGCTGCTGTTTCAGAGAAAGAAAGATAAGCTAAAACTTCATGTCCGTTTTCTTTTGCCCATTCTTCAGAAGCAAGCAATACCACAGAAGCACCATCAGTCAACGGAGTTGAGTTACCCGCTGTCATTGTTGCAGTTTCGCCTTTACCGAAAACTGGTTTTAACTTAGCAAGTTTTTCAACTGTACTGTCAGGACGTAAGTTGTTGTCACGGTTAAGACCTAAGAATGGAGTCATTAAGTCATCAAAGAAACCACGCTCATAAGCAGCAGCAAGTTTTTGATGGCTGCTTGCAGCTAATTCGTCTTGTGCTTCGCGAGTGATACCCCATTCTAAAGCAGTGATTGCTTGGTGCTCACCCATTGAAAGGCCAGTACGCGGTTCACCATTGCTTGGTGCATCAAGAAGCTTTTTAAAATCAATTTTTGTGAGTGCTTTAAGGCGGTCTTTACCCGTTTTAGCAACATTAAGCTCAAGTAAAACCTTACGTAAACCATCACCTACAGCAATCGGTGCGTCAGAAGTTGTATCTACGCCACCTGCAATACCTACGTCGATTTGACCAAGCGCAATTTTGTTAGCAACAACAAATGCTGCTTGTAAACCTGTACCACATGCAATTTGGATGTCGTAAGCAGGAGTTTCAGGAGCAAGATCTGTGCTCAATACAACTTCACGAGTCATGTTGAAGTCACGGCTATGTTTTAAAACTGCGCCCGCAACAACTTCGCCAATACGTTTACCTTGTAAGTTAAAGCGCTCAACCAAACCATTCAATGCTGCTGTCAGCATGTCAGAATTAGACGCTTTAAAATAAGCAGTATTTGAACGTGCAAATGGAATACGGTTGCCACCAAGGATTGCAACGCGGCGAACAGTGTTTTGACTCATGGTTTTATCCTGTTGAACAGAAGTTTTGGTTTTTGTTGCTTTTGGTGCTGCAGCTACATTTGAAGATGTAGACGGGGTTGCTGAAGCAGCGCTCTTACTACGAAGGCTACGTGCAGGTGCAGTCGTTGAACGAGTACGTGTCGTTTTTGGTGTATTAGTTGCTGCTTTAGGAGTAGTGTTGTTACGCTTAGCCGTGTTAGAAGCCGACTTTGATGTATTTGACACTTTTTCCTGAGCAGAATTCTCGACTGCTGGATTTTCTTGAGTTGTTTTGCTCATAAGGCTTTTCCAAGCATAATAACGATATTCTTGTTAGCTACCTTAACACAATTCAAATAGACCTGTATTGACTAGAATGACATTGTAGATAGTATTCAGGTCAAGACATCCTAAGATGAACTCAAGTATGATTTGGAGTAACTCTAATGAACGACTGCTTTCATATTGTTTCTATCCATCTCATAACATAATGAAGCCTGTCGTAGAAAATTCATTTCTTTGAGAGATAATAATCATGACTGATCAATACCAAGCATTTACGCAATCTCCTATTGGTAAATTCGTTGTTAAAAATCTGGGTTTACCTTCGCCTGTTGTATTAGAGCGTTTTGAAAGTGCTCAGCCAGTAGTGAAAGGTGCAGTATTGGTTGGCGCGGCGCCGTCAAGCGTTTTGTCTGGTGCGATTGCACAAGTACTTAGCAATATTCATGCAGATAGCTATGTAGGCAATAATGTTGCATTACAACAAGAAGCTGCAAAAGTTGGTTTAAATTTACGTCCATTCAATGCAGGCGATAAAGAATCAAAATTCAAAGCAGTTGTATTTGATGCATCTGGTATTCAAAACTCAGAACAGTTAAACGAACTTTATAAATTCTTTAATCCGATTGCACGTCAAGTTGCGACTTCTGGTCGAGTGATTGTTATTGGTACAACGCCTGAAACTGCAAAAACTGTAAAACAGGCGATTGCTCAGCGTGCACTTGAAGGCTTTATCAAATCTGTAGGTAAAGAATTTAAAAAGGGTATTACTGCTCAAGTTGTGTATGTAGACGAAGGTGCTGCTGCAAACCTTGAATCAACATTACGCTTCTTGCTTTCACCACGTTCAGCTTATGTATCTGGTCAAGTGATTCGTGTTTCTAAAGCAGATGTAGTTGATGTTGATTGGGCAAAACCGCTTGCTGGAAAAACTGCGTTAGTAACTGGTGCAAGCCGTGGTATTGGTGAGGCAATTGCACATGTGTTGGCACGTGACGGTGCTCATGTTATTTGTTTAGACGTACCACAACAACAAGCTGATCTTGACCGTGTAGCAGCTGACATTGGCGGTTCTACATTGGCAATTGACATTACAGCTGCTGATGCGGGCGAAAAAATTAAAGCTGCTGCGGCAAAACAAGGCGGTTTAGATATTATCGTTCATAACGCGGGTATTACTCGTGACAAAACTTTGGCAAACATGAAGCCAGAGCTTTGGGACTTGGTCATTAACATTAACTTGTCTGCTGCTGAACGCGTAAATGACTACTTGTTAGAAAACGATGGTCTAAACGCAAATGGCCGTATTGTTTGTGTATCATCAATTAGCGGTATTGCTGGTAACCTTGGTCAAACCAACTATGCTGCATCGAAAGCGGGTGTAATTGGCCTAGTTAAATTTACTGCACCTATTCTAAAAAATGGTATTACCATTAATGCAGTAGCACCTGGCTTTATCGAGACTCAAATGACTGCTGCGATTCCATTTGCAATTCGTGAAACTGGTCGCCGTATGAACTCAATGCAACAAGGCGGTTTACCTGTTGATGTAGCAGAAACAATTGCATGGTTTGCATCAACTGCTTCTACAGGTGTAAATGGCAACGTTGTACGCGTGTGCGGTCAAAGCTTGTTGGGCGCTTAAGCACTTTTAGCTAAAAGGGGTGCTTGTGCATCCCTTTTTTATTCAAGAATTTATAAATTATAAAAGGTTAGGTATGAATACTCGTCATTTTAGCCAGCTACCAAAAGCGGCATTGGCTTATCCAAAAGTAGTGCAAGGTTTAATTTTTAAAAAGCCTAAAGGCCCAAAAATCTTACCGCAAGTTGAATATGTGGTAGATACCCTAGAAATTGATCAGAACCATTTGAAGGCTTATAACGAAGTATGTGGCTTTCAAAATAATGGCTTTGTACCGGCAATTTATCTAGCGGTACTTTCTCAAAGCTTGCAAATGCACATGATGACAGCAGAAGCCTTCCCATTTCCAATTTTAGGTTTAGTGCATATCCGTAACCAGATTAAACAGACCAGACCGATTGGCGTAACTGAAAAACTCACTCTGTCATGTAAATTTGGGGAACTAAAACCACATGATAAAGGCGTTCAGTTTGACTTTATTACCACGGCAAAAGTTGGCAATGAAGTGGTGATGGAAGGCTTAACAACTTATTTATCTCGCCAAAAAGTTGAGAAAAGAGTAGGTGAGAAAGCTAAAGAAGAACAAGTGCCAGCTTATGTTCCAAAGGCAGAGTGGAATATTTTAGAAAACACTGGTCGCCGTTATGCGAAAGTGTCTGGTGATTTTAACTTAATTCATATTCATGCTATTACAGCAAAAGCTTTTGGCTTTAAGCAAGCCATTGCGCATGGCATGTGGAGTAAAGCGAAAGCATTAGCGAATCTTGAATTACCAAATGCTTATGAAGCAGATGTATGGTTTAAGCTGCCAATGTTCTTGCCATCAAAAGTTGAGTTTTTAACGGCAAATGCAGATAAAAAGACAGATTTCTTGATTCGTAATGCCAAATCACAAAAACCGCATGTTGCAGGAACTGTAAAAGCATTATAAAAATAGCAGCAGCCTGAACAGAGGTTTGGGCTGCTTTTGAGGAAAATAACAAAAAAATGCAAGGAACTTCATGTGATTAAAGAAATTTTACTGGCCGATACCCATAACTATCACGGTATTTTAGATGAACGTTTTATTGATTTAGCTCACCAGTTCAGCCGTCTTCAAGATGCTAGAACAGGACAAGGTGGAGCTGCTTTAGCGGTTTATTTTAGAGGCCAAAAAGTTGTAGATATCTACACCGGTCTAAAATCACAAACTGAAGCTTGGCAACCTGACACATTGGCAGTTTGCTACTCTACGGGTAAAGGTGTACTTGCAACTTTAGCGCATATTTTGGTAAGTGAAGGGTTTTTAGAATACGACAAACCGATTGCGACCTATTGGCCTGAGTTTGCTCAAAATGGAAAAGAGCAAATGACTTTGCGTCATGTGCTAAGCCATCAAAGCGGCATGTTTGATGTTCGAAATATCATCGAAAGTGCGAGAGAAATGCTCGACTGGTCACATATGTTAGAAGTGGTCGCGGCGACTAAGCCAAGATTCCTTGCAGGAGAGGGCAATGCTTATCAAGCTTTAACATTCGGTTGGCTTGTCGGTGGCATACTTGAAAAAGCAACTGGTCAATCTTTAGATCAGCTCATGCAAAAATATCTTGTTGAGCCATTACAGCTAGATGGTGCTTATTTTGGAACGCCTGCAAATGAGTTGGATCGTGTAGCACGTTTAATTATTCAACCAAAACCAGAAAAACCAGCATCTACTCAAGTTGAAAAACCTAAAAAGCCACAGACGCGTAAGAGTTCACTCTCTGAAAAAGTGATTACATGGACGGGTCAAGACCCGCAAGACTTTCAGGATGCCATGATTCCAAAAGGAATGAAAAATTTTAGTTTCTTTAGTGATGAGGGACTGCAAGCAGTCATTCCGGCAGCGAACGGGACATTTACTGCAAATAGCCTTGCTAAAATTTATGCGATGCTAGCAAATCAAGGTGAATGGGATGGACAGCAATTGATTCACCCAGAAATATTTAAAGAACTTAGTACTATTCAAAGTTATGCACGTGATCGTGTCATGCCAATACCGATGAATTGGCGCTTAGGATATCACCGTATTATTACCATGGGTAAACGTGCAAAAAATGGTTTTGGGCATATTGGTTACAATGGTTCAGGAGCGTGGTGCGATCCTGAGCGTGACCTTAGCTTTGCTTATACTCATAACTTCCAGATTGGTTCAATCACAGGCGATTATCGTTTGTGGGGCCTGACCCAAGAAGCTTTACGTTGCACCGACCAAATTTTAAAAGGCCGTAAAGGCTGGTTCTAATTTTAGTATTTTAAAGCTGGTATTTTTAAGCAATGCCAGCTCAACATTTATAATAATTCTAGGCGAATAATTGCTTCGGTATGACGCTTAAAATCTTCTTCAGCCAAACCTTGTAAACCAAGTTTATAAATCCCTTCTAATCCGCAAACAAAGGCAATGAGTCGCCATGCAATATCTGTGGAATTAGACCTATTTTTAAATTCGCCTTCTTTTTGACCGCCTTCAATCGATTGCACAATAGCTTGATGCCAACTTTGCATGGCGAGGTTATACGCTTTTTGTATTTCTGCATCTTGTTCAATCAAGAGTTCAGCTTCATTCCATAAACGTAAGTAGGGCTGAAGCCTGTCTATATTTTCTGCACCTAATAAGATGAAGAGTCTTTGAAATTGGCTAGTTGTTTGGAGAGTTTGTTCAATTTCATCAAGCTGTTCCATCAGCTTTAAAAAAGCTTCAGCTTTTAAATGAGATGCCGAAGAAAAATGATGATGGACTTGTCCGGTAGAGGTTTGTGCTTCTGTTGCGATTCTACGTACCGTCATGGCTGTAAAACCTTCAGCCAAAGCAATTTGCATGGCAGCTTGCAGAATCATTTCTCTGCGTTGATCGCGATTAAGATAGGCCATGTTTCTTACACCTGACTGAATTCGACACAAACTACATTAAAATTTAAAGTTGGACAAGTGTCCAATTGTGTATATAATAACCGCAATTTGAACACATGTCCAAGTTTTGGATATCGAAGAGCGTTATGCAAAAAAAATGGTTAATCCTCACAATTATCGTCCTCATTTATTTACCTGTTACGATTGATGCAACGGTGATGCATGTTGCAACACCATCTTTAAGTGCAGCATTGAATTTAACTGCCAATCAGCTTTTGTGGATTATTGATATTTATTCACTGATTATGGCGGGTTTGATTTTACCGATGGGTGCACTCGGTGATCGTATTGGCTTTAAAAAATTATTATTTATTGGAACCGCAGTTTTTGGTGTTGGTTCTTTAGCTGCGGCTTTTTCTCCAACTGCCTATGCCTTAATTGCTTCTCGTGCTGTCTTAGGTCTAGGGGCAGCTATGCTTATTCCTGCCACTTTATCAGGTATCCGTAATGCTTTTACCGAAGAAAAACAGAGAAATTTTGCACTTGGTCTTTGGTCTACAGTAGGTGGAGGTGGAGCAGCTTTTGGTCCACTAGTTGGTGGTTTTGTATTAGAGCATTTCCACTGGGGAGCTGTATTCCTCATTAATATCCCGATCATTTTAGTGGTTCTAGTTATGATCGTGATGATCATTCCTAAACAACAAGAGAAAACTGATCAGCCAATTAACTTAGGGCAAGCTTTAGTTTTGGTTGTAGCCATTTTAAGCCTGATCTATTCAATCAAATCGGCTATGTATAACTTCTCGGTGCTCACGGTTGTGATGTTTGTGGTGGGTATAAGCACATTAATTCACTTCATTCGAAGCCAAAAAAGAGCTACGACACCAATGATTGATCTGGAATTGTTTAAACATCCTGTGATTTCTACCAGTATTGTTATGGCAGTTGTGTCCATGATTGCTTTGGTTGGCTTTGAATTATTACTGTCTCAAGAGTTGCAGTTTGTGCATGGGTTTTCACCATTACAGGCAGCTATGTTTATTATTCCATTCATGATTGCGATTAGTTTAGGTGGTCCATTAGCTGGAATTTGCTTGAATAAGTGGGGACTTAGACTTGTATCTACTGTTGGTATTTTAATAAGTGGATTTAGTCTATGGGGACTTGCCCAGCTTAACTTTTCAACTGACCACTTTTTAGCATGGACGTGTATGGTCTTTTTAGGCTTTAGCATTGAGATTGCCTTACTTGCTTCAACTGCTGCGATTATGTCATCTGTACCTCCGCAAAAGGCGAGTGCAGCAGGTGCCATTGAAGGGATGGCCTATGAGCTTGGGGCTGGTTTGGGCGTTGCTATATTTGGGTTAATGTTATCTTGGTTTTATAGTCGTTCAATTATTTTGCCAGAACAGCTCCCAACGGACTTAATTGAAAAAGCGAATATCTCGATTGGAGAAACCATGCAATTAGCGTCTAACCTTGAAAATCCTTTGGGAGGACAATTAATTGCAGTTGCGCAGCAAGCTTTTAGCTATGCCCATAGTTGGGTGCTTACCATCTCAGCGATCTGTTTCTTCCTTTTAACTGTATTTGTCTGGCTGAGCTTTCCAAATAAAGTAAATTAAAACTAAAGGATAAAAAGAGAGACTACCTTTCTTTTTATCCTTAAATATCTTTTTAATATTTTCTACATATTAAAAATTGGTTATTTAATTCTCATAAATAAACTATTCTTTAAAAAGGTTCATATTTTTATTTCAAAATGATTCAGTGGTCATGTAATTGAAATTTAATGAAAAAATAATTATTGTGAAATTGACTGCGTAAAAATGGTTTGCTAACCTGCTATTCGAAAAATCTAAAAACAAATAAAAGAGGCTGCTGTGAATTTTAAATTAAAAACATCACTCATTATTGGAGCAATTGTTGCGTCTTCACTTGTATATGCCGCAACTGTACTTTCACCAAATCAGAATAATAATAGTGGATCAATTCCATCCGGTTATTCAGATTTAGAATTTAATCTAGCAAATGGGAATTGGGTCAAAAACCTAACTTTACCCTCAAGCGCTAATAATTTGGACAAAATTACAATTCGTTCTAGTGCTGCCTATAGTAGCTATTTAGATACTTCTAATACCAATATTCCGTTAGAAGTATTAAAGATAAATAGTGGTGATGTTTACCAATTCATCTTTAATAGTAGTCAAAATAAATGGATCGCTCAGTTAGCGACAGTGAGTCCTACTAATGGTGCGACCTATGAAGTCGTTCCATTAACAACTGCATCAATGCAAAAAGTACTTATTCAAAATGACAAATGGGCACAAACCATAGCATTACCGAGTGATGTCCGTGATGGAACAACCTTACAAGTTGTTTCTACAGCAAGTGCAAGTTCGGACATTGATAAAACAAATTTACTATTCCCGAGCAGTTTTACATTAAAAAATGGCTCTGAATATTGGTTCAAATATTATTCTGCTTTAGGAAAATGGGTTCCAGAGTATATAAAACCTCAGAAGCTAAATGTTCAGCAAATTGGAACGTCATTAGCGACAGTTAATAGTCCACTTACAGAAGTTTCATTTGGAGATGGAAACTGGGTTTCCAATTTCACTTTGCCGAGCACTGCAAGTGATCGGGATAGAATTATTATCAAGTCTACAGCGACTTGGTCTGCAAAAATTAATAATACAAATATTAATAGCCAAGCGACCCTAATGCTTAAAACAGGCGATCAATACGAGTTTATGTATGTAAGCGACAAAGGATATTGGCAGTTGATCTCTTCACCTACAAAGGTGATTGATTCTACAGCAACAATCCCAGCAACTTTACCGAATATGACGCAGCCCACTTTAAAGGTGAAACTGTCTACTTCAAATTGGCAACCGACCTTGCAGCTACCTGCTAAAGCTCAAGTCGGCGATAAAGTTGTTATTGTGTCTAATGCATCGGCAGACACTTATATTAATGCCGCTAATGGCTTGTCTACTGCAATTAAAAAGGGTGAAAATCGCCGTTTTATCTACACCGCTCAAGGCTGGACAGTAGATAGTTATACAATTGATATGTTGTTGGTTTCTAGCCCAGAGGTAAACTCAATTTTAGGAGAAAGCGCTGCTAAACTTAGAATGATTGAAGGCGTAAATTTAACGAATTTAACTGCTGAAAATTCGAATGCACGTTTTTATTTAAGAGATGTAGGTTATCTAACTTATAAAATCCCTGCTACCACTTTAAAAGAAGCAATCTCGACTGGACGAGATGACACCACGGTACAAAATGAGCGTAAACGTGTATTGGCAGACGGTGTCTATTATCAAGGTAATGAACCGGGTGATGGCGGTTGTGGTTGGGCTTGGATTAATGCTTCTGCATATAACATGATTGGCGCAAATGATATTGCCGGTTGTTCTTTCGCTGCTATGCGTCATGAAGTTGGGCACAATCTAGGCCTATACCATAATGGTTCAACCAATATTGGCTCAGGCTTTGCTCATCCGTTAGGAAGTACAGCAATGGGTGGTAATAACATTAATTTTTATTCGAGTCCCTATCTATATAACCCTAAATATGGCGTACGTTTAGGTGTAGATGGAAAAATTGATGCGGTCAGTGTCATTAATCTGAATGCGCAGAAAATTTCTCTATATAATTAATCTCTATTTCTAGCTGTAAATAATGAAGAAAAATAAATTGTTAATAGGAACTGCTATCGCTTGCGTGGCGTTAGCAGTTTTAATCTGGTTTGCCTTTTCACAGCAAAGCTCTTCTGCTTTAACGTCGTCTTCAGAAAATGGGCAAGGGACTGGGCAAAAAATGGCAGAGAATCAGAATGAATTTGCTCGTCAAAATATACTGAATTTGAGTCCGTCTGAAAAAGAAAGATTGTCTCAGCAACAGATTGTTTTTAATGAAATAGAAAAGGATCAAATACCTTCTAATGTTAATTTTCCACTAATTAAAAATGCAGAAGGTATGGTCATTAAATATGATCCAAATGTGATTGAACTTAAAAAAGTGGGTGACACTGTTAAGTTCCAAATGTTGGAATATGGCATTAATCGCACGGGTAAAATTGTAGAGATCGAACCTGTTGACCAAGATATTGTTCGGTGGATCGGTAAATTTGATCAGGGTGATCCGAATCAAAATTTCTTTACCATTACTCAAAGTCAAAAAGACCACTATACGATTATGCAAATTTTTACCGAGAAGGGAAATTATTCGGCTGAAATTAAGGATGGGGTGGGACTCGTGCAAACGATGGATGAGGGTGTTACAGATCAGGAGTTACACCATGATCATCCTTAGACAAATAAACGGTTCTGGTAGAGAAAAGAAGCCAGTTCGCAGTTTATCTGTACGGATATGAGCTTTATGCGTTCACACTCTTTTAAAAACAAAGTATGCTTATGCCTGTAACAAGGAGCATACATGTATCAAGTACTTGCTAGAAAATACCGTCCACGTAATTTCAATGAGTTAGTGGGGCAAAACCACGTTTCTCGTGCATTAAGCAGTGCATTGGAACGCGGTCGTCTTCACCATGCTTATTTATTTACAGGAACGCGTGGTGTAGGTAAAACTACAATCGCACGTATTTTAGCCAAGTGTTTGAACTGCGAAACGGGTGTGACTTCTACACCATGTGAAGTTTGTGCAACGTGTAAAGCGGTAAATGAAGGCCGTTTTATTGACCTAATTGAAATCGATGCTGCTTCAAGAACAAAAGTAGAAGATACGCGTGAACTTTTAGACAACGTTCCTTATGCGCCAACGCAAGGTCGTTTTAAAGTTTATCTGATTGACGAAGTACATATGCTATCGACGCATTCTTTTAATGCGTTATTAAAAACACTAGAAGAACCACCAGAACACGTTAAGTTTTTGTTTGCAACGACAGACCCACAAAAGCTACCGATTACGGTTATTTCACGTTGTTTGCAATTTACTCTACGACCTTTAGCTGTCGATGAAATTACCAAGCATCTTGGCGCTATTCTTGAAAAAGAACAGATTGCTGCTGACCAAGATGCAATCTGGCAAATTGCTGAATCTGCACAAGGTTCATTACGTGATGCATTATCTTTAACTGACCAAGCGATTGCTTATGGGCAGGGTGCTGTACATCATCAAGATGTTAAAGAAATGCTTGGCCTGATTGACCGTACGATCATATATGATTTGATTTTAGCGGTTCATCAAAACCAACGTGAAAAAGTGAGCCAATTATTACTCCAGTTTAGATATCAGGCCTTGGATGTCTCATTAGTCCTGGATCAGCTCATTTCAACATTGCATGAGTTGGCTTTATTACAATATTTACCAGAGCTCGGCTTAAAGTACAGTGAAGAAATTAATGCCAAAATTCTTCAGCTTTCTAAACTGATTTCTGCTCAAGATTTGCAGCTTTACTACCAAATCGCATGTAAAGGCCGGTCAGACTTGCAGCTTGCCGTAACGCAAGAGCAAGGTTTTGAAATGTGCGTTTTACGATTATTGGCATTCCGTCCTTTAGCACCAAATGAAATTTTAGTTTCAGAGCCTGTTCAACAAAATGGGCAAGCAGAAGTAGGTCTAAATTCACAAGCTCAAACAGCCCAAGAGATTACTCCTGTAAGTGCTATTCAGCCTGTTGAAGTTATTAGCCAACCCGCTATGGTTGAACCTGAACCTGAACCTGAACCTGAACCTGAACCTGAACCTGAACCTGAACCTGAACCTGAACCTGAACCTGAACCTCAGCCTAATCAGGACTTAATGGTATTTGACCCAAATCATCATGAGTTGATTGGACTTGAGTCAGCAGTTGTTCAAGAGACTGTTAGTGTTCTTGAAGAAGATTTCATTCCGGTACCAGAACAAAAGTTAGTACAAGTTCAGGCTGAAACCCAAGTCAAACAAATCGAACCTGAACCAGCTTCTACTGCTGAGCCTATAGGTTTATTTGAAGCATCGAATGCTGAATTTTCACTTGTTCAAGATACGTCAGCTTATGACTTGGTTTCTGAACCTGTTATTGAACAACAGTCATTGATGCAAGCTGAAATTGTTGAAACAGTTGCGGTGGTAAAAGAGCCTAACGCAACAGATAACAACCAGCTGATGCCACAAGATATTTTAAAGTTGCCATCACAAACTTTGGAAGGTGAGTGGACACTTGAAAAGTGGGAGTTTTGGTTTAGAAATAGCCAGCTTTCTCCAGCCGTTCAAGAACTTGCTCAACATGGTGTGATGACTGGGGAAATTGGTGGCAACACGGTTTTCCATATTCCTCAAGAATATGAAAATATGTTGACTCAGCTACAACAAGCCCTAATTGAAGCTTTAAAGCAGCAGTGGCCAAATACACAATTTACGGTCGAGTATGGTGCAGTCAATACTGCTACACCGTATGTTATGCAAAGCGTTCGTAAAGAAAAAGCTTTCCATCGGGCTACAGAACTATTACAGCAACAACCCGTTATTAAAAGCCTCATAGAGACTTTTGATGGTGAGCTGCAAAATATTCAATTAAAGCCTTAAGTTCAATTGAGTTTTGATCTGGTGAGAAATTTGAAAAATTAGAATTTTCATAGTTTTCACTGGATTGAAATATTCAGGTCACGCCACTGTCATTGTACTTTTCTATGTTAGCCATTTTAGATTTTAAATGGACTATATATCGTCATGAAAAGGCAATGCACAGGAACAACTTCCTTTAAATATTCTTATTTTTTATTAATCGGCGCCATTCTGCTGAGTGGCTGTAACGACTCGGCAAATGATAATTCGAATGCACCTGACACAGGTAAAAAGCCTGTCATGCGCTGTGCTCCATAAACTTACAATAATAAAAAGAATTTGATCATGATTACACGTCGTAAATTTTTAAATTACTCTTTAAATATGGGCTTTGGCGCTGCAGCGTTAGCGGCTTTCCCATCGAGTATTCAAAAAGCTCTAGCAATTCCTGCAAATAATAAAACGGGCACTATTCAGGATGTTGAACATGTCATCATCTTAATGCAGGAAAACCGATCTTTTGACCATTATTTTGGTACGTTAAAGGGCGTTCGAGGCTTTGCTGACCGTTTTACAATCCCTCTGCCAAATGGTCGCCGTGTCTGGGAACAGCTGAGAAGTAATGGTCAGGTTTTAACCCCATTTCACTTAGATGGAACAGCCAATAATGCACAGCGTGCAGATGGTACGCCTCATACGTGGGATGACAGTCAGTTGGCGTGGGACAATGGACGTATGGCAAACTGGCCAACTCATAAAACCGATATATCTATGGGCTATTTTAAAGAAAAAGAAATCCCATATCAGTTTGCACTTGCCAATGCCTTTACAATTTGTGATGCCTACCATTGTTCCATGCACACCGGAACAGATGCGAACCGCTCTTTTCATTTAACTGGTACCAATGGTGCAACACCGACCAAGCGTTCATTTGTAAATAATGAATGGGACTGGATTGATGGTAACCCAGCAACGGCAGACCGTGGTTACACTTGGAAAACCTATGCCGAAAGATTAGAAGAAGCAGGGATAAGCTGGATTTGTTATCAGAATATGCCGGATGAATGGGGCGATAATATGTTGGGTGCATTCCGTTCTTTTAGAAAGGCCAACATTGCATCCGGTTATCCCGTTTCAAGCGGTGGGGAGCCGAATAAACCATATGCTGATACGGGTCAAAAACTACCGTATAAAGCCTATGATGCGGCTACTGATAATGCCAAAAATCCACTCTATAAAGGCATTGCAAATACGCTACCGGGCAATAAACCAGAAGAGTATCTCGACGCTTTTAAAAGAGACATTCGTGAAGGGAAGTTACCTCAAGTTTCTTGGATTAATGCGCCATCAATTTACTGTGAACATCCAGACCCTTCAAGCCCAGTTCAAGGAGCTTGGTTTATCCAAGAAATTATTGATGCATTAACTGCTGTACCAGAGGTGTGGAGTAAAACGGCTCTGCTCATCAACTTTGATGAAAATGATGGTTACTTTGACCATATGCCATCGCCATCAGCACCATCTCGACTCAAAAACGGCCAGTACGCAGGTAAATCGACACTAAGCAGTGTTGATATGCAGGATGAATATTTTGATCATGCTGCACCTGAAGGAAGTCATTCTCAGCCTACACCTGATGGACGAGTTTATGGTCCGGGCCCTCGTGTTCCGTTATATGTGATTTCCCCATGGAGCCGTGGTGGCTGGGTGAACTCGCAAGTTTTTGACCATACTTCTGTGCTCATGTTTTTAGAAAAACGTTTTGGTGTAAAAGAGCCGAATATCAGTCCATACCGCCGTGCAGTGTGTGGTGATTTAACAAGTGCATTTAACTTTAAAACACCAAATGCAGATGTTTTACCGCAGCTGAGTGGTAAACAAACACGTCTGCAGGCAGATGCGCTAAGGGAAAACCAAGAAGCTTTGCCAGCTGTTCCTGTACCCACGGATATTAAGTTACCCATTCAGCAAAGTGGGATCCGTCTATCACGGGCGCTACCTTATGAGTTGCATACCAGTGCGCGTTGTAAAGCAGATGGTAAGGTGCAATTGATTTTTTCTAATACGGGTAAGCAGGCAGCGGTTTTCCATGTATATGACAAGCTCAATTTAGACCGTATTCCAAAGCGTTATATTGTCGAGCCGAATAAAACTTTAGATGATGAGTGGGATGCTTTAAACGATAACTTAGGCCGTTATGACCTATGGGTACTTGGTCCAAATGGCTACCATCGTCATTTTAAAGGGGATACTCAACGTATTATCGATAGTGGTGTTAAACCTGAAATTCGAGTGTGCTATGACATTGCTAATGGTGATGTTTATGTCGAACTCATGAATGAGGGAGCCAAGGATACAATATTGACAGTAAAACCTTGTGCATATCGACAAGATGCGCCATTGCAACTGACCGTAAAAGCGGGACAAGTTGTTAAGCAACATTGGTCGTTGGCTGATGTTGGGCATTGGTATGATTTTGAAGTTACGAGCCAGAGTGATCCGTATTATTACCGACGTTTTGCTGGCCGAGTCGAAACAGGTGAGGATTCCTTTAGTGATCCTGCAATGATCTAAGTTAGGATGAGGCAAAAAGAGGAGCTTATTTTCTTTTTGCCTCATTTTTTATAATAAAAAATTCTCTAAAACTTCACGGACTGACTCGGATATTGGAACAGTCTTGCGTGTTTCACGGTCAACAAAAACATGCACAAAATGTCCTTGAGCTGATGCTTGGTCTTGTCCTTGTTTAAAGATTGCCAATTCATAGCGTAAAGATGTGGTACCAATATTACCAATCGCAACGCCTACCTGAATAACTTCTGGAAATGATAACTCTTGAAAAAAGCTACAAGCTGAGTCGACGACTAAACCAATTGATTTTGCTTCATGAATATCAAAACCTGTTTTCTGGATGAGCAAAGCATTGGCTGCCGTATCAAAATAGCTATAGTAAGTCACATTATTCACATGACCGTAAATATCGTTATCTGCCCAGCGAGTTTGAATATCTAAAAAGAACTTAAATTGATCACGAGTTTTTAAAACGGGTTTAGTCATTAATAAATCGCCTGATAAATTGCTAAAGCAGCTGCTTCTGTCATGTCACGTGGATTATTTTGCAGTAATCGAGTTTGCAACATGGCATCTTGAGCAAGTCTTGGTAAGCTAGACTCTTCAATACCTAACTCACTAAGTTTTAAAGTCAAACCACTACGGTCTAAGTGATTTTGCATATGGTCAATAAACAGATCACATAACCCATCGGTGCTACCGTTGCTATATGGGTCTAGCCATTGCATAAGTTCTGCATAGTATTGTTTGGCATAGGGCGCATTAAATTTCAGTACTTCAACCAGCACCAAAGCATTGGTATGTCCATGCGACAAATGAAAATGCCCACCCAATGGATATGCTAAAGCATGCACGGCAGCAACAGGTGAGTTTGCAAATGCCTGACCTGCAAGCATTGAACCGAACAGCATGTTCTGACGTGCTTCTAAGTCATTACCGTTTTTAAGAACTTTCGGTAAGTTATGGTTCAGCAGCTTCAAAGCGTGTTTCGCTAAAATATCGGTATAAATATTTTTCTTATGTTTAGAGGTATATGCCTCAATGGCATGGACCATTGCATCAATACCTGTAGCAGCCGTAATATGGGCAGGTAGATTTTGAGTAAAAGTTGCATCAAGAATTGCTGTATCGGCATAGAGTACCGGAGAGACAATTCCCATTTTTGTCGTTTCACCTGTAGTCACTATTGATATGGGCGTCACTTCCGAGCCAGTACCGGCTGTAGTGGGAATTAAAATAAGTGGAAGTCGGGCTGTTTTGACCTGATTTACCCCATACATTTCTTGTAGGTTTTGAGTTTGGTTAGGATGTGCGAGTAAGGCAATCACTTTGGCTACATCTAAAGAACTTCCGCCTCCAAAGCCGACAATAACATCTACATTTTGCTGTTTAGCATAATTCGCTGCATCTAATACCACTTGCTCTGGTGGGTCGGCCTGAACATCAGCATAAATGACATGTTCAATTTTAAGAGTATCTAAAATTTGAAGAATAGGCAGGTGTAACTGATTTTTAATCATACCCGCATCAGTTACCAGTAATAACTTGCGGTAAGTTTTTGATGCCAACACATTCTGTAATTCTTGTATAGAACCGAGTCCTGAAATAATGTTGGGAACGGTCTGAAACTGAAAATGGCTCATATACATTATTTCCTTATTTTTGAAAATTATTATAGATGCATTCTATAGGATTCATTCTGCAAATTCTCTTAAAAGTAGCTGTGCTTTTAAGCTGCATTTAGTTAAAGAAAATTCACTTGAAAATTGGCATTTTATAAACTAATTTTCAAAATCATTAAATGAAATTAGATTGTGAATACCTTATTGGTAAATGCAAGTAAGGTAAATTTTTTTAAGGATATGCATGTGAAAATAGATACTGATGTCAATACTGGATACGGCAAGGATACCGACAAAAATGGATATGCAAATATTAAGTATCGTGAGCTAATTCAAAAATTAACAGCAACATTATCATTGACGCTTTTGTCATTTGGATGGGGCTCTACAGTAAACGCAGCACAACAACAAATCGCTTTAGTAGGAACCTGGACATCTATCCCAGATGCACCGCTTGTGCAAAAACCAGAAAAAGCCAGTGAAGGTTTGTACCAGCTACAAGTTAATGCTGACGGGACCTTAACTCCTGTTAAGGTATTGCAAATGAAAAGTCCATCTTGGGTTGTAAAATCGAAAGATGGCCGTTTTGCATATACCACTAATGAAGAAAATGAAGGGGCGGTAACGGCATTATCGATTCAAAACGGAAAGGTAGAGGTATTGAACACGGTAAATAGTCATGGCGGGCATCCAACACATGCATCCATCAGTTTAGATGGTAAATTCCTATTTGTGTCGAATTATTCTGCATTTGATAAAGGACGTGGCGGTGTTGCTGTTTTGCCAATTTTACCAAATGGTCATTTGGGTGAAATGGTACAAAATATTGTTTTTGCGGAGGGTTCTGGTCATGTTAAAGGGCGTCAGGATAGTGGCCATGCCCATTCGACAACTTTTAGCCCAGATGGTAAGTATTTATATGCAAGTGATCTTGGAAATGACAAAGTCTATGCTTTTCGTTACAACCCAAGTAAGCCTCAACCACTTGAAGCGGACAAGAGCCGAGATGTGAGTTTTAAGCATGGTTCTGGTCCACGTCATATGGTCTTTTCACCAAATGGTAAACAGGCATACATTACCGCGGAAATGCGAAGTGAAATTGTGACGTTTAACGTACAAGATGGCCATTTGAAAAAAGTCGCTGAGCTAGAACTAGTTCACGAAGATAAAACACCTGAATTCAAGAGCGCAAGTGGAATTATTCTTAGTCCAAATGGTAAGTATGTGATCGCTGCAAATCGTGGTGCGGACAACAAACTTTTGGTATTTAAAATCCAACAGAATGGGCTGTTAGGTCAACCGCAAGTTTATAAGCCCAATGGTATTGAACCACGTGCTTTTTCATTTGATGAGTCAGGTAAATATCTGTATGTGACGAATGTTTATAGTAATAACATTAGCTTATTCCGTTTTGATACCAAAAATGGCTCATTAAAACCTTTAGGCGATGCAGCTAAAATATCGACTCCAACTGATATCAAATTCTTTTAATAATTTTTCCTCACACTGATCCTGCAATATTTATAAGCTATTAGATTTTTCAGTGTTCATTGCTACAGATACTCAATCTTGAAAGACAATCAAGATTGAGTTGAGGATTGAGCACATAGAAAATTCCTTTAAAATCTCTTATTTTACTTTTCAAGACGCGTGAGTTTTGAGAAAATGAGAGCTTGTCACAATGGTCAATTCAAACCTGATAATAATGGATAATTTTGTCGGGTTTTTGCAGATTTTTGCGTGTAAAATACTTATTTATTTTTTAGTTTAAGTGGTTGGAATAAATTTCTAATGGAAGCACAGTATAAGGTGTTATGTGTCTGTTTAGGAAATATTTGCCGTTCTCCCACGGCTGAAGTGGTTTTTAGACATTATTGTGATCAGCATCAACTCAATATCATTGTCGATTCAGCTGGAACAAGTAACTATCATCCAAATAAAGCACCTGATCAGCGTAGCCAATTGCATGCAAAAAAAAGAGGCTATGACTTATCTTCTTTGCGGGCAAGACAACTTTCAACTCAAGACTTTTTAGATTTTGATTTGATTTTGGCAATGGATCATCAAAACTTTGATGATATTCTCGACTTGCTACAAAGAGCTATCTTCCAATTTGGCAGTCATCAAATTCGGGCAAAAGTGGCATTAATGAGTGAACATGATCCTCAATATCCACAACAAGCTCTGCCTGACCCTTACTATGGTGGAGATGAGGGCTTTGAACGTGTACTCGACCAATGTGAATCAAGTGCGTTGGCGTGGATTAATATCCTAAAAAAACAATTGAATGTTTAAAAACAGGTTTTTCAATACAATGCAAATTCAAAATCAAGTACAGCTTAAGCCATTCAATACTTTAAGTTTAGATGTTACAGCTTCTCATTACACTAAGGTCAAATCTATTGAAGATATTGAAAAAGCTTTAACTTTTGCTAAAGAGCATGAGCTAAATGTACTTGTATTATCTGGCGGTAGTAACATGCTATTACCGCAACAAATTAATGCTTTAGTTATTCATCTTGATATTCAGGGCATAGACGTTTTATCTGAAGATCAGGATTTTATTCGAGTTAAAGTCGGTGCAGGACAGGTTTGGCACGATTTCGTTTTATATACTACAAAGCAAAATTGGTTTGGCTTACAGAACTTGGCACTTATTCCGGGCTTGGTTGGTGCTTCACCAGTGCAAAATATTGGTGCTTATGGTGTTGAGGTTGGTGAGTTTATTGAGTCGGTACAAGTCTATGACCGTCTATTAAAACAAACCGGATCAATTTCGGCAGCAGATTGTCATTTTTCTTACCGTCATAGCATTTTTAAAGATGAACCAGCTCGCTACATCATTACTCACGTCACCTTTAAGCTGCTTAAACAAGCCAATCTAAAGCTAAATTACGGTGATTTAAAACAGGCAGTAGGAGATAACCTGACTGCTGAAAATTTACAAAATCAGGTCATTCATATTCGTCAAAGTAAATTACCTGATCCAAAAGAATATCCGAATGTAGGAAGTTTCTTTAAAAATCCGATTGTAAATACTCAAGAATTTGAACGATTAATCGCACAATTCTCAACAATTCCACATTATCCTCAGGCTAATGGTAACGTTAAAATTGCTGCTGGTTGGTTAATTGATCAGGCTGGATGGAAAGGTAAACAGCTCGGTGTAGTGGGAATGTTCCATAAGCAAGCCTTGGTTTTGGTGAATTATGCCAATGCATCTCTTGCGGATGTAAAGAAAACTTATCAAGCTGTACAACATGATGTTGAACAGCGTTTCCAAATTATGTTAGAACCAGAGCCTGTGCTTTATAACAATTTAGGTTTAATTGAAAATCATACGGAATAGTTTTATGCCAAAAGTACACTTGATGGTACGTTTTGTACAAGTAGTTACTGTACTATTTGTAATATTAGGCTGTTTCGTGATTTTTTTGTATTCGCCGTTTTATTCAAAACTTATTGTAGCTGGACTTAACTATTTTGTTCCGGTAGATGTTAATGAAGTGGCTGCGGAAAGCCAGCGAAAAGCAGCATTAAGTGAACATGACAACTTAGAGCCGGGGTCAAATTTATGGATTGCTCGTCAGGCTTATTTGAAGTTAACAGAAGATGCTTTACGTGAAAATAAGACTGCAGATTTGGGTTACATACAAGAAAACTATAAAGCTTTGCAGCAAATTATTCTTTTAGAAGAAAAAGAACAAGAACTACAGGAAGAGAAAGAAACGACGGCTGTGAGTGTTCCTTTGGTTGCGAAAAATTCAGAAATTGATGCGGCCGATGAAGCAAGTAGTCCTATCGATGCAGCACTTTCTATTAATAGTTCTGAAAATAAAGCCCTTACAGAGCAATATACGGAGTTTTTAGCAAGAAAACCTGTAGTGCCAGAGCATCAAAAACCGGCGAGTGAGCCTGAGCAGAAAGTTGAATATGTTCGTAAAAACCCTCTGCCTGCTCAACCTAAAAAGTTATCAGAACCTTATGCGATTGTAGTATTAGGCGGTGGTTTAACTTTAGATAAAAATGGCAAAGATATTGTAGTTAACAGCTATACGCGGTTAAGACTAGAAAAAACCTTAGAAGTTGAAAAGAAAAACCATCTACCTATCGTACTAAGTGGAGTTGAAGCCCCTTATATGCAAGCATGGTTGAAAGCGCGTGGGGTAGATGCAAAATTATTAGAAAAGCGCAGTATGAATACCTGTGAGAATACTCGCTTTAGTTCATTGTTACTTCAAAAGAAAGGTGGTGCGCCTACAGTTATGCTGGTCACAGATGAATATCATATGCCACGTACGCGCCGTTTATTTGCTTTAAATGGGATAGAAACTATTCCTGTTACCGCTCCAATGCCAACCCCGCTTACAAGTTGGCAACCGAGTACACAAAACTACGATCATAGTCGTCGTGCAAATTATGAATTACTTGCGACAATTCGTGACATGTTATTTGGTTCAAGTGATTGTCGAGAGGTGCCTTAATGTCTGAGATTCCATTTCTCAATCCTGCCGTATTAAAACAATTAGATTTACCGGTTCCGAACCGTGAACTCACTCCGCAAGTTTTAAGCCCACTCAATTTAAATACCTTAGAAGAACCTTCTCGTGAGCTTTTAGCATACCGTAAATTATACGGTTTACATTTACTGGACTGTGAGCATTGGCAAGGCTATGTCCAAATGCCTTTATTTCGTCTGCATGTCCAAGTTTTTAAACCTAAATTAGACAAAATCCAAGGAACCGTATGTTTATTGCATGGTTATCTGGAGCATAGCGGAATTTATCAGCCCATTATTCGCGAAATACTCGAACAAGGCTTTAGTGTTATTACCTACGACTTACCTGGTCATGGTTTGAGTAATGGTTCACCTGCAAGTATTCAAAATTTTGACCATTATCAACAAGTTTTGATGGCGGTTTATCAATATGTCAAACATGCTGATCAATTACCGAAACCATGGGTAGGTATTGGTCAAAGTACGGGTGGGGCAATCTGGATGCATCACTTGCTTGAGTATGCAGAAAAAAGACAAGACCCAATCGTCGATAGGGTTTTATTGCTTTCACCATTAATTCGACCTGCTAAAACAGCATGGTGGCATAATCCGGTAGGTCTAGGCATTATTCGTCGTATTAAGCGTCAAGTGCCTCGACACTTTAGACGGAATAACCATAATCCTGAATTTTTAAGATTTATTCGTTTAAAAGATCCATTGCAGCCACGCATGATGGGCATGGACTGGATTTTGGCAATGTCAAAATGGATGCAGGAAATGGAAGAGCGACCTGCTTGCCGTATTCCTGTCTGGCTTGCACAAGGGGCATTAGATCAAACAGTAGACTGGCGTTACAACATCGAGTTTATTCGCCGTAAGTTTAGGCTTCAAACATTATTGATGCTAGAAGAGGGTTCTCATCAATTAATTAACGAACGTGCAGATATTCGTGCGGCTTTAACAGGTTTAATTCCAGCCTTTTTACATGCAAAGCCGAAACATTTTTATTATTAAAAAATTAATGCACTCATTCTAGTCAATAGATTGAGTGCATCAGTTAATCAAATCAGATGATTATTTTAAACTTTGATAAAGTTCTACGAAATTTTTATACACTGAAGACTGTTTCTGCGGTGAATACATATTCCGCTCAATAATACCTTTATCAGTCTTAACTAACACATTAATTTTTTTTGCATTTTTAAATTCCTGTAAGAACTGACTTGGAATAATAAAGTACGTGGTCGAGTGTTTAGGAACAAATCTGCTAACAGTAGTTTTCTCAGTAGCTTGAGCTGGGTTATAGCTAAATTGTTTTCCATCAATATCAAATACTAATGAATTAATATCATAGAAGTTATAACTACTGCTTAAATGTACATCTACACGGACTTGGTTTTTCTGTTTTTCATTCCATTTAACAAGTAAGCTTGGACAAAGTTCTGTAGGTAGGCAATTGAGATGACCAGCTGTTTTTAGCTCAGATGTTGCTGTCGTGGTAGTAGATTTATATGAGGTCGTGCTACAAGCTGTTGTAAGTAAACAAGTACCTAATAAAAATAGGGCTTTTTTCATAATGTAATTCCAAGAAAGCAGATATTATTTATCTTATAGGTGATAAATTTTACCCTTTATTAAAGAGTTTTTGGGCTTAAAAAAGCAAATGGTTTTGCAATTTTAAAATCAGAAGTCGCATCTCCAGCATAGATATGGCTCTGCTCGGGACCGAGATCCAGTCTACGGGTTTTACCATCTTTAAAATTTATTTTCTTCAAGTCCACCCAAAATACATTGGGTGATAAAGCGGATTCAAAAAAATAAAGCATCTGTTTATGGTCTGCAACAGTTCTCCAACGGGTCGATGAAATATTAGGCTCTTCTTGTGTATTTAATCCATATGGAACAGAGGCATTTCGAATAACGCTAAATACAGAAGCCTGAGCTTGTTTCATATCGTCATTTTTTGGAATTGCATTAATATAAAATGATGCTCGTGCAAAACGGTCAGAAGCGCGGTTAGTACCCGGAAGCATAACGGTACCGCCGATTTGTTTCCAATATTCAGCAAGTGCAAGCTGTTTATCAAATGTAGGGGAGTTGGTCATGATTTGATAATTCCGGCTGTGATGAATCACTTGTTTCCCGCCAATATACTCAATAATTGCGCTATCACCTGTTTTATCGGAAATAGACAAATGAAGTGTTGTTAGTCTAGATTCACCCGGAACGCTGTCTGTTACGATTGTATAGGGTTCTTTCTCAAGAGCTTTAACGGCTTCATCAACGGTTGCGAAATTATCGAGTACATACTGTGCCCAAGCTGCGATACTTAATAATGGTTTATTAGAATTTTTTACATCTGGATACTGAGATTCGACTAACCATAAGACATTAGCGACTAAACCAGCTTCATTCATCCCGTCGGTCGTAGAGACTTCATAACCTGTTGCAATAACGCTGCCATATTTAGAAGTCCATTTAATTGAATTTGGTCCTGCACTTCCATCACGAGCAACACCACTCGGTAAAATCCATAAATTTGTGCCGGTATCAACTTTCCAGTCCATTGAACGGGCTGTAATAATATGTTGATTATTACCTAAATATACCGCACGTGTACAAGCCGATGCATAGCTACTTAACCCTACAGCAAAAGCAATAAAAGTGGGAATGAATGTTTTTTTAAACATGAGTGAACACCTTCTTGTTATTACAGTTTGAGGATATTTATTTAATAAAATTAAAGCATGTATATTATTTATACTTTTATAGTAGGTGAAAAATATATTAAATACAAACTAAAAGAAGAGGCTATTTAAAGCAAAAATCACATATAAATTTAAAATATGAGAGAGCATCACATTTTAAATATGATGCTCAAATTATTAAGTTAGTATGAATTAAAAATGATTAGCGTCAGCCATATTCCACATACGATAATAGAAATTATCATCATCATTTTTCAGTTCAGATTGTAAAAGCTCACCTTCTTTTAAGAAGAAGTGTAATTGAGCATAGTTTTTAATTTCACGGTCATTAATCCGTTGAGCTAAATGATGAGCTTTAATATCCGATGGATGACGTAAACCTGCCGCAGCAATCATTTCTGATAATGCATGTAATGTATTTTTGTGGAAATTAAATACACGTTCTGCTTTGGTCGGTACATGGAGTGCTTTCTGGCGATCTTTATCTTGGGTTGCAACGCCTACAGGACATTGGTTTGTATGGCAACTTTGCGCTTGAATACATCCAACTGCAAACATAAAGCCACGTGCTGAGTTCACCCAATCTGCACCGAGAGCAAATGTGCTGGCAATATCAAATGCACTAATAATTTTACCGCTTGCACCAATTTTAACTTGATCTCTTAGGCCAGCACCTACAAGTGTATTATGAACAAAGCGTAGGCCTTCACGTAATGGTGTTCCGATATAGTCACTAAACTCAATAGGGGCTGCGCCAGTACCACCTTCAGAACCATCAACTACAATAAAATCAGGCACAATTTTTGTTTCAAGCATTGCTTTTACAATACTCATAAATTGCCAAGGTTGACCAATACACAGTTTGAAACCTACCGGTTTACCACCAGATAAAGTTCGTAACTTCTGTAAGAAATGCATCATTTCAATTGGTGTCGAAAAGCTTGAATGCTTGGCAGGAGAGATACAATCATGGTCACGGGAAACACCACGGATCTCGGCAATTTCAGCAGTAATCTTATGTTTAGGTAAAATACCGCCATGGCCCGGTTTAGCCCCTTGCGAAAGCTTAAGCTCAATCATTTTGATTTGTGGCAATTGAGACTGCTTAGCAAACTTTTGTTCATCAAATTTTCCGTCTAAAGTTCGACAGCCAAAATATCCACTGGCAATTTGCCAAACAATATCACCACCATTTTCTAAATGATAAGGGCTGAGACTACCTTCACCGGTATCGTGATAAAAACCGCCTAATTGTGCTCCCTTGTTTAATGCACGTATTGCATTCGCACTTAAACTACCAAAGCTCATGGCAGAGATATTCATAATGGATGCACTATAAGGTTGAAGGCATTGGGCATTACCAATTTGAATACGGAAACTCTTAGGATCCGCTGGCGGACATGGACTAATGGAGTGAACAATAAAGCGATAATCTTCTTGATAGACATCAATAATTGATCCAAAAGGTTTATCTGCATTCTCATTTTTAGCACGTTGATAAACCAAACTTCTTTGCATACGCGAGAAAGGAAGGGCATCTTGATCCGCTTCAATAAAGTATTGGCGAATTTCAGGGCGTATATCTTCAAATAAAAAACGGAAATGGCCCATAATCGGGTAATTTCTTAAGATTGAATGCCTATTTTGTAAGACATCATATAGACCTAATAAGCTTAATGCGCCACTGACGACCCATAAACCGTTGAGTAAAGTATCCGAAATAAAATAATAAATACTATGAGGTGTATATACGGTTCTAAACCACGTGATTGTGAGTGCAGTAAAAATACACAAGAACCAAATAGAGTGGCGTGAAAAGAATGTATTGAGAAATTTATGTCGAATGATTTGTGCCGGACTCGCCATATGTGAACAAATTCCTAATGTTTTACTGGCACATACCTTGCCAAGAAGCGGCCAAAACTACAAGTAGGGAATTGTTTAACCGGTATTTTATTCATTTAATCTTTTACCAACTGATCACCTCCCTAATACGAGAAGCTGATGAGTTGGCAAAGACCAGAGCTTTATTAAGCTTTAAGAGGGAGCTGTTTTTTTATGAGCAAAATAAATAAGGTGATGACTAAGCTAAATCCAAAAATAGGTAAACTCAGCCCTAGAATAGCAAGCATTAATGTCGTAATTATTCTTTGTTGTGTAATTGCATGTTTCCATACGAACAAAGTTTGGTTAATAAAATGATGGGTCGTAAGTTTTAAATTGGAGGTTTTAAACCAAGCTTTATACGCATAAACAATCATTACACATAGCCCGAGCGCATACAGAACCAGAATTAATTGATTGACCCAACCGAATAGTACCCCAATATGTGCATCAACTCCCCAGCGTGTAAGTTTTGCAACTAATGAATAATCTTTAAAAGCGAGTTTATCGATTACCTTGTGTTCATGCATATCAATCGCAATACTATCTGCTTGTGTGGGCCATTTACGCTGTATTTCCGCAACAGTCCAAGCTTGGTTCTCAGCAACTGGCGGTTTGATTTGTATTTCTGTTGAATTAATCCCATTTGCTCGAGCAATTGCTAATACAGAATCGAATTCAGCTGGCATGATGTCTAAATTTGGCGTTTCCATGATCATTTCGTGATGTTCATGATGAGCCATTTCTGGCAATGAAATCTGATTTAGTGAGGTGGTCAATATTGGTGTTTGCCAGTTTAACCATTGACGGGCAATACGAATATTATCACCAGCCCATTGAGACCATGTAAGACCAGTAATCGCAATGAACAATAAAAGTGGTAGTAAAGCTAACCCAATAGAACTATGCCATTTTAATAAGTGATTTTTATTTGTTTGTCTGTTTTTGAAGTTTGAGCGACGCTTCCACCAACTGTATAGCCCACTTAAAGTTAAAAAACCAAGCCAACTTGCAGCAAGTTCACTATAAAAACGTCCCCATTTTCCTAATAATAAATTGCTGTGTAATTGATCTAAGAATGTACGTAACGGTAATACGCCACTGGTTCCATACACAGCAAGTTGTCCTTTTACAGAAAGCGTATAAGGATCAATAAAAATGGCTTCATTATTTAGATGGTGTGTATGATCGGAAAAAATAACCCGCGTAGTTTGCACAGGGCTTGGTGATGGTCTGACTTCTGTAATTTTTGCAGTTGCAGGCATGACTTTTCTTGCGCTTTCAATCTGCTGGCTTAGAGGATATATCTGATTTAAAGGCTGAACATTTAATACATCTTTATAGATGAATTGCTCTAACTGAGGCGTAATTGCATATAGTAAGCCAGTAAATGCGGCAACAAATATAAATGGGGCAATAAAAATACCGGCATAAATATGTATGAGACGGAAGAGACTACGCCAAAAGCTAGAAGTAGGGGACATTTTAAAGTGATATCGAGCAAACTTTGTCGTGAAGTATATCTACTTTAAATTGTATTTTGAAATTGCACTTTTCATTGGTTAGCTTGATTGTAGATTTTCTAAAGTATCATTGTGCTGAATTACTAGCAATGCTGTTGCTTGGTGTTATGAAATATCTCGTAAATTTTGCTCTCTAAATACACAGCTCATATGATCAATACAATATTTAGTATAGATATTTATGAAAAAGTTCTTTATAGAAAAATTTTTATTGTTAAGTTTGTTTTAAATATTATTCTTTTAATTTATCT
This sequence comes from Acinetobacter sp. EKM10A, assembly GCF_011075215.1. Classification (NCBI taxonomy): domain Bacteria; kingdom Pseudomonadati; phylum Pseudomonadota; class Gammaproteobacteria; order Moraxellales; family Moraxellaceae; genus Acinetobacter; species Acinetobacter sp. EKM10A. The sequence goes on along the minus strand of NZ_JAALLK010000010.1, from coordinate 72,477 downwards.
ATAGAAACTAAATAATCTATGATTTATTTCTTAATAATTATAATTTCGTAATTTATTCTAGTACCAATAGATTTATGATGTTGGTTTGAGTGAATACAGCTAATGAGTAAGAACTCTTTTATGGATATTAATGGTTTATGTCTAAGCTTTTTGAGAGAGTTTTATATTGTTACTAATTCTATTGATTAATATTTTAATAAAAATTATCTTATTAATTTTTATAATATTTAGTGCTTAATAAAATTTTTAAATGAAACTTCTAGACTAAAAAACAAAAGTATACACTCTTGTTTTTTAGTCTAGTATTTCAATGTTATTAAATTAAATAGCGACTAATTCCTCAATTTTCTCAAGATCGATTATTTTTTTAATATAAGACCAAGTTTTTTCAGCATTAATTAAATTTTTATCAATTGTTCCATCATTAATAACTCCATCGAGGATATTAAGAAATAGATTGGTTAATGCAGCTGCGTCTTCTACCTGAATTTTAATTAAAATAGAAAAAACAAGCTCATAGAGCCATTCTCTATATTCATTAATAGGATTTTTAACGGATGGATAAAGTTGTACTACTTCCATAGTTGCCTTTTTAAATAAGCATCCATTAAAGTCTTCTGTGTAAATCCAGTCAATATACCAATTAAATAAGCTTCTGAGTTGAACTAAAGGTAGGTCATTGGTATTGATTCTTTCTAATATAGCGGACTGTATATCAGAGTTTCTCTTGTAAAGGCATGATTCTATTAGCTTTTCCTTTGAAGGAAAATACTTGTAGAATGTCATCTTTGCAACATTAGATTCAGCAATAATTCTGTCCACTCCAATAGAGTTATAGCTTTTTTCATTAAAAAGGGCAGTTGCTGTTTTTATAATAGTGTCTCTTTTTGACATCGATTTCCCCGTAGTAAATCTTTTGAAATCCGTTTCTTTTTTAAGGCTAGTGCTCTGGCAAAAGTCAGTTTAATCATATTGAAAACGCTAATGTAATACAACATGTGAGAGCCTAAAAAAATAGTATTTTTCGATATTAATTGTTATTTGATTCATTAAAAAAATTCATTAAATTATCCATTGATTTGTAGTAATAATAAACCTAATATCAAATTGTTTAGGGATGAGTATACAATTTTATTTAGTAGCAAATGAATGCACGATTAAAATAATGGGGAACTCATAACCTAACTATAAGAATTAATTTGTTATTGAGAATGATTATGTCAAAAAAATTTGAAGATTTCGATAATCCAAGACAAAAGGCATTACTGGGGATGAAGAATAGTATTCCTACAGAACAGTGGGAAGAAAATCTAAAATTTCTCAAACAATTAAGAGCGAGAATTGCTGAATTACCAGTATGTAAACATCCGGCGATCGAAGTTTTAAATAATGGATTGCTTGATAAATTCACTTTAACAAGAATTCATTTAGAATATCGTCATGCGATTGTTCAGATTTTTACTGATGCCTTATTAATGGCCCAGTTCCAGACAAAACAATTGGAGCCTAAACTCCATTCTGGAGCTAAAATGTTTCCACGTGTTTTATTAAGTTTAAATGTACTTGATGAATTTGGTTTTAGACCAGGAACAGACTCAGACAATTATTATCTAGGTAATCCGGAGTATGCACATTATCCTTTATATGAAGATTTATTAAATGATTATGGTTTGAGTGAGAAGGACCGTAGAGAGTATCAACCTTCAAAAATTGCAGATCAGGTAAGAAATTTTCTAGAATCATCTTATGATAGTTATATTAAAGTAGTTGCTTTACTTGCAGTGGCGGAAGAAGAAGTGATTCTTTTTAGCCCACCACTTCGTGAAGCGACTAAAGCCATTGGCGTGGATGTTGAAGGTGGCGGCTATTACCATGTTCATGGGGTATCTACTGACGAAACCTCAGAAGCAGCAGATGATGATCATGAAGATGATCTCTGGTTTGCGTTAGCGCAAGCAATAACTAAAGAAGACCATGAGAGCTTAACAACGCTTTGTATGGATTATTGTGCTTTATGGAATGAGTTTTGGGATGCACAAATTGCTGATATTCACTACTTAGAAGCAAAGAAGTTAGCATAACTTGTATTCATAGTAAGACGAATAATTGATAAAAACTAAAAAGCCTATTCACATATGAATAGGCTTTTTTAATACTTTAAATCCAGCCCATCTATAAACTAATAACCTGAAGTATTTCATTTAATACATTATTTGCATCTGTGGGAAATGATAGAATTACGAAAGTCAGTAAGTTGATATGTATGGGGCTTAAAAACATGCATCCTATAAGTGTGAGCAAATGAATACATTCATATACAGCTATCTGAAATTTTTAACCTATTGAAAATACAAAGGTTCACGTCTTGTTCCCACCATTTACAATCCAAACCAGATTAGGCGGATTCTACTTCTTTTATTATTCCATTGTTGGCACATTTATGCCGTATTGGAATTTATATCTCCAAGATCAGGGGTTTAATTATCAAGAGATAGGTATTTTATCTTCTATTGCTATTGTGACGCGCTTCTTTGCCCCTTTGGTTTGGGGCTGGATCGCCGATAAATCCGGTAAAAGAATGCTATTAGTGCGGATTGCCACATGGATGGAGGCATGTATATGGTTGGCTATTTTTATAATTCCTAATACCTTTCAGTCCGTCGCTTTACTGATGCTTATTTTTAGTTTTTTCCAAAACGCTATTTTAGCTCAATTTGAAGGAGTAACTTTATTTTGGTTAGGAGACCAAAGGGCGAAACTTTATGGCAAGATTCGAAAATGGGGATCAGTTGGGTTTATTGTAGGTGTATTTACAATAGGGGCAATTTTAGAAATCATTCCGATTTCAATGTTGCCTATATTATTGCTTATCATTGCCTCCTTAGCATTTATTTGGGCATTTACGATACGTGAACCAGAAGGGGCCCCAACTTCACAAAAGCATTTACAACCTTTATTGCCTGTGCTGAAACGTCCTGAAGTTGCTGCTTTTTTCACAATTGAGTTTATTCTTCTTTTTTCACATGCACCTTTTTATAGCTTCTATAGCAATTTTCTGAAATCGTTAAATTTTAGTACAACGGAAATTGGCTTTTTATGGGCTATGGGCGTGGTTTCTGAAATTGTGATGTTTGCATATGCAACTACGTTTTTTAAATATTTTTCTTGGCGTAGCCTTGTAGCAGTATGTTTGATTTTGACAAGTATACGCTGGTTATTAGTTGCTATTTTCTCTCACTATTTCATAGGTCAGTTATTTGCACAGTGCCTACACGCCTTTAGTTTTGGCTTATTTCATCTCATCGCAATGCGGCTTATCTTTCAAAACTTTTCAATAGGGCAACAAGGTCGAGGTCAGGCTTTTTATAGCACCATGTGGGGACTTGGAGTGGCGTTCGGAAGTATTTTGGCTGGTCATTACTGGAAAATTCTTACGGGTGAGCATATTTTTATGATCGCCGCTTTAGTGGTTCTATTTGGTTTGTGCTTTGTCTATTGGTTACCTAAACAAATCGAAAAGTCAGTTTCTTAGATTAAATAGTGATAAAAATTGTTAGGAATACAGAGTTAAAGATAGAAATTGTTTGATGAGAAGTATCGGTTCGTTACGGTTGAAAAATATTGTTTTTATATGGTTATGAAACAATGTTTTTCTAAAAAAATGTGCTAACTTAAACTCATGCGTTTAATGATTAATAAATCTATGAAAAATATTTATATTATGGGATTATTATTGGCTTGTTCTGGTTTTGCTATGGCTGAGACAGTGACTCAACAGCCCACAGAACAACCTGTTCGCACTGCAAGTAATCCTAATGCTATACGTATTGTTACGCGTCCTGAAATTATGGGATTATGGGGAATGGAGATTCCAAATAATAAAAAATGTGTAGAGTATTACAACTTCCGCAGTAGTAACGATGTGGTGATTAAAAGTGGTGAAGAGTGGTCATATGGTATTTATGAATATCAGCCATCTGATGACCCTAAAGAGCAGCTATCGGCTTTAGTAATGCAAATTAAGTTTGATAATAATAAAGTAGATTGTTCTGGTCAGAAGCAAGATCAGACAGGTGATATTTCTCAATATTTCGTGCAATGGAAAAATGACCATACTATTAATTTTTGCTCAACGGCTAAGGGTGAGCAATGTTTCGCAACTTTACGCCGAATGTTGCCATAAACAAATTATAAAAAAAGCCTCTTATTTAAGAGGCTTTTTTATATGAAGCAGATTATGCAGTTTCAGCTTTCTTTTCTTCTTCCACTTGCTTTAACAAGTGTTTTTCAAGGTAATGGATGTCCATTGCTTGAGAACAGAAGTTTTTATCCTGCAAAATAAGATCTTTATGTAAAGGAATATTGGTTTTAATTCCTGTAAGAATCATTTCATCTAACGCTTGACGCATGCGGGCAAGTGAAGTTTCACGATCTTTACCATGAGCAATCAATTTTGCAATCATTGAATCGTAATATGGCGGAATGCTATATCCAGGATAGATATGAGAATCTAAACGAATACCCGCACCACCTGGTGCATAGAAACTTTCAATTTTACCTGGTGAAGGTAAGAATGTTGTTGGATCTTCGGCATTGATACGACATTCAATGGCATGACCACGAACTTCAATATCTTCTTGTTGAAGCTCTAAGCCTAAACCAGCTGCAATACGTAATTGCTGCTCAATAATGTCAACACCAGTCACCATTTCAGTTACAGGGTGCTCAACCTGAACACGAGTATTCATTTCAATGAAGAAGAATTCACCATCTTCAAATAAGAATTCAAACGTACCAGCACCACGATATTGCATTAACTGACATGCGTGTACACAGGCTTGTAAAATATCAGCACGTGCTTGTTCCGGTAGATTTGGCGCAGGAGCTTCTTCTAACACTTTTTGGTGACGACGTTGTAATGAACAGTCACGGTCATATAAATGAATCGCGTGGCCATTACCATCACCCAAAACTTGAACTTCGACATGGCGAGGTTTTTGTAAGAAGCGTTCCATGTATACGGTATCATCGCCGAACCACATTTCTGCATCACGTTGAGCCGCTTGAACTGACTCAAGTAGTGTGTCTACACGTTCAACAATACGCATACCACGACCACCGCCACCAGCTGCCGCTTTAACAATAAGCGGGAAACCGATTTCTTTCGCTTCAGCTAATGCGTTATGGATAGTTACAGCATGGTCACAGCCAGGTACCGTAGGTACGCCAGCTTTTTTCATTGCAACAATTGCAGAAACCTTGTTACCCATTAAACGAATATGTTCTGGGCGAGGGCCAATAAATGTGAAACCTGAGCTTTCTACAATTTCAGCAAACTCGGCATTTTCCGAAAGGAAGCCATAACCTGGATGAATTGCATCGGCACCAGTAATTTCTGCAGCAGTAATAATTGCCGGGATGTTTAAATAGCTGTCACTACTTGCACCCGGACCAATACATACTGCTTCATCAACGAAACGTAAATGCATCAAATCTTTATCGGCATCTGAATAGATACCAACAGTTTTGATTCCTAATGTTTTGCAAGCCCGGGTAATTCGTAAAGCGATTTCACCACGGTTTGCAATTAAAACTTTTTGCAACATAGATGTCCCCGGGGTATTACGCGCGATAACGGAATAAAGGTTGACCGAATTGGATCACTTCACCATTTTTCACTAAAATTTCTTCAATCACACCGCTTTGAGTTGCTTCAATCGGGTTCATGATTTTCATTGCTTCAATAATACCCAAAGTCTCACCAGCAGATACTGTTTGACCTACTTTGACAAATGGTGCTTCGCCTGGGCTTGGAGCAGCATAGAACACACCAACCATAGGAGAAGTTTCAACTGCTCCACGTGGTGTTTTTGCAACAGGTGCTTCAGCAACAGGAGCTGCCGGAAGTGCTACACCAGCCGCAGCAACGACAGGATTGCGACGAGTTAAAGCGATCGATTGATCACCTTCTTTAACTTCAATCGCTTGCAAGTCAGACTCAATCATTAAATCGATGAGTTTCTTAATTTTGCGGATATCCATGGGCGACTATTCCTGAACTAGTTTGGGTTAGATGGTTGAATTTTTTCAATAGCGTAATCGAGTGCAAAACTATAACCTTTTGCACCTAGACCACAAATCACGCCAATTGCTTTGTCTGATAAATAAGAGTGATGTCTGAAAGCTTCACGTGCGTGAACATTTGATAAATGTACTTCAATAAAGGGAATAGCAACGCCAAGTAAGGCATCGCGTAAAGCAACTGAAGTGTGGGTGAGGGCAGCAGGGTTAATAATAATCAGTTTTACGCCTTCTGTTTGTGCCTGATGAATACGGTCAACAATGGCACCTTCCCAGTTGCTTTGAAAAGTATCTAGTGTAATTGAGGCTTGTTCAGCTTGAGCAATAAGTTGTTGGTTGATATTGTCTAGGGTAAGATGACCATATACTTCTGGTTCGCGTTTTCCCAGCAAATTCAAATTCGGTCCATGAATTACCAAAATGGTCGAACTCATTCAGATTGCTCCAGCTCTAAAGTTGCAAATAATCTTTGCAAGATGTCTGCAAAGTTTGCTTATTATGGCATATGTTTCTACAAGTTTTTTATAATTTCTTTTAATTGTCGCAGAAAGGGTACACCAAATTCGGCTTATATATTGTAAATTTTGCGACGAATTAGCAATGTTAAAAAATGACAAAATTTCAAGTAATTTAACGGAGCTTATTTTAAACCGAATTGACAAAAACAGTTCATGTATTTTGTGTAACGGTGGTATAAGCATCTTCAATCGTTAACATCTCATTCCAGCGTGTTAGGTAATTTTTTGAGCGATGACATTGTTTCATTTGCCAAGATGGATTACGTGAGTGATATCCAACTTGTAAATAGTGGCTACCAAAGCGCTTACGGACTGTACCTAAAGTTTCCATCAATTGTTGTCTTTGATGAATAAGTTCCAGAGGTTGCCATAAATCATCAATATGTTGCTGACGTGCGTGTAGACCACAAAATAATACTCCAATTTTTATATAACTTTTATTTTCTTTATATAAAACATCAATTTGCTGCATCGCTGCTTTAGTAAGTATGCATAAATCATCTGTTGCATAATGAAGACCAATTGCTTGAGATGTGGCTTTTTTATAGGGTGGTTTGTCGGTTTTTTCATAAAGCATAACTTGAACACAGGCACAAAGTTGTTCTTGTTTCATTAAACGGCGATGTGCCCGATTAAGGTGAAAGATAAGTGCTTGTTTAATAATCTCAATACTGGATAAAGCTTGAGCAAAACTTCGTGATGCTAAAATCCGTTTCGTTGGAATAGCTGGATCATCAAGTTGAATACAGGATTGGCCTTTTAGCTCACGAATAGTGCGTGCCATGACCACAGAAAATGCCTTTGCCATATGGTGTTCATTGGCAAAAGTTAAGTCTAGGCATGTGTACACCTCATAACTTTGTAGCTGTTTGACTAATTGATAGCCGATTCCCCATACCTCTTTGACTGATGTCTGTTGCATGAGGTCTTCCATAATTAATGGATCTAAGGTGATGAAATTACATACTCCTTTAAAACTTTTAATTTTCTTAGCATAGTGATTGGCAAGTTTAGCTTGTGTCTTTGAATATCCAATTCCAATGCAACAAGGTAAGCCTAACCATTTTAGGAGAGTGTTTCTCACTTTGTTGCAGTAGTCAGAGATATCGATAGATTGGAGGTAAGGGGTGAGATGAATAAAGCATTCATCTATAGAGTAGGCTTCTAAATCATCTGGAGAGAAAAACTCACCGAGAACAGCAAAAAAACGGCGGGACATCTCGGCATATAAAGTGTAGTTGCTTGAATAGACTTGAACGCCTGCTTGTAAAGCATCTTTTTCAATTTGGAACCAAGGTATTCCCATTTTTATTCCTAAAAGTTTTGCCTCTTCACTACGTGAGACCACACATCCATCGTTATTAGATAAAACAACTACAGGTTTATCATTGAGTTTAGGGTTGAAAAGACGCTCACAGCTGACATAGCAATTATTAATATCAACCAGTGCATAAACTTCACGGTGTGAGATATCTTTCATGATTTCATCCCCTTACTCATTAGCTAAAATCTGCATTTTGAATTTGTAACATAATCAAGTTAACAAAATTACGGGCTGATATCTAGGGGAGTTTCAGCTGTTCGTCGAAATTATAGGTGGGAGATAAAATCTATGAAATGTCAGTTATTGATATGGAAATGTCTGAAAATGATAAGTTTTAACTGGTTATGATCGGAAACATAAGAGCTATATTTAATGGATGAGTTGAGTCTTTTAAATGTAGTAATGCGTATAACGCATTTGTCTTATGGGTCTTTCAAGCTGTCTTTGTTAATAAAGACAGCTTTTTTTATAATGTGTTTAAGTATTTTTTAGAGTTTGGCTTGATTGTAGCAATCGAGATTAATGCATTGTGCACTCAGTTCTATGATTTGATCAGGGGCTAATTGAAGTTTTTCCCATTTTTGCATTTGCTGAAATAACCAATGGAAATCTTCAGGTTGTGGAGCCGCATTTTCTTTAACCAAGTGCTTTACAATATTTTGAATCATATAATATTTATCGACATGCACTTCTTCAGAACAGTGAAATCGGACAATCCCGAACTCGACCAATAACTTTAAGACAGGTGCAAAATCTTTTAAATTACTCAATTCTTTTTGAGCTTTCATAATTGCCGTTGTAAGGGCAACTAAGGTTTGAGGATGTTGTTCAGCCCATTCTTGAGTTACTGCGAGAACTTTATCTGCCACATTGGGAATAATGTCTTGACTTGAGCAGACGATTTTACTTAAGCCTAAAAGTTCTCCTTGAGTATTCCAAGGCTCTCCCACACAAAAACCATCAATCACATGGTTATCTAAAGCTTCGACCATATACGGTGGCGGAAGTGCTTTGAGTTTGAGCGTTTGAGCTATTCTAGAGTCTGCCAAAGCAAGCCATTCTCTTAAACAATAATGATGGATTGAATGTTTAAATACATGGGCTAGAGAAAGAGTATGATCTTGCTCAATGTATTGAGTAACTTTTTGGGCGGTAGTTTGTGCATTATCATTTTCTTTAATAGCCAGTTGATGAATTAATTTTTGGCTTAAGCTGATAAAAGCACGGTTTTTACTTAAAACGAGCGGGGTTTGCAGTGCAATACCAATTTGGTCTGCACCCATTGCTGCTGCAGGGAGCATCGCAGATAAACAATGTACAGCATCTAATAAACCAAAAGCTAAACGGTCGCGTAGACTTGCCCATGATGCTTCTTTGACTAAAGTAACTTCTAAATCGACTTCTTCGAAGAAACCTTGCTGCTTTGCCCAAAGTAAAGCGATGCAATCAAGTAAAGGAATATAGCCGAGTTGCAATTGAGTCTTTTCTAATTTGCTCATTTATTCATCCTTTAGTTGATCATTTAGTAATTTTTGAGCGTCAAGTAAACGCCGTGCCATTTCTCCAATCGTTATACGGTGACTCATGGCATTTTTTCTGAGTAATTGAAAAGCTGTGTCTTCAGGTAAGCCGTGCAGTTGCATGAGTAGCACTTTGGCCTTTTCAACATCTTTACGATCTGCCAGTTTGGTTTGAGCTTCTTTTAAGTCACCTTCGAGCTTTTTATGTTTTTTATATTGCTCAATTGAAATCTCTAAAATGGTATGTAAGCGAGCGGGGTCTATGCCATCTACAATATAAGCCGTTACGCCTGCATCTATAGCTTGTTTGATGGTGTCTTTATCTGAATTTTTAGTGAATAGAACAGTTGGTAGGTCATAGCTACTCACACAACTTTCAATAATGTCACGATGGGGATGATCCATATCGAGCAAGATGACATCGGCTTGTAAATCTTCAAGACGAAAAATATTTAAGTGGTCCAAAGTAAGGCAGGCAACCACTTCAAAGTCATTTTCAAGCAGACTATTTTTTATATAGTCGGCCCGCGCATGATCATCATCGATAAGAGCTATTTTGAGTTTTGGCATAAGTTCAGAAAATCAGGCTAAGAAAATGCGCCAATTCGACGCGTTTTTTGTTATCAATTTTTAAGCAAGATTAGTGCCATCCAAAATTAAACAAAAAAACAGGCATGAGTGGTCCTTTACTATGCTAATGCATTGTTTTGATCAATATTGGTGCAAAAAAGCGATTCATTTTGTGGCAAGACTTATTTTTGTTTAAACCATATAGACGAGCAGCAATAGTGCAGGGAAAATTAAATATTCTTTTTGGATAAAAATGGGTTTTATTTTAAGTATTTGAAAATAATAATAAAAAATTATTAATATTAATTTTAAAAAGAATTGGCATGCAAAATGCTTAGTTAATTACAGGTCGAAGACGACCATAAGTTTTAAAGACGGCCAACGATGTCCGTTCTGATCGAATTTGTGAGTGCAACTGTACACACAGAAAATTTACGTTCAGTCGGAGTGAAGGCTATGTCTTTATTTTTATTGCATAAAAAAGTTACATCTGAATTAACTAATTTTTCAGTTTCAGCGATGCGAGCCTTCCGTATGAGGGGGCTCGCTTTTTTTATTTGTTTTTATGACTTTGCTATGCATTGGGTGTCGTCAACGAGTGGAAAAAATGGGTTCCAAGCAGCTATACGCTTTGTGATGTTGATACGTTTCTCGGTAGAGCACAAGGCAAAACAACAATGTCTATTTGAGAACGCAAGTACGCAGCTTAAAAGCAACGTGATTTGAGGAGAAACACTATGAAATTGGTAATGATCGGTCATGGTATGGTGGGCCACAAATTCATCGAAGCCATTTTAGAAAAAGCAGATGATGAATTGGAAATCACAATTCTTGCAGAAGAACCTCGTATCGCATATGACCGCGTACATTTGACTGAATACTTCTCAGGGAAATCGGCAAAAGATTTATCTTTAGCACGCTTTGATTTTGCTGATGCGTATGGCATTGACCTGCGTTTAAATACTAAAGCAGTGGCGATTGATACAGCTGCACAAACCGTAACAACCAATCATGGTGATGTGATTAGCTATGACAAGTTGGTGCTGGCGACTGGTTCATATGCATTTGTTCCGCCAATTCCGGGTAATGACCGCGAGAACTGTTTTGTTTACCGTACCATTGAAGATCTAGATGCCATTCGTGCAGCAAGTTTAAAGGCTAAAACAGGCGTAGTAATTGGCGGTGGTTTACTTGGACTTGAGGCAGCCAAAGCATTACGTGATTTAGATTTAGAAACACACGTTGTTGAGTTTGCACCACGTTTGATGGCAGTTCAAATTGATGACTTAGGGGGCAAGGTTTTACGCCGTAAAATTGAAGATTTAGGTGTAAAAGTCCATACACAAAAAGCGACTCAGTCTATTGAGTCTGGGGTAAATACCACTCATGTGATGAAGTTTGCCGACGGTAGTGAACTCGAAACTGATGTGATCTTATTCTCTGCGGGGATCCGCCCACGGGATGAATTAGCGCGTAATAGCGGACTTGCGATTGGTGAGCGTGGCGGTATTGTAATTAATGATTATTGCCAAACATCAGATCAAAACATTTATGCCATTGGTGAATGTGCGCTTTGGCAAAATAAAATTTATGGCTTGGTTGCACCGGGCTATGACATGGCGCGTATTGCAGCAAAACACATTTTAGATGAAGAGTGTCATTGCTTCGCTGGCGCAGACATGAGCACCAAGTTGAAGTTGATGGGCGTTGATGTTGCTTCTGTTGGTGATGCACATGCCATGACCCCAGGTGCATTAAGCTATTTCTATGCAGATGAACATGCACTGGTTTATAAAAAGATTGTTGTAAATGCCGACAAAACCAAATTGCTTGGCGCGGTTTTAGTGGGTGATGCCAAAGAATACAACGACCTTTTACAAATGATGTTGAATGGTCTGGCTTTACCGGAAGTGCCTGAAAGTTTAATCATGCCGGGTTTTGAGCAATCAGCAGCAAAATCTGGTGGCAGCGGAGTCGATTTGCTGCCAGACAGCGCGACTATTTGTTCATGTAACAACGTATCAAAAGCAGACATCTGCCAAGCAATTAGCGATGGTTCGACCTCTTTAGGTGCATTAAAGAAATGCACCAAAGCAGCAACAGCATGTGGTGGTTGTGCACCATTAGTGACTCAAGTATTGAAGTCAGAGTTACAACGTCAAGGTGTGACTGTTAATAATCACATTTGCGAACACTTCCCGTACTCGCGTCAAGAGTTGTATCACTTGGTTCGTGTCAATGAAATCAAGACATTTGATGATTTAATTCATCAACATGGTCATGGTTTAGGTTGTGATATTTGTAAACCGGCGGCAGCAAATATTTTGGCATCTTGCTGGAATGATTTCGTACTTAAGCCAAGTCATGCAGGTCTGCAAGACAGTAACGACTACTACCTAGGTAACATTCAAAAAGATGGCTCTTACTCAATTGTACCGCGTATGGCAGGCGGGGAAGTCACTCCGGATGGCTTAATTGCGATTGGTCAAATTGCGAAGAAATATAACTTGTACACCAAAATTACTGGTGGTCAACGTGTTGATATGTTTGGTGCCCAAGTTCATGAACTTCCATTTATTTGGGAAGAGTTAAATGCTGCGGGTTTTGAGTCTGGTCATGCCTATGGTAAGTCGTTGCGTACAGTGAAATCTTGTGTAGGTAGCACTTGGTGCCGTTACGGGGTAGATAACTCGGTTGGTTTGGCGATTGAACTTGAAAACCGCTACAAAGGTTTGCGTTCACCACATAAATTGAAAATGGCAGTGTCTGGCTGTACACGTGAGTGTGCGGAAGCGCAAGGTAAAGATGTAGGCGTGATTGCCACTGAAAAGGGTTGGAACCTTTATGTATGTGGTAACGGTGGTATGAAACCGCGTCATGCAGAATTACTTGCATCTGACCTCGATAAAGAAACACTTATTCGTTATATCGACCGTTTCTTTATGTTCTACATTCAAACGGCAGACCGTTTACAACGTACCAGTGTATGGCGTGACAACATGGAAGGCGGTCTAGACTACCTTAAATCTGTGATCGTTGATGACTCTCTTGGTTTAGCTGCCGAGCTTGAGCGCCGTATGGAACACATTATTGGTACATATCAAGATGAATGGCGTACAGCTGTCGAAAACCCTGAGGTGCGTAAACGCTTCCAAACGTATATCAACGCAGGAGCAAATGAACAGGCCGATCCACACATTCAATTTACAACTGAACGTGGTCAAATCCGTCCATTAACCGAAGCTGAACGTTCAGAAGACCGTATTCCAATGGTTGAAGCATAAAGGAGAGTTTCTATGAATATTGTACAAGACAAAAATATGCTTCCTGATGATCAATGGATTGACGTTTGTGCCCTCGATGATTTAACCCCCAACACTGGTGCAGGAGCGCTAGTGGGCGGTCAAGCGGTTGCAATCTTCCGTGTGGGGCATGAAAAACGTGTTTATGTACTGAGCAATAAAGATCCATTTAGCCAAGCGAATGTGATGAGTCGTGGGATTATTGGTGATTTACAAGGCGAACGCGTCGTTGCATCACCAATTTATAAACAACATTTCAGTTTAGCTACGGGCCGTTGTTTAGAAGATAAAGACCAAAAATTAGCGGTTTATCCGAGCAAAATTGTTGATGGCCGTGTTTGGGTCAACGCGGTGCCGCAAAAAACTTATATTACCAATACAGGTGTATCACAAGACAAACTTAGACTGGTGCTGATCGGAAATGGTTTGGCAGGGATGCGTTGTCTGGAAGATTTACTTGATATGGCACCAGACCGTTATGAAGTTACGGTGATTGGTGAAGAACCATGGGGTAACTATAACCGTATTATGTTGTCTCCGGTTTTATCGGGTGAAAAAACCATTGAAGACATTATGTTGCATCCACCGAAGTGGTACGACGATAAAGGCATTAAATTTATTGCTGGTGATAAAGCCGTAAAAATTGATCGTCCGCGTAAAGTGGTTTACACCGAAAAAGGCCAGACAGTTGATTATGACCGTTTGATTCTGGCAACAGGCTCGGCACCATTTATTCCACCAGTTCAAGGTGTTGACCTAAAAGGGGTGTTAACTTTCCGTGATATTTATGACGTTAACACCATGATTGAATACTGTGGTTCAAAAAATAATGCAGTCGTGATTGGTGGCGGTTTGCTGGGTTTAGAAGCTGCCTATGGATTAAAGCAACGTGGTATGAATGTCACAGTTCTACATTTGATGGACCGTATTATGGAACGTCAACTTGATGGGCGTGCGAGTCAATTACTTCGTCATAGCATTGAGCAAAAAGGCATTCAAATCATTACCGAAGCCAATACCGAAGCGTTAATCGGTGATGAAAACGGTCATGTTAAACAAATCCGTTTGAAAGATGGCACAGTGTTAGATGCTGACCTTGTGGTGTTTGCTGTAGGTATCCGTCCGAATATTGCTTTGGCGCAAAGTGCAGGATTACGTTGTAACCGTGGTGTATTGGTGAATGACACCATGCAAACATTTGACCCAAGTATTTATGCCGTGGGTGAGTGTATCGAACACCGTGGTCAAACTTTCGGTTTGGTTGAACCACTGTGGGGCCAAGCTTTTATTTGCGCGACCCATTTAGCAGAGCACGGCAGCTTAACTTTTAAAGCGCCAACCGTACCGACTCAGTTAAAAGTCAGTGGTGTCGATGTATTCTCTGCGGGCAATTTTGAACCGAAAGATGATTATGAAGACATTATTTTAAACGATGAAAAACGCCAGATTTATAAACGCATTATCATTCAAAACGATCGGGTAATCGGTGCAGTACTGTTCGGTGATACTGAAGATGGCATGTGGTATGCAGAGTTAATTGCAGATCAAACTCCTGTTTCTTCATTTAGAAATAAGCTGCTATTTGGTCGAGATTTTGCATTAAAAAATGCAGGCTAAATAGGGAAAGGAGCAGTTATGAATAGTATTCCAAGCGTTGAAATCGATAGCTCCGACCATGTTGCAAAAACAACTAAAACAACATGTCCATATTGCGGTGTAGGTTGTGGTGTTAGTGTAAACGTTCAACAAAAACCGCAAGGACCTGTGGTGCAAGTTGAGGGGGATGCTGAGCATCCTTCCAACTTCGGGCGCTTATGTATTAAAGGTAGCCGACTTGCGGATACTTTGGGGTTAGAAACACGTCTACTTCAACCGATGTTTGGTCGTAAGCCACATCGGACTGTAACGACATGGGATGCAGCAATCAATAAAATTGCCGATAAATTCCAGTCTTGTATCGATCAATATGGTCGTGACAGCATTGCATTTTATGTTTCAGGTCAGCTTTTGACTGAAGACTATTATGTGGTGAACAAGTTTGTAAAAGGCTATTTGGGCACTGCAAATATCGATACCAACTCACGTCTTTGCATGTCATCTGCAGTGGCAGGTCACAAACGTAGTTTCGGTGAAGATATTGTGCCTGCAAGTTATGAAGATTTTGAACATGCAGATATGGTGGTTTTGGTTGGTTCCAATACCGCATGGTGCCATCCTGTGCTGTATCAGCGGATTATGCAGGCTAAAAGCCACAATCCAGATATGTTTGTTGTGGTGATTGACCCACGTTTTACCAGTACTTGTGAGCAAGCGGATTTACATTTACCGATTTTACCGGGCCAAGATGTCGCATTGTTCAACGGTCTATTCCAATATTTATATCAAAATGGTCATGCCGATCAGGCTTTTGTGGATGCCTATACTGAAGGTTTGCAAGAGGTTTTGGCAAGTAGTCAGCAAGAAACGGATATTGCCTATGTTGCCAAACGCAGTGGTATTTCTTTAGACAAATTACAGCAGTTCTTTGAGAAATTTGCGCAGACTGAAAAGGTAATCACGCTATTTTCAATGGGTGTGAATCAATCAAGTCAGGGCGTGAATAAAGCTAACAGCATTATTAACTGTCACTTACTAACAGGCAAAATTGGAAAGCTCGGCGCTGCACCATTTTCAATGACAGGCCAGCCCAATGCTATGGGGGGCCGAGAAGTGGGTGGCTTAGCTAATATGCTGGCTGCCCATATGGATTTGGATAATCCCTTGCACCAAAAACTAGTGCAAACCTTTTGGAACAGCCCATTTATTGCAACTCAAGCTGGCTTAAAAGCAGTTGATTTGTTCCGTGCTGTTGAAGCTGGAAAAATTAAAGCCATCTGGATTATGGCAACCAATCCAGTGGTAAGTTTACCAGATGCCGATCAGGTGAAACGTGCTTTAGAGAAATGCGAATTGGTCGTTGTGTCAGATATCTGTGCCGATACGGATACTACGGCTTACGCCGATATTTTGCTTCCAGCTTTAGGTTGGGGTGAAAAAGACGGAACCGTTACTAACTCTGAGCGTCGTATTTCACGTCAACGTGCTTTTTTACCTGCGCCGGGTGAAGCAAAAGCGGATTGGTGGTCAGTGAGTCAAGTTGCGAAAAAATTAGGCTTTAAAGGTTTTGACTTTAATAGTGCTGTTGATATTTTTAATGAACATGCTGCTTTGTCAGCACAAGATAATGCGGACATTGAAGCACGTGAGCAAACTGATACGTTCCGTTATTTCAACTTAAAAGGTTTAATGAGCCTAAGTACTGCTGAGTACGACGCTCTACAACCAGTGCAATGGCCAGTATGGGATAAAAACCAAGACGCTAAAGCTGTTCAACAACTGTTTGGCAAGGGCCAGTTTAGTCACAAAAACACCAAGGCAAAACTAATTCCGACTGTTGCAACTAATCCGGTACATGCAATTTCAGAAGATTATCCGCTCATTTTGAACACGGGGCGTATTCGTGATCAATGGCATACCATGACCCGTACTGGTTTGTCGCCAAATTTAACTAGTCATCGTGCTGAACCATTCTGTGAGATTCATCCAAGTGATGCATTGAAGTTTGGTGTGCGTGATCAAGGCTTGGTAGAAGTTCGTTCGAAATGGGGCAGTTGTGTACTGCGCGTGACATTCTCATCAGGTGTCCGTCGTGGGCAAATTTTTGCACCGATTCACTGGACTGAACAGGTCGCATCCGACGCGCGTATTGGTAAAGTCGTGAATCCAGAAGTTGATGCAATTTCAGGTGAGCCCGAGTTCAAACATACGCCTGTAACCATTCAGCCGTTCTATACCACTTGGCAAGGCGTGCTCTATATTCGTGAAGGATACGATTCGCACATTCAAGAATCGCTACATCACTGTGCATGGTGGACTAAAGTCAAAATGGTGAAAACCAATCGCTATGAACTTGCAGACCGCCAAACTTTTCATGATACTCAAAAGAATCTGAAAAGCTTTTTGCCATTTGCTGATGAAACCTTTGAATGGTTAAGCATAGAAGATATTTCTTCACAACTGAGCCATAGTATTATTTTGAAAGATGGCATTGTAATTGCAAGTCTATATATTGCACCGCCAGATTTATTGCCAGACCGTGACTGGGTAGCAAGTCTGTTTAAACGAGAACGTTTGAGCGCCTTGCACCGTAAAGCTTTACTAGCAGGTATGCCAATGTCGGCTACCAATAATGATGGGCCTTTGGTGTGTAGTTGTTTTAAAGTAGGTAAGAATAAAATTATCGAAGCAATAAAAACACAAAACATTACCCATGAAAAACAGGTCACTGCTTGTTTAAAAGCTGGTGGCAATTGTGGATCATGTTTACCTGAAATCCGTGGCTTAATTAAAGCTTGCCAGCAAGAGGTAGAAGTGTGAATAAGGGATATCCCATAACTGATCTGGTCATTCTGGCGGGTGGACAAGCCCGCCGTATGAATGGTTTAAATAAGCTGTTGCAGCAATTCGATGGCGATACGCAACTTCTTAAGATTCACCAAAAGCTAAAATCTTCAGTATCTGAAATTTGGGTGAATAGTCATCGAGACTATTCAATCTATCAAAGTATTGTGCCCGATATTAAATGTTTTCAAGATGATGCTTCCGGTTTTTTCGGCCCGCTTATGGGGATGAAAAGTGCATGGTCACATGTAAAGGCAGATTATGTTTTGTTTATTCCTTGTGATGTGACCTACATACCTACACAAGTCGTTGCGAAATTACACAGCGCTCTTCGGAAAAATAAACAGGCTCAGGCAGCTTACGTTTCAATTAACGGAGATGCTTTATACCCATTTTGTTTGTTAAAACGTGAAAGTTTAGAGGTTCTAGAGCAGCAAATTGATAAGCAACAATTGAGTTTAAAAAATTGCTTTAAACTTTTACATGCACAAGTAGCCATTTTTCAAAAGCAGAACTTATTTTTCCATAGCATTAATTCTTTAGATGAACTTCAACAATACAAACAAATTAAAGCATTTAAAGAGATTTTTTCGACAAATTAGAACTTCAATCATATCGATTTAAAATTTACATTGATAATCTGAAATCATTTTTTAAATTTTGAGTTATTGACTGTTTAGAATTTAAGTTCTATTTTGGAACTTGTTATTTTCATTCTAGCCAGATGTATAAAAATAAACGGAGCCAGAAAAATGATGGACGCAGCTGCAGCTCAGCAAAGTAAAACAGATGTGACCGCATGTATTTTATGTTCAAGAAACTGCGGTTTGAGCGTAGAAATTAAAGATAACCAATTTGTCAAAATTAAAGGTAATCCTGAGCATCCATTTTCTCAAGGTTACATTTGCCAAAAAGCCGCAAGATTACAGCATTATCAGAAACATGCAGACCGTTTGACCGCACCTTTAAAACGCCAACCAGATGGCTCGTTTCAAGAAATTAGTTGGGATGTGGCGATACAAGAAATTGCCAATCAATTGGTTCAGATTAGAGATAAATTTGGCGGCACTGCTTTTGCTTCGGTTGGGGGCGGTGGACAGGGTAACCACCTCGGTGCAGCTTATGGCCGACAACTTTTATTGGCTATGAAAAGTTATTATGCATATAACTCACTTGCCCAAGAAAAAACAGGTGATTTCTGGCTCAATGGCCGCCTGTTCGGTAGTCAGGCTTGCCATACTACAGAAGATGTTGAACATGCAGATTACGTACTTTTTATTGGAACGAACCCGTTTCAGGCACATGGTATTCCCAACGCACGAGACACGCTAAAACATATTAAGAAAGATCCGAACCGAACCATGGTGGTGTTCGACCCGCGTGTTACTGAAACGGCAAAACAAGCAGACATTCACGTGCAGCTAAAACCGGGAACAGATGCTTTTTTAATGTCGGCCATGATTGCAATCATTATTAAAGAAAAGCTTTATGATGCAGCGTTTATTGAGCAGCATACACATGGGTTTGAAGAAGTAAAAGCTGCATTTAACCATGTCCCGATTGAAGACTATATTGCTAAAGCTGATGTACCTGTCGATTTGATTTATCAGGTTGTTCGAGATTTTGCCAAGGCAAAAAGAGGCTGTGTACGTATCGATTTAGGTATTCAACATACTTTGAATACAACATTAAATGGTTATTTAGAAAAGCTTTTATACTTGCTGACAGGGAACTTTGGAAAACAGGGTACCAATAATTTGCATACCATGTTTATTCCAATTTTGACCGATACGGATGAAAGAAAACCAAAATATCGACGTAGCGTTTATCATAAAATGTTCCCGATTTCCGGGTTTTTCCCACCTAATATTTTACCCGATGAAATCCTTAAAGCAGGGGAAAAGCGAATTCGTGCTGTGTTTGTAGATAGTTGTAATCCACTATTAACTTACCCTGACACACCTGCCTTTGAGGAAGCCTTCAAAGCCTTAGATTTGCTGGTGGTAGTTGATGTTGCGATGACAGAAACCGCGAGACTCGCCGACTATATTTTGCCTGCTCATACTCAGTTTGAAAAATGGGAATTTACTGGTTTTAACTTGGAATTTCCTAAGAATGGTTTTCACCTGCGTCATCCCGTATTGGCTGCTCAAGCAAACACTTTACCGGAAGCCGAAATTTATACTCGATTACTGGAAGCTATGAATGCTATTCCGAAGAATTTTCCAATTTTAGAAAAAATAGCTGCGGTCGACTCGAAAAAAACAGCCTACTTACCCTACTTGTCGGCGCTAGGACTTACCTTAGCACGACATAAAAAATATATCCCTTTTGCTGCCTCTATCATTTATCGAACTCTTGGCAAACGACTTGGCAATTCTGCAGATTCAGTTGCTTTTTTATTGCCGCTATCTATTCAATATGCTGTTTTACATACCAAAGCAGTACGCCGTGCAGGTTATAAAGGTAATCCGTTAACACAAGGTGTCAAACTATTTGAGCAGATATTAAAGCAACGTTCAGGTATGGTTTTATCGCAACATGAATATGACGAAGTCTGGAAACTGGTAGCTTATAAAGATAAGAAAATACGTCTTGCAATTCCCGAGATGTTAAGTGAACTCGCAAGCTTGAAAAGCCATAACGTTAATGTTGAAGAGTTTCCTTTCATCCTTTTGTCAGGTGAACGCCGTAGTTACAACGCTAACCAGATTTACCGTGACCCTGCTTGGCGAAAAGTAGATGCAGAAGGTGCACTGCGTATTCATCCTGAAGATGCAAGACACTTAAATGTGGATGCAGGGGGGCAGCTTAAATGTATCTCAGCGCATGGAGAAATTCAGGTAGCTATTGAGTTGGATGATGGGATGAGAAGAGGTGTCGTATCACTTCCACATGGCTATGGTATGCGATTTCAAAATGGTGAACCAATTGGACCACAATTAAACTTACTTATTTCTGCTGAACATTGTGATCCATTGTCGAAAACGCCATACCATAAATATGTACCCATCCGTTTAGAAAAGTGTTAGAAATAGAATCAAGTAAAACATAGATTTTACCGCGCTAACTCGAGATTTATTTTTAAATCGTTCTTGAGACGGTGCGGTGAAAAACCTATAAAAAGTTAAATATTATGGAAGATAAGTAGAGCTGGAACAAATTTTGCATAAAAAACAAAGCACTATTTAGGCGCAATTTTTTGTATTTGATTGTTCATAATCGGTGCTCGCAATATTTGAACTGTTCTCGATATGAGTGCAAATGATGAAACAATATCACTCTGAAACTGCGCCAAGCCTTCTGCAAGATCAATATGGGCGTATCAAGCGTAAGTTACGAATTTCTGTAACTGATCGCTGTAATTTTAAGTGTGTATATTGCATGCCTGAGCATCCAGAATGGTTAAATAAACAAGACTTGCTTAGTTTTGAAGCGCTCTTTCAATTTTGTTATTTTATGGTGCAGCAAGGTATCCAAAGTATTCGCATTACGGGTGGTGAACCATTAATGCGTCAAGGTATTGTTCATTTCATTCGAGATCTACAGTCTTTAAAAAGTTTAGGTTTAAAACGTATATCGATGACTACCAATGGTCATTACCTTGCTAAACATGCCAAGCAGCTAAAAGATGCTGGATTAGATGATTTAAACATTAGTTTAGATAGTTTAGATCCTGTTCAGTTTAAAGAGTTGACCAAGAAAAAATTGGAGCCTGTTTTAGAGGGGATACAAGCTGCAAAAGAAGTAGGATTACCTTTTAAAATTAACTGCGTGTTAATGAAAGATAGAAATGATGATCAAATCTTACCTATGGTGAAATGGTCAATTGCTCATCATATTCCTTTGCGTTTTATCGAGTTTATGCCGCTTGATGGTGATGCACTTTGGTCAAATAAAGATGTGGTAAGTGAGGCTGAAATTTTACAGGTATTGCAACCGTATTATTC
The DNA here is from genome assembly GCF_011075215.1 of Acinetobacter sp. EKM10A. NCBI lineage: Bacteria > Pseudomonadati > Pseudomonadota > Gammaproteobacteria > Moraxellales > Moraxellaceae > Acinetobacter > Acinetobacter sp. EKM10A. The sequence continues at coordinate 50,772 of NZ_JAALLK010000010.1, read as the reverse complement.
GGTACAAGTCATCGAGCAGCAACATGAGCCAGCGCGTCAATATCTAATTAACGGTAGCTACCATTTAGGAATTATTTCCACAATTACGCATTCATTTTGCCACCAATGTGACCGTATACGGCTTACCGCAAAAGGCGAACTATATAATTGTTTATTTGCGCCGCAAGGCTTAAATATTAAGCCTCAGCTTCAAACGTTGGTAAGCAAACAACATACTCCAGAATATGGTGTGTATATCCAAAATTTAAAGAATTTGGTTCATCCTTATATCTGGCATAAAGCCAAAGGTTTCCATGCCTTACAACATCAACAAACCCGTAAAATCAGCATGCATATGCTTGGGGGATAAATGCAACAATCTATCCAAATTAAAGTCGAAGCATTTGGTGCAATTGAAAAATTGCTTCCTGAAAATCTTTTGTTAGTTTGTCCTAGTCATAGTCTAGTTAAAGATGTATTGGATGAAATTGTTTTATTGCATCCGGAATCTACAAAAGCCATGGAAAAATGTGCATGTGCGATTGGTGATAATGTCATAACCAGACAAACTGTCTTAAGTGAGCCATGCACTTTGGTTTTATTATCACCCGTTGCCGGAGGATGAGTCATGAAAGAGTTCGCAAGAATACAAGAGCAGGCTTTAAGCTTGGATACTTTTGATCCGATTCAGTCTTTTCCTGAATGTGGCGGTATCGATATTTTTATGGGTACGGTTCGTAATCACCACGAAGGTAAAGCGGTAAAGGCGCTGAAATATACATCGTATAAACCGCTTGCAGAAAAAATGATACGTGAAATTGAGCTAGAAATTGAGAAAAAGTATCAGGTATCTTATGTGCGAGTGGTTCATCGAATTGGATATCTGGATGTCGGTGAAACAGCCATTATTGCAATTGCGTATGCAGCCCATCGCCGTGAAGCTTTTCAGGCATGTGAGGAAGCGGTCGAACGTGTAAAGCATGAAGTACCTGTCTTTAAAGAAGAGTTTTTTACAGATGGTACAAGTCATTATGTGGAGGGTTGTTGTATTCGTAAGGATGCACCGCACGACCACAAACATCACCATCATGTCGGCCATGAGCACTCACACTGAAATATGTAATACTAGGATAAATAATGAAAAACGTAGGAATGAAGCCGGAAAGTTATCGTGTTGCCGAAGCACAAGCGATTTTATATGCACCACCGCACTGTATTGAATTATTAAGACAAGGAAACACTGAAAAAGGTGATGCATTAAAAACAGCGCGTATTGCAGGAATTTTGGCAGCAAAAAGAACTGATGAGCTGATTCCACTATGTCATCCGCTACCAATTTATCGGGCAGATGTAGAATATGAATTGGAACATGACTTTGTAAAAATTATTGCTGTCGTTGAGACCATTGGGCCAACTGGCGTAGAAATGGAAGCTTTAACGGCGGCAAGCCTTGCAGGTTTAACCATTTACGACATGTTAAAGCCCCATTGTGAACCAGAAGAACTCTGGATGGATCAATGTAAACTACTTAAGAAAAAAGGCGGAAAATCCCATTTTAAACGGGTATTGCGTCAGCCTGTTTCGGCTGCTGTTATTGTATTGTCAGATACCGTAGCAGCGGGTAGAAAGCCGGATACGGCCGGAAAATCTGTAGTTGAAACTTTAACTGAAGCTGGATTTGATCCGATCCATTACCAAATTTTGCCTGATGAAGCAGATGATCTCAAAGAATTGGTCCTAGAACTCACCAAATCGTATGCTTGTATTATGACCGTGGGTGGGACAGGAATTGGTAAGCGTGACATTACAGTTGATACGCTAGAGCCTCTTTTAGAACGTAAATTAGATGGCTTAATGGAAGCAGCTCGCTCATTTGGACAAAAACGCACGCCATACGCGGCTATGTCACGCGGAGTAGCAGGGTTTATTGACCGTTCTTTAGTTGTGACGTTACCGGGAAGCCGTGGTGGAGCAAGCGAATCAATGGCCGCTATTTTACCTGCATTAGTCCATATTTTTGATGTTTGCCGTGATTTACCGCATCCAGGAGGCTATGAATAATGTCAGGTTGTGGTGCTGAGCGTGGATTAATCGGTATAGATGAAGCGCTAGATTTAGTTATTAATAAGCCTAAAAAATTAAGCTCTATTCAAAAGACTCTAATAAATAGCCTAAGTAGTTATCTTGCCAAAGATATTTACTCTGAAATTAATTTACCAAGTTTTTCTCAAAGTGCGGTAGACGGTTATGCACTTTGTAGCCATGCAGAAGATTTAAATAATCAAAAGTTCCAAGTCACAGGTGAGATTCGTGCCGGAAGCGAGAGTCATGACATACTTGGTGAAGGTCAGGCGATTCGTATATTTACGGGCGGCAAAATTCCTGAAGGGACAACGCATGTAGCACGGCAAGAAATCGTATCGGTTATTTCGGCTCAAGAAATTTGTTTAACGGAGCATATACGCCCTCAAGCTGATATCCGTTTTACTGGTGAAGAAATCCAGCAAGGGCAGTTACTTGCTCAAGTAGGACAGTTTCTAAATATTGGAAGCTTGGCTGCTTTAAGTATGGCAGGTGTACAAGAACTTACTGTTTATCGTAGACCAAAAGTTGCAGTTTTAGTCACAGGTGATGAAGTTGCTCAAACGGCAGAAGATTTAGCTGAAGGTAAAATTTTTGATGCAAATGGTCCATTACTAAAAGCTTGGTTTGAAGATTATGGTTTAGATGTTGAACTCATTCATGTGGCAGATGAAGCAGATCAGGTCACCCATTACTTTAACCAGCTAAAAGACAGCCATGATGTTGTTATAACGACTGGCGGAGTTTCGGTAGGAGACTACGACTTTGTTCGGCCCTGTGCTTTCGAAGTTGGGTTTGAACAAATCTTTTGGAAAGTTAAACAAAAGCCGGGTAAACCTTTATTCTTTGCCGAATACCATAATTCACAAGCTAGCCATTCCTGTTATTTGTTAGGCTTACCGGGCAATCCGGCTGCGGTATATGTCGCAATGCAAGTTTACGGTAAATCTTTGCTTGATGCATTGCAGGGCAATAGACATGGACCAGAATGGTTTACCGCAATTTTAGAGCATGATTTAAAAGAAGATGCACGTGAGCGTTTTTTACGAATGTATGCTTATTTTGATGCAGGACAACTTAGGGTGAAAAGTTTGGCCAAGCAGCAGTCCCATATGCTGAGTAATCTTATGCAAGCCAATAGTCTAGTCCGTATTCCTGCGAATACAAAACTAGCATCAGGAACTGTGCTAAAGGGGATCTTTATTTCAAATTAACTTATAAATAAGCTGTATATAATTAATCCATACTGATGGATTAATTATATTTTATAACTATTTTTAGTGACTGTTATTTTAAAAAATAAGCTTTATAAATATACTAAAAACTTATTTCTAAGCTGAATATTGCATATAACATATTAAGTGGTTTAGGGTATAAATAATAAGGCAAGTAGGCCAGTTTTATATTGAGGAAAGCATAAAGATGAAATGGGATGACATCGGTGATCAGCCTTGTTCTGTTGCCCGTATGCTATCAGTGATTGGTGATCGATGGACGATGCTAATATTACGTAATGCTTTTATGGGAATTCGTCGTTTTGATGACTTTCAAAAATCATTAGGTGTCACTCGTCATGTCCTTTCTGATCGCTTAAAACGGTTGGTTGAATACGAAATTTTAGTGAAAGCGCCTTATTTTGACCGTCAGGAACGCTTTGAATATCGTCTCACAGATAAAGGCTTTGAGCTTTATCCAATTATCTTATCTATGGCGAACTGGGCAGATAAATGGATGGACCAAGGTTTAGGTAAACCTTTGGAATATCGACACAAAGCATGTGGACATAAGTTTGAACCTGTTATGGTGTGTTCAGTATGTCGTGAACCATTACATGCAAAACAAGTTCAGGTTTCGGCTGGGCCGGGCTATTTTGCTTATATGGAACAAAAGCAAAAACAGGCATAAACTTGTTTCTCTAACGACCCTTGTAGAAGCGCTTCTGCAAGGGTCTTATAAATATAATCATGATTTGATTGTGTAATATTAAAACGGATAAATTGACCTGCCGATTGTGCTTGGCTAAAGGCATTACCCGGGGCGAGAATCACTTGCCGATTCAGGCAAAACTGAGCAATCTTCGCTGCATCTACACCTTCCGGTAGACGACACCACACAAAAATTCCGGCCTTGGGCTCAATCCACGGTTCTATCCCAATCGATTTAAGCTTCGCGATTGTTTCTTGCATGGCTTGAGCTAAACGAACTTTTAATAAATCTAGATGCTTACGATATGAACCATCGGTTAAAGCTGTGTGTAAAATCTTGGCTGAGAGTCCATTGTGAGAAAAACTGGTGGCTATTTTTAAATCGGCAATCTGATCAATCCATTCTGGTTTCGCAACAATATAGCCGCAGCGAATAGAAGCAGAGAGCGTTTTAGAGAAACTTCCAATAAAAATCACGCGTGAAAGGTTGTCTAGGGCTGCAAGTCGTGGAGCGGGAGTATATTCAAAATCTGAGAAGATATCGTCTTCAATCACAATTAAATTAGACTGATCAATCAACTTTAATAATTGATGAGCTGTCGAGAGTGAGAGTGTTGCACCAGTTGGGTTGTGTATTCCGGAATTTGTAATATAAAGCCGAGGGTTATAGCTCTCGATAGCTTCTTTAAATGCCTCTAAGTCTGGGCCATTTGGAGTGTAGGGAATACCAATAACTTTAACTTGATGAACTTTAAGTAGAGCATGAAAGTTAAAGTAGCAAGGGTCATCAATTAGAACTACATCATCTGGTTTAAGTAAAAAACGACAAACCAGATCAATAGCTTGAGTGCCTGAATCGGTTAGAAGAACTTGATTAAGGTTTGCCTCTATACCTTTACTTTGTGCCCGTCTAGCCAGTAGATCTCTTAATGCGGGCAGCCCTAACGGTGAAGAATAACCCAATAAACTATCGTCTTCGCTACGTGTGGCTGATCTTAATGCTTTGCGGATACTTTCAAGTGGCATCCAATCATTTGGTAACCAACCACAACCGGGTTTAAACGCATTAGGTTCTGCTTCTAAAGACTGGCGTGAAATCCATAACGGATCTATAGAGCGATCTAATTTGGGTCCTAATTCACTTAAGGCTAAAGGTGCAAGGGGTGCCACGACATAAAAGCCGGAACCACTACGTGATTCAATTTTACCTAGGGCAATTAATCGCTCATAAGCTTCGACAATAGTAGAAACAGAAAAACCTAAATCTTTGGCTAGTTTACGTACAGAGGGAAGTCGGGTTCCTGGAGTTAAAGAGCGATTCTTAATTTGTTGTTCAATCTGTGAAATAACAAGCTCGATTTTTGTTTTGGTCTGGTTCACACTAATTATCTCTAACTGTACTGTTTGCTTATACATAACAGTTTTTTTAAATTGTACTGCTTTGTATCTGGTTTTGACACCATATCACAGCTTAAATTCTTCGTATAGTTGCGGAGAATAATATGCAAAAGTTTATGAACGGTTGGGTGAATGGTTTTATTGGGGTAGCAATTTTTGCCGGTTCATTACCGGCTACCCGTGTTGCGGTAACAGGTTTTGAGCCTGGTTTTCTAACAGCAGCAAGAGCTGTCATTGCAGGAGTTTTGGGTTTAATTTTTATCTTTTTGCTTAAGGAAAAAAAGCCTGCTAAACAAGATTGGTGGCCACTCGCTATTGTGGCTTTAGGCGTTGTAGTTGGTTTTCCCTTATTTACTGCGCTTGCTCTACAGTATATGAACGCAGCCCACTCGATTGTCTTTGTTAGCCTTCTGCCATTAGCTACTGCCATATTTGCAGTAGTGAGAGGTGGAGAAAAGCCAAATTTATTTTTTTGGATATTTGCAATTTTAGGCAGTTTGGTTGTTTTTACCTATATGTTTTTCTTATCGGGTGAAGCTTCTTTTGGCATTGGCGATTTATACATGCTTATTGCAATTATTCTATGTGGATTTGGTTATGCAGAAGGCGGAGTACTTTCGAAAAAAATAGGTGGATGGCAGGTGATTTGTTGGGCGCTTATTTTAGCTTTACCGATTATGCTGCTCGCTACTCTTTTTTATATGCCTGTTTCCTTTCAAGATGTATCTACATCAGCGGTAGCAGGACTGGTTTATGTATCTTTATTTAGTATGCTCATAGGGTTCTTTTTCTGGTACAAAGGGCTTGCACAAGGCGGTATTGCTGCAATTAGCCAGCTACAGCTTTTACAACCTTTAATGGGACTCGCGATTGCCGCACTTTTATTACATGAACACGTAAGTTGGTCGATGTTAATGGTAACGGCAGTAACAATTTTATGTGTCGCTGCCGCTAAAAAATTCGCATAAAAATTTATAAACAATTTGCCGGTTTAGGAATACCTGCCAAGCGACTGAGATGGCGAGCAACTAAACCGGTATTAAATTTTTGCTGTAAAACAGCATTATTAATATCTGGACTTACAGTTTTCATTAAAAACTTAATCAAAGGACGTGTTGCAGGAGAATGCCCAAATTGCTGATAAAATTGGCGAACCGCAGCTAAAACTTCAAAATGCCAATCTGTTAATTCAAGATCGAGAGATTTGGCGAGTTCCTGTGCTACTTCGGGATTCCAAATCGTATAGTCGACTAAATGACCATCTTGATCTAATTCTAAATTCATAAAAATGAGCCTAACTATATTATTTCAAAGAAATGCATCGATTAAATTGTAAAACCAGATCCGCAAACTGATCATAGTTCAATACCTTAACCTGAGCCAAGGTTTCTGCATCAATTAAATCTTTTTCATGAGACAAACAAGAAACTGAGCCAAACTGCTGACAAATATTTATCGAAAGTTGAGCAGTTGAGTCACCCATAAAAACAATTTGATCATCTTTATGAAATAGCTTTGCAAGTTCTTCAATAATGCGAGGAGTATGGTGATAAGAAGCTTGCACAAGATAAAGAGTTGATTGCGTCATTAAAATTACACCTTTATCTACCAATATAAGACATGATCGAAAGACTGGATGAGTTCAGTATCTAACTGAACAAATTCTAGTTCCTGCTCGCTGTTTTGAACAAATGGATGCTGTTTGTTTTTAGCTTCAACAAGGATTGGACTTAAGTCATAAAACTCAAAGCTATCCACCATGTTTGAAGCAATTTTAAAAGCATGCTGCAATTGGTCGAAGTTACGTTCATTTTGTAAAAGACTAAGAGCCGCATCTTTTAATAATACTTTGACTGGTGAGCCAAAGGTTGCTAAAACCATAGTAGCGGCGAGGCTTTCATTGACTTGTAGGCTGGTTAGATTGGCTTGGGTCAAAATAACGAGTACAGTTTTCACACAATATACCTTTTAAAAGCAACAATCTAAGTTAACAAAGTAACTTAAAATTGAAGAAGACGAGAGGCTGACTGTACTGCATCAGCAAGTTCACCTAGACCAACCAACTCAAAGTTGTTCGCTAGGTTGTGATGACTAAGTTGATGGCGGCTCGCATTTTCTGCATCGGTAATCCCGCGTGCAAGAGCAGCGCTAACGCAAACAGGAAGTCTGATCGCGAGCTTTTGCCATTCATGCGTTAAATTACGCTGGTCGTCAGGAACCCACTGAAAATCATTCGCAACTTGAACGCCATCTTGGTAAAAGAATACACGAAAGTCTTCATTTTTACTTTTGAGTGCCTGAGCTAGGCCCAGCGCATGCCAAGCATGGATCGAAGTAGGAGCAGAGGTTATTAGTAGTAATGTACTCATTGAGAATTCACTATGGTCATACGTCTAAATGGGCGTAGATACATTAAGAGAAAGGTAAGTATACAATGATTTTAGTGACAGGTGGTTTAGGCTTTATCGGTTCACATATTGCATTGAGTCTCATGGCTCAAGGCCAAGAAGTGGTTCTTGTCGATAATTTGGCTAACTCGACCTTGCAAACGCTTGAGCGGTTAGAATACATCTCTGGTATGTACGTTCCGTTTGTTAAACTTGATGTACGTAACACGCCTGCATTGAACAAAGTATTTGAACAGTACTCAATTGATGCAGTCATTCATACGGCTGGTTTTAAATCTATTGAAGAGTCTAATTTAAAACCGCTTGAATATTATAATGATAATGTCAGTTGTATCATGAGCCTATTGCGTGCAATGCAACGTACAGGCGTCCGTCATTTTATTCATTTATCTAGTTTGGCAGTCTATGGAAAATCTGGTTCACAGTTAAGTGAAACAGATGATTTCAACTATGCTTATCCTAACCCTTATATTAAGTCGCAACAGATGATTGAAGAAATCATCCGTGATACTTACAAAATTGATCATGAATGGAAAATTGCAATTTTACGTCTATCAAATATTGTAGGTGCTTTTGAGCATGGCGTATTAGGCGAGTATGTAGCCCAGCTCCCTAAAAATATTGTACCGCTTGCCATGCAAGTTGCAGCGATGCAACGTGATTTAATTGAGTTACAGGATCAGTCTTCTACCGAGGACCATACCGTAGAACGTAGCTTTTTACATGTATTAGATGTATGTGAGGCAGTAAGCTCAACTTTACATTGGTTACGTGATCAAAGCCATTGCTGTGAAGCTTTTAATATTGCTCATGAGCAAGTGCATTCGATTCGTCAATTATTAGATGAAATTTCACAGGTTACCCAAGCCGAAATTTCGACACAATCTGCGATTTATAAGCATGAAGAGTTAGCACAGATTGGTGCAAATATAGGAAAAGCAAAAACTTTATTACAATGGGCACCTAAGCGAACTTTAAAACAAATGATTGAAGATGAATGGAGATTTTATCAAAATACATTAAATGGAAGATAAGATAATGATTCTTATTTACAATAATGGAATGCTTGAGTACGATACTAAAATTAACTAGCCAAAGCATAAATTGCTTCAGCCCGTGAGTTCTTTAACCAGATAACCGAGGTTTCTATGCAAACACGAATTGAACATGACACAATGGGTGAGATTGAAGTTCCGAATGAAGCGCTGTGGGGTGCACAAACCCAACGTAGCTTACAGAACTTTAAAATCGGGCAGGAGCGTTTACCCCGTGCCATGATTCGAGCGATGGGCTTGGTAAAAAAAGCAGCGGCAATAACCAATGCAGAGTTAGGCCAGTTACCACAAGATTTGAGCCAATATATTGTGGGGGCAGCCGAGGAAGTGATTGCAGGGAAATGGGACTCTCAGTTTCCACTCGTGGTTTGGCAAACAGGTTCAGGTACGCAAAGTAACATGAACTGTAATGAGGTGATTGCAAATATTGCAAATCAAAAGCTAGGCCAAGCGCTTGGAGCACAAAAGCCGGTACATCCGAACGATCATGTTAACCGCGCACAATCTACTAATGACTCATTCCCAACGGCTATTCATGTTGCGGCAAGTTTGCAAATTAATGAATTACTGATTCCAGCCGTAGAACAGCTTAAAGCGACTTTGCAAAAAAAGTCGGACGAATTTCAAGATATTGTTAAAATTGGCCGTACCCATTTACAAGACGCGACGCCACTGACACTTGGTCAAGAGTTTAGCGGTTATGTTTCTCAGCTCGAGCATGGTTTAGTACGTTTACAGCAAGCTTTAAGTGGTCTGTATGAGTTACCATTAGGTGGCACAGCGGTAGGAACTGGGTTAAATGCTCATCCTGACTATGCTGTTAAGGCAGCAGCTCAGCTTGCAGCTTTAACGGGTTTGCCATTTGTTACCGCTCCTAATAAATTTGAAGCACTTGCAGGACGTGATGCTGCTGTTTTTGCATCAGGCGCATTAAAAACTCTAGCGGTAAGCTTAAACAAGATTGCCAATGATATTCGTTGGTTAGCAAGTGGCCCACGTTGTGGCTTCGGCGAAATCCGTATTCCTGAAAATGAACCTGGTTCAAGTATTATGCCAGGTAAAGTGAACCCGACTCAAAGTGAAGCCATGACCATGGTTGTTGCCCAAGTGCTTGGCAACGATACCACTATTAATGTCGCTGGTGCTTCGGGTAATTTCGAGCTCAATGTATTTATGCCAGTAATTGCTTATAACTTACTGCAATCTATTCAGTTGCTTGGTGATGCATGTAATAGTTTTAATGATCACTGTGCAGTAGGGATCGAGCCAAATCGTGAGAAAATTGATCATTTCTTGCATAATTCTCTTATGTTAGTTACGGCATTAAATCCGGTTATTGGTTATGAAAACTCTGCAAAAGTGGCGAAAACTGCTTATAAAGAGAATAAAACTTTAAAACAAGTTGCTGTAGAGCTAGGACTTGTTACAGCAGAGCAATTTGATGAAGTGGTTAAACCTGAAAAAATGGTTTCGCCAAATAGTAAATAAGCGATTTAACAATAGCCATCAGCAGTATATTTTGTAGCGATTTTACAAACTCTTAACTACTGATGGCTATTATGCTTAAGATGTTAAAGTTAGGGCCATTCATTTATCCTAAGTTATTTATTAAAAATAAGAGCTATACCAATAGATCTTCTATATATTCCCAGCCATTAACTTTCATCTCTTCAAACTTTCTTTTTAATTCTTCTTTTGTATATTCATGTGAGTCTTTAGCTAAAAGAATATGATAAGAATTAGATGCCGGATCTATAGTGACCTCATTAATTTCTACTGGCTGAATTACACCATTTTCGGTCAAACCAAGATCAGTAAAGCACATTCCTTTTACCGGAATAACACTGCATTCATACTCTTTAGAAATAAAATAATTATTTGAATAAGTTGAATAGGTACGTGAAGCGCGAATCTTCATTGCTATCTCCTTTATTCGTAGAGAAGATTTGAGTAGTGTGGCGCGTTTTAAAAGCTAAAACTGTTTACTTTTTATTGTTTGTTTACTATGAATCTTTGTTATTTAAAATATTTTTAACAATCTATATCAAAATTAACTGTAGAAGCCTCCTTTTTAAAAGAAGGCTTCAATATAGATAAGCTTATCTTGAGATTTTGTAAACTTTATTTTTATATTCATCACGAGAAATGACACCTTTATCATATTGTTGTTTTAATGACCTATATTGTTGATAACGAACATCTCTTTGAAGGCCCATATTGTCATGATTTCTAATGTAATAGAGACTTCGTTCATGATCACTCATATTTACAGTATGGTCGGGAGAGTGAGAATAAGTGTTTTGTGGTTGCTGTTCTTGGTAGTGTTTTGCAATCTCAAAAAAATCTACGTTTTGTTTGTTTGAATCAGAGCGGAAAGGATTGTGTTGTGATTCGTTAATTTTATGATCTGAACTATTATTTACCTCAAGCATACTCTTATGGCGTTTTGACTCTTGTCCATAAAATTCATATTTGGTTGGGGAGATAGTTGTTTCAGAAAATACAAAAGGAGAAAAAGTAGCAGTACTTAAAACTAATAAAATTAATTGTAATCTATTCATTTCTATGGAAGCCCAGATGAAAGTGAGTAAATCACTGTATTATAACACTAAATTTAATAGTAAACTAAAAAATAATATATCTAAAATATACATATTTTTAATTTTCAAAGTTGTATAAGGTTTATTTGCAAGTTTCTAGGTTGTAATTATTCCTTATTAAGCTTTATCAAACCAACTTGGTGTTGAATAAGCTGCCATAATTGTTAAAATGCCCACCTTATCCTGTTTTTATATTATTTTTTAATTGCTTTTGTTTTTGCAATTTTTAAATTAATTATGAAAAACAGTAGTTTAGCTAAGGATTTTTTTGAATGCTCTCTATTTATTTAACAGATACTCAACAACATGTGCAATTTAATGATTACCCAAGTGATCAGCCTGTTAAATTTCTGTTAAATCTTAAAAAGATTTTTCCAAGTACTGGTGATTTATTATTACCTGTTTTACCTGAAGATAATGATCTGGAAAATGTAACTTGGGAATCAACCTCAAAAGACTTTGAAATCTTCAAAAAGTTATTGGCAGGTTGGGGTGTGATTGAGCTTCGTTTAAATGCCATTACTGCTTATAAAGATAAAAACTTTGCAAATGAGCTAATTAAACAAGCTCAAGCGAAACGTAAAAAAGTAGCACAAAAAAATCATCAACTTTCTCTAGTTGCATTGGATTATATTTTTATGCACGAAATTCATGCACTCATTGATGCTGAACTGTTCACAATAGGCGAGAAATTTTATTTGCCAACCTTGCGGGAGCAATGGAAAGGTACCGTTTCGGACCAAGTGCTTAATGGAAAGCTCTAATGAATATCAAAAGGTGAATTCTTATAATTCACCTTTTTTATAATTAAATCAAAAGATTGTGTATTTTTTTGGTGGGTTGTACAAAAGTTTACAAGAAAAGAATGCGTTTTTTTAAAAGTGGCAGATACATTGCTTATATAAATACAAAATTATTGCGGGAGAGAGGTTCTTAAGAACCCGCCGAAGGAGCAACAGGCCCGGAAACTCTCAGGCAAAAGGACTGTAATAATTAAAAAATCTGGAGAGCAGCTTAAGATTTATAAGCATGGAGAATAAAAACTTATAAGTCATAAACTCACCGAAGGGGAAGATCGAAATACTAAAAGGTAGTATTTAGGTCGAAACTCTCAGGTACAAATGACAGATGGGCTGTACTGATGAAATGTTTTTGCATTTCAGAGGAGTCTGTTATGCCACATGTTATTGTGATTGGTGCAGGAATCACAGGGGTTACTTCAGCCTATGAATTATCTCAATTAGGTTACCAAGTCACAGTGATTGATCGCCATCTTTATCCAGCCATGGAAACATCATTTGCAAATGGAGGGCAATTATCTGCTTGTAACGCAGAAGTCTGGAACCAGAAAGCGACCGTTATAAAAGGTTTTAAATGGATGAGGCAAAAAGATGCTCCTTTATTATTGAATCCTTCCTTTAGCCTACATAAATATAGTTGGTTGGTTGAGTTTTTGTCTCATATTAAAAATTATGAAGCCAATACAATAGAAACCGTTCGCTTGGCATTGCTTGCGCGTAAGCGCTTGTTTGACGTAGCTGAAAAAGAGCAGCTTCAATTTGATTTGGAGAAACGTGGTATTCTTCATATGTATCATACTAAGGATGATTATGACATAGCCAAGCGAGTTAATGATGTCTTAAATAAAGGGACTTTAGAACGTTACTCGGTTTCACCTGAGGAAATGAAATCAATTGAACCTTCTTTAACGGGTGAGTACTTTGGTGGCTATTACACACCAAGCGATGCAACCGGTGATATCCATAAATATTCAACCTCTTTAGCTGAAAAGACTAAACAATATGGCGTTCAGTACAAATTCGGTTTGGAAGTTACTGATATTAAGTGTCATGCAGATAAAGTGGTACTGAATTGTCAGCCAAGTGCTGAGCATCCGCATCTTTCCCAAACAGACAGCTTTCAATTAGAAGGTGATGTTTTGGTGGTGTGTGGTGGTGTAGGAAGTTATCAGTTAGCTGATATGATTGGTGAACGTGTAAATGTTTATCCGGTCAAAGGTTATTCAATTACCGTCCAATTAAAAGATGAAAAAAGTATAAAAAATGCACCGTGGGTGAGTTTGTTGGATGAGAGCGCTAAAATTGTAACGTCTCGTTTAGGACCAGATCGTTTACGTGTAGCAGGTACGGCCGAGTTTAATGGTTATAATCGAGATATTCGAGCCGACCGTATTCAACCTTTGGTAAATTGGGTAAACCGCAATTTTGACATTTCAACTGAGCATGTTGTGCCTTGGGCGGGTTTAAGACCAATGATGCCTAATATGTTGCCAGTTGTGAAACAGTCTAAACAGTCTCGAGTTTTCTATAATACGGGACATGGTCATCTAGGCTGGACTTTGTCAGCAGCTACAGCTGTTTTGGTGAGTCAAGACATTCAACAAAAGTATCCAGCATAAAAAGAAAAGCCAGTGTCTATGCACTGGCTTTTTTATTTTATATTCACTAGTCGTACAGACGATAAATTCCTGTGAAGCGCTCACAACCTTTTTGCTGGGTTTTTACGATGAGCAGTGCTTTCTGAAAGTCAAATTTATATTTACAGTTATGTTCATTATCTAAAATTTCACTTTTCTGTTCAGGAGAGCTGTAAGCCATAAGTGAAACCGTTTGGGTTTCTTTTCGGTTATTCGGATTACGGTAAGCTAAACCTTCAATTTTGATTTTATCTTTAGCAAGTTGATGTATTTGTAAATGAACGGGCTGAGATGCAATATGTCCATTTTCAAATTTAAGATAATGCTGAGTCAGGGTTTGTTTAAGTGAAGCATAAAAATTTAAATCATCACCACGTACATCAAACTGTTGTTGAATACATGAATTGGTTTTGCATTGTTGTGTTTGTCTAAGCCACAATGTTTGAGTATCTTGTAGAAGCTGCAGTGGGGCATCTGTGACCAAGTATGCAGAAAGATATTTATTGTTGAGCTGCTTTCGTGCTTCGCTAAAGGTTTTTGAACAGATTTTTAGCTCTGCTTTTGAGTTGGAGCAGTCGATAGACTCTGCAAAAACAAGCGATGAGCATAAACAACTCAATGTCACGACAAAACTTAATCTTTTCAATTGATTCATATCAGTATTCGACGGCATGATCGCTTATACTTTCAGTCTACTTTGCTAAGTGTACTATAGCGAAACACGACGGTTGAATACAAGATTTCTTAAGCTTTTATAATAGAAGGGAAGAGTTTATATGGTTGCTCAAATTCGTATTGGACAAGGAATGGATGTGCATGCCTTTGAAGAGGGTAACTTCGTAACCTTAGCTGGCGTTCAAATTCCGCATACGCATGGTTTGAAGGCACATTCTGATGGCGATGTCGTGCTACATGCATTATGCGATGCCTTACTAGGTGCTCTAGCACTTGGTGATATTGGTCAGCATTTTCCGGATACAGATCCAGAATTTAAAGGAGCGGATAGCCGTGTTCTACTTAAACATGTTTATCAATTAATATTAGACCGAGGTTATCTTTTAAATAATGCTGATATTACGGTAGCTTGTGAGCGTCCTAAATTAGCCAAATACAATTTGGAAATGCGTCAAAGCATTGCAGATGTTTTAAATGTAGATTTAAATCAAATTAGTATCAAAGCGACCACAACCGAAAAACTTGGATTTACTGGTCGCCAAGAAGGAATTTTAGCAACAGCGACGGTGTTAATATCTCATTAAACTAAATCATTGGTTTGTTGCAAAGACTGTTGAAGTTCTAAGGTAGCCTTACGGCCTTGAAGCTGTAAGGTAATACTATGAATGAGTCCTGTCCATGTTTCATTTGGCTCCCAAATCTCATGAAGCAAATCCTGACAGGTTGGCATATCCATATTCATATAAAATTGTCTGTAGACATACATAAGACAACTTACGCGTTTATTTTTGGCACAATGTAACCAAACAATTTCATTCTGCACTAAATGATCAATCAAATCTAAAACTAATAAGCATTGGTCAGAAGAGGGTGTTTCCCAGTCAATTGGAATATGAATATAATTTAAACCATATTCAAGACAGACCTGATCTTCATTTTTAATACTATCTGGTGAATTCGATAAAGCTAAATTTATAACAGTGCTACAACCATACTCTTTAATGAACTTAAGTTGTTCGATAGAAGGTTGCGCTGAACTAAATAAATGTTCATGAATGATCGAAAATGCAGGGATTTCAGATAATGATTGTTCAAGGGTTGTCATAATCGCACTCTACACGAGTAGGCTTGGCTTATTGTGTAGAATGTTATACACGATTATGTGTGACAGTTGAAATATAGACTGTTTATATATTGGGCAACATCATAAAAATTTTTAAAATAATAAATGAGGGGAATAGGGATCTTATAAAAATAAAAAACAGCACCTTAACGATGCTGTTTTTTGAATTAGAAATTAAGCTTTTTTCAAATTTTCGTTGAGTAAAAATTCCATTAAAGCTTTTTGTGCATGCAGACGGTTTTCTGCTTCGTCCCATACGACGGCATTTTTATGGTCGAGCATGGTTTCAGAAATTTCTTCACCACGATGAGCAGGTAAGCAGTGCATGAATAAACAGTCCGGGTGTGCAAGCCCCATTAATTTCTCGTTAACCTGAAAATCAGCAAAGGCTTTTTCACGGAGCTTCTGTTCTTCTTCTTGTCCCATGCTTGCCCATACATCTGTAACGATAAGATCAGCATTTACAGCCGCATCTTCCGCATTATCAAAAAGTTCAACACAATGCCCAAACTCTACTAAAAATTCAGGTTTAGGTTCATAACCTTTTGGTGATGCAATCTTGAGTTTGAAACCCATCATGTGTGCAGCTTCAATGTATGAATTACACATATTATTGCCATCACCAATCCAAGCTACGGTTTTGCCTTCAATGCTACCGCGATGTTCAATATAAGTTTGTAAATCTGCAAGTAACTGACAAGGATGGTGATCATCAGTTAAGCCATTGATAACGGGAACTTTTGAATAAGATGCAAAACGTTCAACAATATCGTGACCAAAAGTACGAATCATTACGATATCAAGCATGCTTGAAATAACACGTGCTGAATCTTCAATCGGTTCACCACGGCCTAATTGCGTATCACGAGGTGATAAGAAAATGGCACTGCCACCGAATTGATTAATACCGGCTTCAAAAGAAATACGAGTGCGTGTGCTCGATTTTTCAAAAATCATTCCCAATACTTTACCAACAAAAGGTTGATATACCTTATTGCTTTGCTGCATTTTCTTAAGATCGCTTGCGCGTTCTAAAATGCGATTAAGTTCTAGAGTGGATAGATCACGTAAAGTCAGGAAATGTCTTAGAGCCATGTAGCTACTCCATAATAATTGTTTTGAATTACAACAATTATCTGTTGTTGGCTGGGTGGAAGTGGGAAAAAAGAAGTCTACTATACTATAAGCATTTCAAAATGCAAAAGAATTAGACTTTATGATGGCCCTTTAAGAAAATATCAACACAATAGTTAATATAATCAATAACTTCTGTCTCATTGGGTGGAAGAGGCATTCCCATAATCATTCGCCATTCAATATCACGTAAAATTCCAAAATACATAAGAGAGGAATGATCAGGAGATGTACAGGTAATTTCACCTGATTGATGAGATATGAGTAAGGCTTGAGCAATTGTATTTTGGACATCCAGAGCACACTTTTCATATAAGTATTGGCTCAAAGTTGCATTACATTGAGTTTGTTCAATAACTAAACGTAAAAAGGCAATATGTTCAGGTTGAATAATGTGCTTATAAAAACGGATGAGAGTATGGATTAAATAATCTTTTAAAGAAGTTCGCTCTGGTTGAAATGCAATACAGATATCTTTAAAAAACATTTCACGGCGATAATCGCAGATTGCAGTAAATAAGCCATCTTTATTACCAAAGTATTTATAAATAGAGGTTTTTGAACCACCAGCATGATTAACGATGTCGTCAAGAGAGCCGGCATCATATCCTTTTTCCAAAAACAGCTCGGTTGCGCTTAGCAATAGAGCTAAACGACGTTCTATACCGCGGCGTGTTTGGGGTTTCTCACATACGAGATGATGTGACTCAAGGACTGGATCATGCATAAAATTTAATAACGACGGCTAACACTGCTTATCTAGTATAGCAAATCTATCTTTAACGATGGTCATTGGTATGTTTTTAGGTCATCTGGTAAACAATAAGTAGAGTGTAGGTTTGTGGAAAATTTATAAGATATAATAAGTTATATGGGTTTTTAGAATTTTTTGATCATGTAACTGTATGTTCACATTTTAGTTTGATAGTCAATTCCGATTTAAATAGTCATAAAGAAAAGCGGCTAAATTAAATTAGCCGCTTTTTGATTTTTACTTCGGTTTTAAGCTTCTGACAATGTTGCTTTATGTTCGTCCTCATCATCGTCATCAGCAGAATCCATGCCTAGCTCTTTTAACTTTCTGGTTAGGGTGTTACGACCCCAACCTAACAGCTCGGCTGCATGACGTTTGCGCCCACGAGTTTGCTGTAGTGCTGCATTAATTAAGGTGCGCTCAAACATTGGAGTAGCAATGTCTAAAATCTTCATTTCACCATTTTTAAGTTTTTGAATTGCCCATTGGCTTAGTAGCTCATCCCAATGGTGCAAAGAAATACGTTCAAAAGATGGTGCTGGTTGACTAGTCTCACTACTTTTTTGGAGTGGAACCTGTTTAAGCTCAGAAGGTAAATCTTCTGGATAAACCTCACGACCAGTAATCATGACGGTTAACCAACGGCAGGTATTTTCAAGCTGACGAACATTACCAGGCCATGGTAATTGTTGCATATAGTCCGTTGTTTCAGTGCGTAAAATCTTTGGACTTACGCCTAGCTCTTTACCCGCGCGAGCCAAGAAATGTTGAGCCAGCATCGGGATGTCTTCACTGCGATGCGCAAGCTTCGGAATATGAATTCGAATAACATTTAGACGGTGGTATAAGTCTTCACGGAAACGACCTTCATTCACCAGTTTTTCTAAGTCTTGATGGGTTGCCGCGACAATTCTGACATCTACTTTAACGGGTATATGTCCACCAACTCGGTAAAACTCACCATCTGCGAGCACACGTAACAATCGAGTTTGTGTTTCAAAGGGCATGTCACCAATTTCATCAAGGAATAGTGTTCCGCCATTTGCTTGTTCAAAGCGGCCTTGATGTTGGGTGTTTGCACCCGTGAAAGCACCTTTTTCATGACCAAATAATTCCGTTTCGATTAAATCTTTAGGAATTGCTGCCATGTTTAAAGCAATAAAAGGCTTAGCGCGTCGTGGAGAATGTTTATGTAAAGCATGCGCAACCAGTTCTTTACCTGTGCCTGATTCACCATTAATTAAAACGGTAATATGCGACTGAGATAAACGACCAATCGCTCGGAAAACCTCTTGCATAGCAGGAGATTCGCCAATAATTTCTGTTGATTGTAGTGGTGAAGCTGTTTTTGTCGCTTCTTGCTGCTGCAATTTATTGATATGCAAAATCGCTCGATTGACTAGAGCTAAAGCTTCATCAATATCAAATGGTTTTGGTAAATACTCAAATGCACCAGTCTGATAGCTTGATACAGCAGACTCTAAGTCCGAATGCGCTGTCATAATGATAACAGGCAAGTCGGGGTGAGAGTTTTTCACTTTAGATAAGAAAGTTAACCCATCAATACCTGGCATACGAATGTCAGTTAAGATGACATCGGGCGCATCATGATGTAAACGTTCAAGTGCTGTTTGAGCTTCTTCAAAATTGGTGACGTCAAATCCTTCTTCTTTAAAGGTCTTTTCAAGTACCCATCGCATGGCGCGATCGTCATCAATAACCCATATTTTATTTCGCGACACGGTCTGACTCCCAAGGTAAATATAAGCTAAACATTGTTTTTCCAGGAACTGATTGGCATTCAATCATTCCGTTATGTTGATGCATGATGTTCTGTGCAATACTCAGGCCAAGCCCTGTGCCTTTTGCTCGTCCTGTAACCAAAGGATAGAACACAGACTCTAAAATGCTTTCGGGAATACCCGGTCCATTGTCTTCAATATCGACTCGTACAGCAGAGCGGTTAAGTACTCCATTAATAGTGACTAGACGTTGAATACGGGTACGTAAAATTAATTCAGGCTCTTGATCTGTAAAAAATGATTTATTTTCTGTAATAGCTTGAATTGCATTAACGCTAATATTAAGCATGACTTGAATGAGCTGATCTCGATCGGCTTTTACATCGGGTAGAGACAAATCATAATCACGCGTAATTTTGATTTTTTTCTTGGTCTGATTTGCGATTAAAGAGCGTACCCGTTCTAGAGGTTCATGCACATTTACATTTTCATAACTTGGCAATTGTCTTGAGCCCAACATGGTGTCGGCCAAATTGGTGAGACGATCTACCTCGTTAATAATAATATCTGTAAATTCAGCATAGCTCTCGTCATTTAAACTACGAGCAAGTAACTGAGTTGCCCCCCGAATACCGGCCAGAGGATTTTTAATTTCGTGAGCAACGCCTCGAACCAGTTGTCTAGCCACTTGATGTTGTTGAATTAGATTTTCTTCCTTAGAAATTTTCAACATGCGATCAATAGGGTTTAACTCAATAAGTAACAGCGGGTGGTAGCTTTTACCTGCATTTAATTGCGAGACCGTATAATCCACATGTAAATCTTTAAAATTGACATTAATAATGGCTTCACGACGTGTATAAGGTTGTCCCGTTTTTAATGTGTTCAATAAGGCTTCATGTGTATTAAAGGTATCATCAGGTGCATGAAGTAAATTTAAAACCGGTTGTCCAGAAGCGCGAAGCAAACTAATGTCAAAAAGTGCTTCACAAGCGGAATTTAAATAAAAAATATTAAAGTTACTATCGATTAATAAAATCGCAGTAGTTAAATTGTCTACCAATAGGCGATAGTCGATAGGTGTGTGTTGATCCATTAGCGAATCGTTCCTGTCTTAAAATGGCGCAATGGCATCTTCATTGGTTATCGGTTTTCACCGTTATAGAACATGATTGATGCAAAATGTACGCCAACTTTGTTTATGGTTTATTTTAAGGTTTTAAGCGTAATTAAAGCGCTCTAAAATCGTTCTTAATATCTTTTGGTCAAAAATACGGATGTATATACCAATAATATCATGATCCAACTTGGTGCAATATTGAGTTTTGGTGCAAATATTGGTTGTATTTTGGTGCATTACACAAAGAGTGGGGTTTCCACCTATGCTTGAGACGAGAAAAGACATACAATACGCGCATTCAAGTGGAGCGCAGATTCATGAAGACCCCCAAAGTCGGTTTTGTTTCTTTAGGTTGTCCTAAGGCATTGGTAGATTCTGAACGAATTTTAACTCAGTTAAAGACTGAAGGTTATCAAGTTGCATCAGATTATAATGGTGCTGATTTAGTTGTTGTTAACACCTGTGGTTTTATTGAATCTGCAGTACAAGAATCTTTAGATGCGATTGGCGAAGCCATGAGTGAAAATGGCCGAGTTATTGTGACAGGCTGTTTAGGTAAAGACGAAGATAAAATTCGTCAAATGCACCCTAATGTTCTAAAAGTTACTGGTGCAGCAGCTTATCAAGACGTTATGGAAGCTGTACATGAATATGTCCCAGCACCGCCTAAACATAATCCGTTTATTGACCTTGTTCCTGAGCAAGGTATCCGTTTAACACCGAAACATTATGCTTATTTAAAAATATCTGAAGGCTGTAACCACCGTTGTACCTTCTGTATTATCCCGAGCATGCGCGGTGATTTAGTATCACGTCCGGTTGGAAGCGTATTAGAAGAAGCTGCTGCGTTAAAACGTGCAGGTGTAAAAGAAATCTTGGTCATTTCCCAAGATACCTCAGCTTATGGCGTAGACACCAAATATAAGCTCGATTTCTGGAATGGACAGCCCGTAAAAACCAAATTCTTTGACATGTGTGAAGCACTTGGTCAGCTTGGAATTTGGGTTCGCTTACATTATGTATATCCATATCCACATGTTGATGCAGTAATCGATTTGATGGCTCAAGGTAAAATCTTGCCATACCTCGATATTCCATTCCAGCATGCAAGCCCACGCGTTCTTAAATTAATGAAACGTCCGGCGCATAGTGAGAATACATTAGAAAAAATTAAATTATGGCGCGAAAAATGCCCGGATCTTGTGATCCGTTCTACTTTCGTGGTTGGCTTTCCAGGCGAAACTGAAGAAGACTTCCAGATTTTGCTCGATTGGTTGGTTGAAGCTCAACTTGATCGTGTAGGCTGCTTTACCTATTCACCAGTAGAAGGCGCTACGGCAAATGATTTACCAGATCATGTGCCAGAAGAAATTAAGCAAGAGCGTTACGAGCGCTTTATGCAAGTGCAGCAACAAATCTCTGCTGCCAAATTACAAAAACGTATTGGTCAAACGATGACTGTATTGGTCGATAGTTTGGAAGATGAATATCCTGTTGCTGTTGCACGTTCTTATGCCGATGCTCCGGAAATTGACGGTAATGTCTTTGTAGAAGATATCGATAAGAGCACTATTCAACCAGGCGATATGTTGGAAGTCGAAATTACCGATGCGGATGAATACGACTTATTTGCAAAGTTAATTAAAATTAAATCGGTCTAATCGAATCGCGATTCAAAAAGCATTCAGTTTAAGAGGTCTTGGAGCAAAATCATGGCGGAAACAATCAGCCCCCGTTATTCACGAATTTTATTAAAATTATCTGGTGAAGCTTTATCAGGTAATAAAGATATGGGTATTGATGCTCAAGTTTTAGATCAGATGTCACTTTCTATTGCACATTTGGTTGGCTTGGGTGTGCAAGTAGGTATCGTTGTGGGTGGCGGTAACTTATATCGTGGTAGTCAGTTACAAAAAGACGGTTTGGTTGGCCGTGTAACAGGTGATCAGATGGGGATGCTTGCAACTGTTATGAATGGTTTGGCAATGCGTGATGCATTGGTGCGCCGTAACATCAGAACTCGTCTTATGTCAGCGCTACCAATCGGTACTGTTGTAGAGTCTTACTCAAGTCGTGATGCGATTCGTCATTTAAGTCAAGGCGAAGTGTGCGTTTTCGTAGCAGGAACAGGAAATCCATTCTTTACAACTGATACAGCAGCATGTTTACGTGGTATTGAAATTGAAGCAAATTTAATTTTGAAAGCGACCAAAGTAGACGGTGTTTATAATAAAGATCCGAGTAAATACGAAGATGCGGTGAAATATGACCATTTAACATTTGACCAAGTGTTAGATGAAAAACTGGGTGTTATGGATTTAACGGCAATTTGCTTATGCCGTGACCATAATGTTCCATTACAAGTATTTGATATGAATAAATCTGGTGCGCTATTGTCAGTGGTAATGGGTGAAAAAGAGGGTACACGCGTTACTAAATAATGTACGTGTGCCGTAAAGCTCTTTATACTAGCGCTAAATTAAATTTGTTATATACATCCTTGAATAAATAAGTAAGGAAGATCATATGATTAACGATCTGAAAAAAGACAGCGAACAGCGTATGTTAAAAACTCTTGAGTCTTTGGAACAAGGGTTTGCTAAAGTTCGTACCGGCCGTGCACACCCATCAATTTTAAATGGGGTAATGGTTCCTTACTATGGTTCTGATGTGCCTTTAAACCAAGTAGCGAACGTTGGTGTTGAAGATTCTCGTACGCTTATCGTTCAACCATTTGAACGTACGATGGTTGCTGCAATTGATAAAGCAATTCGTGAAAGTGATTTAGGTTTAAATCCTATTACTGCTGATTCAATCCGTGTACCTTTGCCAGCTTTAACTGAAGAAACACGTCGTGATATGCAGAAAATCGCTCGTAGTGAAGCTGAAAACGCGAAAGTTGCTATCCGTAATATTCGTCGTGATGTATTAGGTGATATCAAGGCATTGTTAAAAGAGAAAGAAATTTCTGAAGATGATGAGCGTCGTGCAGGCGATGATATCCAAAAAATCACTGATAAATATGTTGCAGAAGTAGACAAGCGTCTAGCAGCGAAAGAAGCAGAATTGATGAAGGTCTAATTTTTATGACCGATTCAGAAGAGTATCATCTTCCTCAGCATGTTGCCATCATCATGGATGGCAACAATCGCTTTGCAAAGAAAAATCAAATGCAAAAAGGCGATGGGCACAGAGAGGGTAAAAATGTTCTTGACCCTATTGTTGAACATTGTGTTAAAACTGGCGTTCGTGCTTTAACTGTTTTTGCATTTTCGAGTGAAAATTGGAATCGACCACAATATGAAGTCGATCTGCTTATGAAACTTCTTGAAGAAACGATTCATGAGCAAATACCTCGCATGAAGAAATTCAATATTGCTTTGCGCTTTATAGGGGATCGTTCCCGATTACCTTCACATTTAGTTGCCTTAATGGAAGATGCAGAGCAACAAACAGCACATCATGACACCATGACATTAACTATTGCAGTAAGCTATGGTGGTATGTGGGATATTGCAAATGCAGCTAAGCAGGTTGCTCAAGCAGTTTCCCGTGGCGAAATTGACGCTGATCAAATAAATGTTGATTTGTTCGAAAAATATGTCAGTCTAAACGATCTGCCAGCTGTGGACTTGTTGATCCGTACAGGTGGAGATTTCCGTATATCTAACTTCTTGTTATGGCAAGCGGCTTATGCGGAGCTGTATTTTACGGATACTTTGTGGCCGGAATTTACAGTGGAAGAATTCGACCATGCATTGAATGTCTTTTCAGGGCGTGAACGTCGTTTCGGTAAAACATCTGAACAAATTCAGCAAGAGAAAATCGAGAAATTATAATGTTAGAGCGGATTGTTACCGCATTGGTACTTGTTGCAGTTGTTTTGGGCTGTATGTTTGCTACGCAATCACATTATCCAATGTTGGTACTTATGATTGTAGCAGCAGGAGTTGCGGGGTATGAATGGTATAAGTTAATGCCTCGGGAAGTTGGTGCAGTAGTAAAACCTAAAGCTTGGGGTTATGGTCTACTTGTTGCTTTTGTTTCTGGCGTTGCCTTATTCTTTCATGACATTGCTTTACTGTTATGGTCTGCTTCAATTTTAACTTGGCTCGTTAGTGTTTATTGGGTCAAGTCTTTTCCTGAATTCGATGGGTGGTATAACGCGACCCTGTATGTCATTGGTTTGATTCTTATCTGTGCAGCAGTGACTGCAATCTTTGTAGTATGGCAAAGCTCACCATGGTGGTTGATGTATTTGTTCTTGCTTGTGTGGGGTGCAGATAGTGGAGCTTACTTTGTAGGCCGTAAATTCGGTAAAAGAAAATTGGCGCCTACAGTAAGTCCTAATAAATCAGTAGAAGGTTTATATGGCGGTATTCTCACTACAATTATTGTAATGCTTGTGGTGCAATATCAATATTTAAACCTAACTTGGGTTCAACAACTTCTATTCTTGATTTTGTCTTTAATTACAGTGTTCGGTTCAGTATTAGGTGATTTATTTGAATCAATGATCAAACGCCGTGCTGGTATTAAAGACTCTGGCCGTGTTTTGCCAGGTCATGGTGGTGTATTGGACCGTATTGATTCTTTACTCGCAGCAGCCCCGATTTTTGCAACGGGAATGTATATATTAAAGCTTATTGGTGTAGATTTATAGATGACACAATCTGTTTGCATATTGGGTGTAACCGGTTCTATTGGACGAAGTACCTTAAAAATTTTAGGTCAACATCCAGATAAGTATTCAGTCTTTGCAGTTTCGGCGCATAGTCGAATTTCTGAACTTGTTGAAATCTGCAAACAGTTTCGACCTAAAGTTGTTGTTGTTCCTGAACAGAAAATAGCTGAACTAAAAACACTATTTGCTCAGCAAAATATATCGGATATTGATGTTTTAGCTGGGCAAGAGGGTTTAGTCGATATCGCATCTCATACAGATGTGGATATTGTTATGGCTGCAATTGTAGGGGCAGCTGGGCTGTTGCCAACTTTAGCGGCTGTTAAGGCAGGTAAACGAGTACTACTTGCCAATAAAGAAGCATTAGTTATGTCTGGTGAAATCATGATGCAAGCTGCTCGTGATCATCAGGCATTGTTATTGCCAGTTGATTCTGAACATAATGCAATTTTCCAATCATTACCTCATAATTATTTACAAGCAGATAGAACAGGGCAACCACAGCTAGGTGTATCTAAAATATTGCTTACAGCATCTGGTGGTCCCTTTTTAAATCACTCCTTAGAACAATTGACTCATGTAACGCCGCAACAAGCATGTAAACATCCAAACTGGTCAATGGGACAAAAAATTTCGGTTGACTCAGCTACTCTTATGAATAAAGGGTTAGAGTTAATAGAGGCTTGTCATTTATTTTCAATATCTGAACATTTTGTTACAGTTGTTGTTCATCCACAAAGTATCATTCACTCTATGGTGCAGTATGTTGATGGCTCAACATTAGCACAAATGGGTAACCCGGATATGTGTACTCCGATTGCACATGCATTGGCATGGCCTGAGCGTTTACAAACTAATGTTCCTGCTTTAGATTTATTTGAGTATTCTCAACTTAATTTTCAGGCACCGGATACCCAAAAATTTCCTGCATTAAATTTGGCTAGACAAGCAATGCGTGCGGGAGGTTTGGCACCAACCATTTTGAATGCAGCTAATGAAATTGCAGTTGAAGCATTCTTAATGGAAAGGATTGGATTTACAAGTATTCCGCAAGTGGTAGAGCATACTTTGGAAAAATTAGAGAATGCAGCGGCTGAAAGCATCGAGTGCATTTTAGATAAAGATAAAGTGGCCCGATCTGTAGCTCAGCAATATATATCAAGTATTGGAGGCTGAAATGAATGCACTGTTTATGATTGCAGCGGCAGCTCTTTTACTTGGGCCTCTAATTGCAATCCATGAGTTTGGCCATTACTGGGTTGCGCGAAAACTTGGTGTTAAAGTTTTAGTTTACTCAATTGGGTTTGGACCAACTTTACTGAAATGGACGTCTAAGAAGTCTGGTATTAAGTATCAGCTTTCTGCCTTACCTTTAGGCGGCTATGTCAAAATGTTGGACGAGCGAGAAGGTAATGTGGCAGAACAAGATCTACCATATGCTTTTAACCGGCAAAAACCGTGGAAACGTATAGCGATTGTTGCTGCTGGACCATTAATTAACTTGATTTTTGCCGTACTCCTCTTTTGGATTTTGTTTTTACCAGCCCAAGAACAATTAAATACTAAAATTGGCAAAATTATTCCAAACTCTCCAGCTGCAGCAGCCCAGTTACATGTAGGTGACAAAATTATTGCTGTTGATGGGAAAGAGACAACAACATGGGAAAAGCTAAACTTTGCTTTGATTGATCGAGTTGGGGAAACAGGTACTGTAAATATTGATGTGGACCGTGCTGGTTCCGAAAAAAATTTTGTATTACCAATTAAAGATTTTTTAAAAAATCAAAATGAATCTGCACTGGACGTATTAGGTTTCTTACCTTATCGACCTGTGATTCCTGCTGTTGTAACAGAGTTAACGGAAGATGGTGCGGCGATTCGTCAAGGGATGAAAGTGGGCGATCGTATTGTTGCGATTGATGGCCAGCCTATGAAAGATTGGTTCGACGTGGTAGAAGTTGTCCAGCGTTCCCCAGAAAAGTTACTTAAGATTGATGTCTTACGTCATGAACAACTAGTACATTTACAAGTTATGCCACAAGGTAAGCGTGATAGCATGGGGCAGGTAAATGGAGTACTTGGTGTAAAAAGTGATGCTGGAAAAATTACAATTCCTGACGAATATAAGCAAACAATTCAATATACTCCAATACAAGCTTTTGAAATGGCACTTGATAAAACTGGCCAAATCTCTAGCATGATTTTGAATTCAATAGTAAAAATGGTTAAGGGACTAATTGGATTAGAAAATCTTTCTGGGCCAATTACCATTGCAAAAGTAGCTGGCCAAAGTGCAGAAATGGGTTGGGAAACCTTTATCTCTTTTATGGCTTTAATGAGTGTAAGTCTTGGAATTTTAAACTTATTACCAATTCCAATGTTAGATGGTGGTCATCTAGTGTATTACATTATTGAAGCTATTCGTGGGAAGCCTGTTTCTGAACAAATACAAATGTTTGGTCTAAAAATTGGTATGGTACTGCTCGGTAGTATGATGCTTTTAGCTTTATTTAATGACTTTATGCGTTTGTAAACGTATATGGATTTATAACTTACTGGAAAAAACTGGCATGCGGCACACACATTTTTTAATGCCTTTGGCACTTGTTAGCGCTATGGCAGCGGTACAACAAGCATATGCAGCTGATGATTTCGTTGTTAGAGATATTCGTGTAAACGGGTTGGTCCGTCTTACCCCTGCAAATGTTTATACCATGTTGCCAATCAACAGTGGCGATCGCGTTAATGAACCGATGATCGCCGAAGCAATTCGAACATTGTATGCCACTGGACTTTTTGATGATATTAAAGCATCAAAAGAAAATGATACTTTGGTTTTTAATGTTATTGAGCGCCCAATTATTTCAAAGCTTGAATTTAAGGGTAATAAACTTATTCCTAAAGAGGCTTTAGAACAAGGCCTTAAAAAAATGGGTATTGCTGAGGGTGAGGTTTTTAAGAAATCTGCTTTGCAAACCATTGAGACAGAATTAGAGCAACAATATACTCAACAAGGCCGTTACGATGCTGATGTTACAGTTGATACTGTTGCTCGTCCAAATAACCGCGTTGAATTAAAAATTAATTTTAATGAAGGAACGCCGGCAAAAGTCTTTGATATTAATGTAATTGGTAATACTGTTTTTAAAGACAGTGAAATTAAACAAGCATTTGCAGTTAAAGAAAGTGGTTGGGCTTCTGTAGTCACACGTAATGACCGTTATGCACGTGAAAAAATGGCTGCAAGCCTTGAAGCTTTACGTGCCATGTACCTTAACAAAGGCTATATTAATTTTAATATTAATAATTCCCAACTCAATATTAGTGAAGATAAAAAGCATATCTTTATTGAGGTTGCTGTTGATGAAGGTAGCCAGTTTAAATTTGGTCAAACTAAATTCTTAGGTGATGCGCTTTATAAGCCTGAAGAATTACAAGCTTTAAAAATTTATAAAGATGGTGATACCTATTCACAAGAAAAAGTAAATGCGGTTAAGCAATTACTTTTACGTAAGTATGGTAATGCAGGTTATTACTTTGCAGATGTAAATATTGTGCCGCAGATTAATAATGAAACTGGCGTTGTTGACTTAAATTATTACGTGAACCCAGGTCAGCAAGTTACCGTACGTCGTATTAATTTTACTGGTAATAGCAAAACTTCTGATGAAGTATTACGTCGTGAAATGCGTCAGATGGAAGGTGCATTAGCGAGCAATGAAAAAATTGACTTATCTAAAGTTCGTTTAGAGCGTACAGGTTTCTTTAAAACAGTTGATATTAAACCTGCTCGTATTCCAAACTCTCCAGACCAAGTTGACTTAAACGTAAATGTTGAAGAACAACATTCAGGTACTACTACATTAGCGGTCGGTTATTCGCAAAGTGGTGGTATTACGTTCCAAGCAGGACTTAGTCAAACTAACTTTATGGGTACAGGTAACCGAGTTGCAATTGACTTATCTCGTTCTGAAACTCAAGACTATTACAACTTAAGTGTTACTGACCCTTACTTTACAATTGATGGAGTAAGCCGCGGTTATAATGTCTATTATCGTAAAACGAAGCTGAATGATGACTATAACGTTAATAACTATGTAACGGATAGTTTCGGTGGTAGTTTAAGTTTTGGTTACCCAATTGACGAAAATCAAAGTTTAAGTGCTTCGGTGGGCGTTGATAACACTAAAGTAACCACAGGTCCTTATGTTTCTACATATGTACGTGATTACTTATTGGCAAATGGCGGTAAGGCAACTGGTAAGTCATCTTGGTGTCCAAGTGGTAAGAATAAAACAGATCCTAACACGCAACAACCAATACCTGATACATGTGAAGGCGGTTTTGAAGACTATAATAGTGCTTTTGAGGGTGAATTTTTTACCTATAACTTAAACTTGGGCTGGTCTTATAACACATTAAACAGACCAATTTTCCCAACATCTGGTATGTCTCACCGTGTAGGTCTTGAAATTGGTTTACCAGGTAGCGATGTTGATTATCAAAAAGTAACTTATGATACTCAAGCATTTTTTCCTATCGGCAGTACCGGCTTTGTACTTCGTGGTTATGGTAAGTTAGGCTATGGTAATGATTTGCCATTCTATAAAAACTTCTATGCGGGTGGTTACGGTTCTGTGCGTGGCTATGACAACAGTACCTTGGGACCTAAATATGCGAGTGTAAATCTACAAGAAACTAAACAAAATGATGGTTCACCGGAAGAAGTGGGCGGTAATGCTCTGGTCCAATTTGGTACAGAGTTGGTTTTACCAATGCCATTTAAAGGTGATTGGACTCGTCAAGTGCGTCCAGTTCTTTTTGCAGAAGGCGGTCAGGTTTTTGACACTAAATGTAACATTGATAACACTGTTTATGGTGACAAAGGCATGAAGATTAATGGCCAGACCATTACAGACGTTAGAAAATACTGTGAAGATAATTATGGATTTGATTTAGGTAACTTACGTTATAGTGTGGGTGTTGGTGTAACCTGGATTACGATGATTGGTCCATTGTCACTTAGCTATGCATTCCCGTTAAATGATAAACCAGGTGATGAAACTAAAGAAATTCAGTTTGAAATTGGTCGTACTTTCTAAGTACGATCTTTTTGTATAACGAAATAAGGAAAGAGATTTACATGAATAAATTAAATAAATTAATGTTAGGGTTAGGCCTGACGGTGGCTTCTGTAGCAGCTAATGCAGCTGGTTATGGGGTAATTGATCTAGCTAAAGTTGTTGAAAGTAGTACTTATTTGAAACAGCAAAATGCAAGCTTAAACCAGTCAGTGAAACCAACTACAACTAAGCTTGAGCAATTAGGTAAAGAGTTAGAAGGGCTTCAACGTCAAGCGCAGACTCAAGGCCAAAAAATGAAAGAAGATGAGATTAAAAAATTACAATCTCAGTATCAATCGAAATTAAATGAATTTAATTCAACACAGCAAGGCTTACAGTCAAGAGTTCAAACGAGCTTACAAAGTATGAATACAACTTTTGAGACTAGAGTTAAGCAAGCTGCTGAGCAATTACGAAAAGAAAATAATCTTGACTTTATTTTGAATAAAAATTCGACTGTTGCCTATGACGCTAAGTATGATTTAACTGATAAAATGATACAAAAGGTTAATTCAATGAAATAAATTAATGAAAGTGCAACAATATCGTTTAGATGAATTAGCTCACCTTGTTAAAGGTGAGCTAATTGGTGAAGGTAGTCTTCAATTTTCAAACTTGGCGAGTTTGGAAAATGCAGAGGTTAACCATCTTACTTTTGTGAATGGTGAGAAACATCTCGATCAAGCTAAAGTAAGTCGTGCGGGCGCTTACATTGTTACCGCAGCTTTAAAAGAACATCTTCCTGAAAAAGATAATTTTATTATTGTTGATAATCCCTATCTTGCGTTTGCAATCCTTACCCATGTATTTGATAAAAAGATTAGCTCAACAGGCATAGAAAGCACTGCCCAAATTCATCCATCTGCTGTTATTTCCGAAACTGCTTATATTGGTCACTATGTGGTTATTGGTGAGAATTGTGTAGTTGGCGATAATACCGTCATTCAGTCACATACCAAACTTGATGATAATGTAGAAGTTGGAAAAGACTGTTTTATTGATTCTCATGTCACTATTACAGGTGGTTCTAAATTACGAGATCGCGTCCGTATTCATTCAAGTACTGTCATTGGTGGAGAAGGTTTTGGTTTTGCTCCATATCAAGGAAAGTGGCATCGTATTGCTCAATTAGGTTCAGTTTTAATTGGAAATGATGTCCGAATTGGATCAAATTGTAGTATTGATAGAGGCGCACTTGATAATACAATTCTGGAGGATGGGGTTATTATTGATAACCTTGTGCAAATTGCACATAACGTTCATATTGGTTCAAATACTGCTATTGCAGCGAAGTGCGGTATTGCCGGAAGTACAAAAATTGGCAAAAACTGTATTCTAGCTGGGGCGTGTGGAGTGGCAGGACACCTTTCAATTGCTGATAATGTGACTTTGACTGGAATGTCAATGGTCACAAAAAATATTTCTGAAGCTGGAACTTACTCTTCGGGAACCGGATTATTTGAAAATAATCATTGGAAAAAGACGATTGTACGCTTGCGACAATTAGCAGATGTGCCATTGACCCAAATCACTAAACGACTTGATCATATACAAGCTCAAATAGAGTCTCTTGAATCAACTTTTAATTTGCGTAAATAGAATATTATGACCGAGTCTACTACACCTAAATTTGCCATCCCTGAATTACCAATGCAGATTCAAACGATTCGTCAATATTTGCCGCATCGTTACCCATTCTTATTGGTTGATCGTGTGACTGAAGTTACTGACAATAGTATTGTTGGTTATAAAAATGTTTCTATCAATGAAGAGTTCCTACAAGGGCATTTCCCAGAATATCCAATTATGCCTGGTGTTCTCATTGTTGAAGCATTAGCTCAAGTTTCAGGCGTTCTTGGTTTTATTATGAACAATGAAACGCCAAAACCAGGTTCATTATTCCTGTTTGCTGGTGCAGAAAGAGTTAGATTTAAAAAACAAGTAGTTGCAGGTGATCAACTTGTATTAAAATCTGAGTTGGTAATGCAGAAGCGCGGTATCTACAAATACAATTGTACAGCTAGCGTTGACGGCATTGTAGCAGCAACCGCTGAGATTATGATTTCACACCAAAAAACAGAGCAGGCATGAGCAATCACGATTTAATCCATTCTACCGCCATTATTGATCCATCTGCAGTGATTGCTTCAGATGTTCAAATAGGACCTTATTGTATTATTGGTCCCCAAGTGACTATTGGTGCTGGTACTAAATTACATTCTCATGTGGTTGTAGGTGGTTTTACCAGAATTGGCCAAAATAACGAAATCTTTCAATTTGCAAGTGTTGGCGAAGTTTGCCAAGACCTCAAATATAAAGGTGAAGAAACGTGGCTTGAAATTGGTAACAATAATCTAATTCGCGAACATTGCAGCTTACATAGAGGTACGGTGCAAGATAATGCATTAACCAAGATAGGTAGTCATAACCTATTAATGGTAAATACACATATTGCACATGATTGTATCGTAGGTGACCATAATATCTTTGCTAATAATGTAGGTGTCGCTGGACATGTACATATTGGTGATCACGTTATTGTGGGTGGTAATTCTGGAATTCATCAATTCTGTAAGATCGATTCTTATAGCATGATTGGTGGGGCTTCTTTGATCCTTAAAGATGTTCCAGCCTATGTGATGGCGTCTGGTAACCCTGCACATGCGTTTGGTATAAATATTGAAGGTATGCGAAGAAAAGGTTGGTCTAAAAATACAATTCAAGGCTTAAGAGAAGCTTATAAATTGATATTTAAATCTGGATTAACTTCTGTTCAAGCTATTGACCAAATTAAAAGTGAAATTTTACCTTCAGTTCCAGAAGCTCAACTCTTGATTGATTCTCTTGAACAATCAGAGCGTGGAATTGTGCGCTAATCAAGAAGACATAAAAAAGACACTGTTTTAACAGTGTCTTTTTTTATAACTAAATTATTTGTTAAAGAATTTTGCTTCTTCAGACTTTGGATATTGGCTAAGTAACTTGTTCTTGTATTGATTTGCTGACACAGTATTCTTATCAACATCTTTAGCGATACTATAAAGTTGGTACAATGCTCGAGGTGCCTTACTTGAATTTGGGTATTGGTTAGCTACGACATTATAGTTTTTCTTTGCTTCATTATAATTTACTGGATCTGTCGCTAAATGAAACTCGGCTAACCAAAAATAAGCATTACCTGTATAGATACTATTAGGATGGTTTTTTATAAAGTTTTGCATTGGAGCAATTGCTTTTTTAGCACCGCCTTGTTTATACGCATCTAAAGCTACAGTATAAGCAGCTTTTTCTAATTCGAGGGAATTTGACTGGTTTTGCGCAGCAGCTGGTGCTGGTTGAGTAGTGGTTGTTGGTGCGCTAGGCTGCTGCTCAGAAGTTTGTGTGGCTGGTACTGCAGCTACTTTATTACTCTCTGTGGTTTGAGGGGCTGGTGCACTAGCAGGAGTAGTGTTATCGGATGTTGCATTCGAACTATCATCTTGTGTAGCACTGTCAGGGTCAACTTTTTGGTGTAATAATTCTAAACGTTGATCTAAGTCGGTATATCGGTTCGCTAGATCTTTCTTTAATTGCTCAATATCATTAGCTTGTTCTTCAAGCTGACCTCTTAATGTACGAATATCATTTTCTAATTGTTGGTTTTTTTGCATGAGTTCCCAGTTTAAATTTGTAGGAACTGAAATATTGCTTGAAGAAGTATTGGATGCACTACCATCATTTTGACTTAAACCACGAGACTCGATAGGGATATTTGCGTATAGAGAAGTGGTGCTCATTAAGGCAATAAATAATAAAGAATGCTTCTTCATTTGCATGTGTATAAATCCATAATTTTATATAAAAGCCACCTTGACACAGGAATATAAAAAACAATTCTCTAAATATCTAAGGTTTTTCATTGATCAATGCAATTAAAGCAGTTAACAGTTTAAATGCAAGGATAGTTTACAATCTTCAAGCATATTTTATGCAAAATAAGAAAAGAGCATAAGCTCAAGAAATTACATTTTTGGGGTTTAAAGCTATTTTTGCTGAGGAATTAATCAATCGAAACAAAAACTTGCCGAAAAAGGCAGAGAAGGGTTGCAACTCTTTTAAAAATCTCTATACTTTGTTTTGCAATGGTAGCCCCGCTGGTGGCTTCGCAATTGTACTCTGTGAACCCCGCCAGGACCGGAAGGTAGCAACGGTAGCAGATCTATGATGTGCCGAAGTTTTGCTAGTGGGGTTGCCACCATTCTTTTAATCCAATTTTCTTTGGATTGCTTTTAAAATTACATCTAAATCAAATCCTCTATATTGTAAGAATCTGATCTGTTTTGCTTTAAGTTTTGGATCTTTCTCTACAGCTTCTCCAAATTTTTTAACTTTAAGTTGATAAGCCTGTTCTACCCAATCAATTTCTTGAATTTCATCTGCAATTAAATCATTTTCAATTTGTTTAGTTTTTAAAGCTTGTTGAATCCGTTTCGGTCCTTTACCTTTACGAATTTGGCTTGCTAGCATTTGCTCAGCAACACGCTGATCACTCTGGTAATTTTGTTCAGATAACTCCTCAACCAGTTGTTTTGCTTCTTCTATATTTTGTGCATAACGAGCTAATTTCTCGATAAGCTCTGCTTTAGAGTAATCTCGGCGAGTGAGTAAAGCAAAAGCATATGAGCGTAAACGTTGGCCAGTAAGAGGAGGGCGCTGCTGAGATTGCTCATCGTTTCGTTTGAACATATAAAATTCCTTGTAAAAAACGCCCCGAAGGGCGTTTTATGACTCAAATATAATTACGATTCTAATAAAAGATCTGGCTCTTCTTCATCTTCAATTTGAACTGCACCATTTGTGCCTGTAGTCAGCAATTGTTCACGGATATTACGTTCAATTTCTTCAGCTATTTGATTATTTTCTTCAAAATAGCGAATTACATTGTTTTTACCTTGACCAATTTTATTGCCTTGATATGAATACCATGCACCAGCTTTCTGTACGATATCCTGTTGTACAGCTAAATCTACAAGTTCACCTAGTTGGTTAGTACCTTTACCGTATAGAATTTGGAAAATAGCTTCTTTAAACGGAGGAGCCATTTTGTTCTTAACGACTTTAACTTTAGTTTCTGAACCAACAATTTCATCGCCTTCTTTTACTTGACCGATACGACGAATATCTAAACGAACTGAAGCGTAGAATTTAAGAGCGTTACCACCAGTGGTAGTTTCTGGGCTACCAAACATAACACCAATTTTCATACGAATCTGGTTAATGAAGATAACCATACAGTTTGAACGTTTAGCATTACCCGTAATTTTACGAAGTGCCTGGCTCATAAGACGCGCTTGTAGACCCATATGAGAGTCACCCATCTCACCTTCGATTTCTGCTTTAGGTGTAAGTGCAGCTACCGAGTCCACAACGATTAAATCAATTGCGCCTGAACGGACAAGCATGTCAGCAATTTCAAGTGCTTGCTCACCATTGTCGGGTTGTGAAACAAGTAGGTTATCAATATCTACACCAAGTTTGCGTGCATATTGAGGGTCTAGGGCGTGCTCAGCATCAATGAAGGCACATGTACCACCAGATTTTTGACATTGAGCAATTGCTTGCAATGT
The DNA here is from genome assembly GCF_011075215.1 of Acinetobacter sp. EKM10A. Classification (NCBI taxonomy): domain Bacteria; kingdom Pseudomonadati; phylum Pseudomonadota; class Gammaproteobacteria; order Moraxellales; family Moraxellaceae; genus Acinetobacter; species Acinetobacter sp. EKM10A. Next base: position 14,927 of record NZ_JAALLK010000010.1, on the reverse strand, counting down.
CATTGTGGTTTTACCAGAAGATTCAGGACCATAAATTTCGATAATACGGCCTTTTGGTAAACCACCAATCCCCAATGCGATGTCTAAAGTTAAAGAACCTGTAGATACGGCTTCAACTGCTTGAACAGTGTTATCACCAAGACGCATAACCGTATTTTTACCAAATTGCTTCTCAATTTGGCTCAAAGCGGCTTGTAATGCTTTGCTTTTATTCTCATCCATCTCAAAAACCTCAATACTCTATGTTCATCACGTTTAACCCAAGTGGATGCATTGAATCTCAACTTGTTTCACAGGGCTAATAGTGACAGATTTTTTCTCTAGCTTCTATATATTGTATATGTGAGTGCGACACAACTCGACGTTTTTATTCATCATTATAAGACCAGTGATCTTCATAATGTTGATCATTATCCTGTTTAAACCGATTGATTTGTCGCCGATCTTTCTTGCTTGGTCTATGGTCAGGTCGTGCTAGATTATGCAATTTTCGTTGGGAAGCAATCAACTCCCGTCTTGCAATACTTACTTCTGTTTCTTCATAAAGTTGTTGTGCAACAGGAGCCGGTCCTCGGGTATTGGAGAGCGCTTTAACAACAACCGTTTTTTTATCGAAACCTTGTTGAACAACGAGCTCCATACCGACACGAATTTCTTTAGAAACTTTTACACGTTCATTATTGTGATGTACTTTACCCCCTTCAATTGCAGCTTTAGCAATAGAACGGGTTTTAAAAAAACGTGCTGCCCACAACCATTTGTCGACACGCATGGTTTCTACAGCATCGTCTTCACGCAATTTTGACATCATTATCCTTTCTATCAATTTGATTCAAAATAGACAGTAGCTCTGTAAGCTGATCTAGAGCTTTATACTCTAAATCTTGTGGCTGTCTTATATTCTTAAGACTTGAGGGCTGTAAGATAGTAAACAAGTGTCTTATACCAAATTTTTCTGCAGTTTTTAAAACAGGAAGAGTGTCATCTAAAAAAATAGTGCTTTCTGGGGCAAAATAATGCAAGCGTTGCAACTCTTTCCAGAATTGGATGTCTTCTTTTGCGTAACCAATTTGTTCGCTAGATACGATGACTTCAAAAAAATCTTGGATAGGAACGTTATCAAGCTTTAATTTTAGGCTTGCACAGTCAGCATTGGTGACTAGCCAACATTGATAATCTTGTGCTTTTAAAGCGCTGAGCAGCTCCATGCATCCTGACCTCGCTTTAATTTTATGCTGAAATTCTTGCTGGAGCTTTAAAACATCCACGCCAGTTGTTTGTGTCCAGAAGTTTGATGAGTACCAAGCAAGCGTATGTTTATGGCTGCGATAAAACTGGTTTAATATTTCTTGACTCTCAGTTAAAGATAGATGATGTGTTTCAGAATGTCTTTTAGGTAAGCATTCGTTCCAGATAAAGTCATCAAAAGCCAAATCTAGTAAAGTTCCATCCATGTCAAACAGGACTACCTTATTCATGTTGCGAACGCTCCAGCTTTAAATATACATGGAAGAAATTAGCTTAAGATTATAAACATTAAAGCCTCAAAAACAGATTGATTTGTTGTTATCTCATCATTTTAAAGTTCTAAAGATATTTTACTTTTGATATATTATTTCAATAATTAATGATAACGAGTGAATTAAAAAATGAAAAATTCTAATTTCTTTGTTGTTTTTATCGGTTCTATTTGTTTTGCGTTTAGTGCAAATACATTGGCACAAAATACAGCTGCAGTTTTTTCACCTAAAAGAGGTGTAGTCTGTGATAAATATATTTGTGCAGATAAAAAGGGCGTTTCCAAATCCTTAACTAATCAATATTTAGGTGCAAAAAAAGCAAAACAAGCTTTTTCACAAGGTGACTTTGATACATCTGCTTTTACTTTTTCTAATGGTGTATTTTGTGATACCACTACTAAATTGTGCCATGTGAATAAATTTTTTGAAAATGGTCATAGAAGTAGAGTAGATAAAAAAATGACTGATAAAATTTTTAAAAATAGGTAGTTGTATGAGTTGTAAATTAGTTTTTTGATACTTTTTTGCGTTTCTATACTTTATATGAAATTATCATTATTTAAATATTATTAAAAGTTGGAATAAAAGTGGGATTATATACAATTAGATATGGTTATCGTAACAACAGTTTTTTTATTGCTTCAAACACGGCTGGGCAGTTTATTGTGATTGATGCATTAGGAGCAGATTTCCAAATTGGTCATCAAATTTCTTATGAAGGGAGCAAAATAATAAACGAAACATTAAATGATGAAACGGATGCAAAAGTTCATCTTGAGAGCAACGAAAAAGAAGCTTATGAGTATTTACGGACAATGAAATAATCATCTCGTTATTTTGATTTACATAGGATACGTATTGGCAAACATTTTATAAATTGAACTCTACTTATTTAAAGTTATATTAAAAATCATTTGAATAACAATTTAGAGTAGGCGATGAAAATTGGATTTATTGGAGGAGCCAATGATGGCATAGTGATCAATGCTGCCAATGGTATTGATACTTATAAACTTGAATGGCATTACAAGGCTGAGAAGCATTGTGAAGAACAGCCATCATTAGGGCTAAATGGCCCTGAATATGACTATTACAATTTATTAATTTTGAGAAAAAATAAAGAGGCAAAACTTTTCTACGTTTTAACTACCATGGACAAAGAAGATATTGCGGATAAGATTAATGAGTATTGGGAGTATTCCACCTCTGTAGGTTATGACTTTGATGAGTAGTAACCATTTTAACTCATTGAAATATTTTATTTATATCACTATTTAACTGAATTATAACTCAAGCTTAGGATGATATATTTCATAAAGAACATGCTTTTGTAAGGCATGTTCATCTGGAAGCTTGGGATGATTAAAGTATTTAACTTTGCGCATTCCTAGTCTTTCCATCACGGCTTGAGATGGCTTATTCACTGTTGCTGTGAAAGAAACCACTTTATCTTTATTGAGAATATTAAAGGCATAGTCCAATGCTGCTTTTGCTCCTTCAGTGGCATAACCTTTTTTCCAGTGTTCTGTAGCAATTCTCCATCCAATTTCAATGCAGGGGGAAAAATCAAATTGTTCTGGTTGGTTGTGTAAGCCAATAAAGCCTATAAATTCTTGAGTTTCTTTTAATTCTACCGCCCAAAATCCCCAGCCATTTTCATCAATAAGAGCTGATATTCTTTGAATTAAACTTATACTTTCAGTAGCAGATAAAAGCTTTGGGAAAAAACGCATAACATCTTCGTCTAAACCCATTTTGATAAATGGCTCTGAATCAGACTCTTTCCATTGTCTTAAGATTAAACGTTCAGTTTCGATCATAGTAAAAATTCTTTAACGAGAGTTTTTTAATTTTAGCTAAATATTCTACAGCGGCTTTTGTATAATTTTCTGTAAGATAATTTTTGAGTTAATGCTTACCACACCTTTAATTTTATTGAGTGTATTAATAACAAAATGAGAAAAAGAGTTTAGATCTTTAGTGGCAACGTGCAGTACATAATTAGATTCACCTGTAATGATATAGGCATTGATGACTTCATCAAAATTCTTGATTTGGCTTAAAAAAAAGTTGTGGTCATTTTCGGTGAGTTGAGCAAGTTTTATTTCAACTATCGCCTCAATTTTTATACCTAATTTTTCATAATTAACTTTTGCTTGATATTTTTCAATGATTCCATTGGTTTCTAAAATTTTGACGCGTCTGTGACAAGCAGATGCTGAAAGATTAACAAGTTCAGCAAGTTCTTGGTTACTTAAACGGGCATTGTCTTGTAAATACTTCAAAATTTTTAGATCGATCGCATCTACATTCATTTTCGAATTTCATCCATATTTTTTAATTTTAATTAGAATTTTATACGAAAATAGCTATTTTTGATCAAATATTATCGAATAAATCGTACAAATTGACGTGATAAAATTCAAATACAAAGGAAATGTAGAAATAGGTGCAATATCAAATGATTACTCGTGAACAGTGTTTGTATTGGGATCAGGAAGATGAACTCAAAAAATTTAAAGATGAATTTGCATTGCCAGAAGGCGTTATTTATTTAGATGGTAACTCTTTAGGGGCTAGACCAAAGAAATCTTTGGCTGTCGCTCAGCATATTATTTCCCAAGAATGGGGAGAAGATCTGATCAATAGCTGGAATAAGGCAGACTGGTGGGGGCTACCAACACGGCTGGGTGACAAAGTCGCTAAACTGATTGGTGCGGAACAAGGTGAAGTTGTTATTTCAGATTCAACTACACTGAACTTATTTAAAGTTTTATCTGCAGCGGTAAAAATTCAGGCTGATAAATTCCCTGAACACAAAATTATTGTGGCAGAAAAAGATGCTTTTCCAACAGATATTTACATTATTGAAGGTTTCATTGACTTAATTCAGAAGGGCTATCAGGTTGAATTAATTGATGGCGTAGAAGACTTATCTCGTGCTTTAGAGAAAGATGTTGCTGTAGTGGTACTTTCCCATGTGAATTACCGCACTGGTTATTTTTATGATATGGCATCTATTAATGAACAAATTCACTCTAAAGATGCTTTGGTGATTTGGGATTTATGCCACTCAGTCGGTGCGGTTCCTATGCACCTTAATCAAACTGATAGTGATTTTGCGATTGGTTGTACCTATAAATATTTAAATGGTGGCCCTGGTTCTCCTGCATTGCTCTGGGTCAATGAAAAGCACCGTGATCAGTTCTGGCAGCCTTTATCTGGTTGGTGGAGTCATAAAAAACCATTTGATATGGCACAGCATTATGAGCCAGCGAATAGTATCCGCCGATATTTATGTGGAACTCAGCCGGTTATTTCTATGAGTCTGATTGAATGCGGAGTGGATATTTTCCTGCATGCTGATATGCAAAAAATCCGTGAGAAATCTTTGAAATTAACTGATTTATTTATTCAATTGGTACATCAAGAATGTTCTGAATTCGGATTTGAGTTAATTACGCCTTTAGATCATAAGCATCGTGGTAGTCATGTTAGTTATCGTCATGAATTCGGTTATGAAATTATTCAGGCGCTTATCGCACGTGGTGTGATTGGTGATTATCGGGAACCTGCAGTTTTGAGATTTGGTATTACACCTTTGTATCTAGGTTTTGAAGATATTTGGAATGCAGTACAGCACTTAAAAGAAACCATGCTGAATAGTGAATGGAAAAACAAAGAGTATTTAGTTCGCGGTGAAGTGACCTGATTTTAAGGAATCAAAATAAAACAAATGGCTAGGAGGGCCTATGAGTAGTTTTGATGAAATACAAAATAGAGAAGCTGGGCTGCATAAAAAGTTATCTGCAAAACAGATGGGGATGATTGCGATTGGTGGAGCAATTGGAACCGGATTGTTTATGGGAAGCAAATTTGCAATTAGCTTTGCAGGTCCCGCAGTCATAGTCAGCTATGCGATTGGTGGTTTAATTGCTTTTGCGCTTATGGCTTGTTTGGCTGAAATGACAGTTCAGCATCCTACTTCGGGCTCATTTGGTGCATATGCAGAACATTATATAAGTCCACTTGCTGGCTTCTTAGTTCGCTACTGTTACTGGGCTTGTATTGTACTGGCAGTAGGTACAGAGATTACCGCCGTTGCTGATTATATGAAGCTCTGGTTCCCGAATGTAGGCTCTTGGATCTGGATTGGATTTTTTTCACTGACCTTACTTGTTGTAAATGCCTATAGTGTTAAAGCTTTTGGACTAGTGGAATACTGGTTTTCCACAATTAAAGTTTTTGCCATTATTGTGTTTATTCTTTTGTCTATTGGTATCTTGACGCAAAGCAATGAGGGAATAACGCAAGTTGTAACTCATTTATCAGGACATGGGGGCTTTTTTCCAAATGGTTTTAGTGGGGTATGGATTGGTGTCATTATTTCAATATTTAGTTATTTAAGTATAGAAATGATTGCTGTCGCGGCTGGCGAAGCTAAAGACCCGGAAAAGGCAGTTAAAAAAGCATTCAAAAGCACAGCACTTCGACTCATTTTGTTTTATTTATTGTCCTTATTCCTAATCGTTACTTTGGTGCCGTGGACTGTTTTGATTGGAGCAGATGCAACAAGTCCGTTTGTTATGGTCATGAAGATTGTCGGTATCCCGTATGCGGATAGTATTTTAAACTTTATTGTAATTGTAGCTGCCTTATCAGCCATGAATAGCATGCTTTATATTTCAACTCGTATGCTGTTTAGCTTGTCACGTGCAGGTAATGCCCCAAAAGTCTTTGGTCGAATTAGTAGTAATGGTGTACCGGTAAATGCGCTGTTGTTATCTGCGGTAGGGATTGGTATTGCTAGTATTGTTTATACGATTAATCCAGCTTCCGCATTTCCAATTATGATTGCGCTATCCATGTTTGGTGCGTTGTTCACGTGGGGAAGTATATTTGTGACTCATATGTTTTTTAGAAGACATATGGTTCAGCAAAATATACAACTAAAATTTAAAATTCCTGCTAGTCGATTTATCTCTTTGTTTGGGTTTATTGCGATTTTAAGCATTACAGTGACTACCTGGTTTACCAGTGAATTTAAGTCTACTTTACAATTTGGCGTACCTTTAGTTCTGGTTCTTATATTTTTCTATTATTTGAAACGTTCTACCGTAAAGTTAAATCTCAACTCTAGTGAAGAAACATTGAAGTGATTGGTATATGAGAAAGTATGACAATGCTACAACGGTAGAGAATGAAGGTGAAATACTAGCAGGCTTCCAATACAGAAGCTTGCTGAGTTATCAGGCCTATTATCATATAAAAGATATAAAGTACGGTTCAAAGAACCGATCAACGCTGGATTTTTTTCCTCTAGAACATGTCAATAAAACCGTAATTTTTATACATGGGGGATATTGGCAGTGGTGTGATAAATCGGACTTTGCCTTTATAGCGCCGTACATATTAGCAAAAGGAGCGCAGTGTGTACTTTTAGAATATGACTTGGCTCCTCAAAGTCATATTTCACAAATCGTTGCTCAAACTCAACAAGCGCTCGATTTTATTGCACAGCAGAATTGGAAAACAGACGAAGTAGTATTGGTCGGCCATTCAGCAGGTGCTCATCTTGGTGCTTTATGTTTAAACCATCCGTTATTATCCAAAGCAACTTTATTAAGTGGGATTTATGATTTATTACCTATACAAGAGACTCATTTAAATCACGCTTTAAACTTATCGCAAGAGGATATTTTGAAATATAGTCCTATTCATCAGCAGGAACAGATCAATATTCCTTGTACGATTTTGTGTGGTGGGTTAGAACTTAGTGAATTAAAATGGCAAAGTCAAAATTATTTTGAGTATCGACTTAGTCAAGGTGACGATATGATTTCTTTTGAAATTATTCCTGAGATTAACCATTACTCTATTTTAGAGCACTATTTTAAATTTATATTTAAGTGAGAAACTAAGTTTGAGTTAGCCTTGGTAAACATAGAGTAAGTTGATTTAAATATTATAGAAGCAATAGGTGGTAGGAAAATTATGAAAAGTTATCTTATTTATAATATTAAGTTCAGCTAATAAAATATTTCAGTACAAGAGCAATCAGTATGATAAATAACCAAGTTGAACAATATGTAAATTGATATATTGTTTTATTAAAATTAAATAAATATATTGATTTTTGCTTAATTAATAAGAAAATGTAGAGCGCGTCACACTTCTTTGAGTTTTTTGCTGCTGTATACTATTTTAAGTTGACCTAAACTAATATCTCGATTAGATTAAAAAGATAGTGTTTTCTCTCTAATCGACAAACTGTTTAGCTGTTGCTTAGATGAGTTTATAGTCCGTAGCTTCCCAAGATGCGGACTTTTTTATTTTTGTACAATTCGTTAATGGTACAAAGATTCGCGCATTAAAAAGACAGTTAATAGTAAATTCGGTTCAATTCAAGTGAAAAACTTAAAGAAGTATTGTAAATATATCTTTAAAGGTATATATTTATATATGCATATACTGCGTCTGTAAAGTTGTTTGTTTTTTAATACCCATATATTTTTAAGATATGTGGGTATTTTTTATTAAAAATATTTTTAAACTGGCTAAGTTTTATATAAAGGGTTTATTTTAGTTAGATAAGAAAATTCAAATAATTTGTTTTGTATAATTTATTTCTAATAAGCTTGATTAATAAAAAAATAGGGTATATATATTTATACATTTATTATACATATTAATCACAGTTAAAGAAATTGTTAATTTTTTATAGTTGTATGGACTTTTATATTTTGAAATAATTGTCTATAACCTGTTAATTATCATATTGTTATGGATATTTTAAAGTTTCTAAGAAGTTTTAATACTGTTGGTACTTACTTAGCAATGGCTACTATAGTTCTTATCATAATGGTTATATTCTTTTATATTATTGAACCCAAATAGAGTGATATTTTAATTATAAAAAAATAAAATATTTAAATTATAAGTAGATAGATGTCACATTTTTCTATAAAAAAGTGGATTGATATTGTTTAACCTAAAAAATTATGAAAATATGGTTGGGGTTTAAAAGCAGATAAAACTCCTCAAAGTTCTCATCTAAAATTTTAATCCTGAAGTAAAAAGTTATTAATTATCATAAAAATACCTGAAATATAATATATGGAGATAGTCATGAATATTCGCCAAGTGTCTGCTATTTGTCTTTCAATAGCAGCTACTCATTTTGTGTATGCCGCTTCAAATGTTGCAAATCCTGTAAATGATTCTTCCCAAGCAAAAGGAATTATTAAAAATCAATATATTGTTATATTAAATAAGGATGCAGGTCCTTCTAAAGATTTCGCACAAAATATTGCTAAACAACATGCTGGTAAAGTTTTACAAAGCTACGATACTGTTCTTAAAGGTTTTGCAATTTATTTACCTGATACAGCAGGGGCAGCCTTTATTGAAGCGATGAAAAAGAACCCTCATGTTCTTTCAGTAGAAAGCGATACAATAGTAAATATTGATGCAACTACTCAAAGTAATCCAGATTGGGGACTAGATCGTATAGACCAGAAAGCTTTACCATTAAATTCGACTTATTCTTATTTACAGACCGGTTCAGGTACTACGGCTTATATCGTGGATACTGGTATATTATCTAGCCACCAAGAGTTTTCAGGACGTGTGTTAAGCGGTTATACCGTAATATCTGATGGCAATGGTACAACCGACTGTAATGGACATGGGACCCATGTTGCTGGAACAGTAGGTGGTACGACCTATGGTGTTGCCAAAAATGTCAATTTAGTTCCAATCCGGATTTTGGGATGTGATGGGTCAGGGGCCTCAAGTAATGTTATTGCTGGTTTAGACTGGATATTGAAAAATGGTAAAAAGCCAGCTGTAGTGAATATGTCTTTAGGTGGTGAAGCAAACGCATCTTTAGATAGTGCAGTGGAAAATTTATTTAATAATGGTTATGTAATGGTTGTGGCAGCAGGAAACTCGAATACAGATGCATGTAGTTCTTCTCCTGCCAGAGTAAGTAAGGCAATTACTGTTGCTGCTACAGATAGTACAGATACTCGAGCTAGTTATTCGAATTATGGAAGCTGCGTTGATATTTTTGCGCCTGGAAGCCAGATTAACTCTTCTTGGATTGGGAGTAATACAGCAACTAAAGTTTTAAATGGAACTTCAATGGCTACTCCACATGTTGTTGGAGTCGTAGGTGAAATGTTGCAAAGTACACCTACAGCAACACCTCAGACAACCTCAACTAATCTGTTAAATCAAGCAAGTAATAATGTGGTAAAAAATCCTTCAGGTAGCCCAAATCGGTTGCTATATAAATCTGCGCAGTAAAAGTAGTTATTTAAATTAGAAAAGGTCCCGAAGGACCTTTTTTAGATTTTTGCATGAGTACCGTATTTATCAATCATGATTGAGCTGGCTTCATTTAAACCGCGAACCGTTACCTGAATACCGTTCTTTTGAAATTTATTCACAACTGAATCTAACATGGCAACTGAGGTCACATCCCAAATATGAGAATGGGTGAGATCAATAATGACTTCTTTAACTTTTTCTTTAAAGTTAAAGCCGTGCATGAATCTATCTGAAGAACTAAAAAAGATTTGTCCTCTTAAATCATATAAACGAGCGTTGCCTTCTAATGAACTTATTACCTGTATATCATTTTCAAGTTTATTGGCTAAGAAAAGCGCGGAGAGTAGTACACCTGTCAATACGCCTAATGCTAGATTGTGAGTAGCTACAACTACACCAACCGTTGCAATCATAACGGTATTGCTACTTTTAGGATTAGTTTTAAATTGGGTAAGCGAACGCCACTCAAAAGTACTTATTGATACCATAATCATGACAGCAACAAGCGCAGCCATAGGGATAAATTTTAACCAATCACTTAAAAATACTACTAAAATCAGCAAGAATATGCCTGCGCATAATGTAGATAACCGTGTGCGACCACCTGATTTAACATTAATCATTGATTGCCCAATCATGGCACATCCAGCCATCCCTCCCATAAGACCCGAGGCAATATTGGCAATACCTTGGCCTTTACATTCCTTAAATTTATTACTCGGGCTGTCTGTCATTTCATCAACAATTGTGGCTGTCATCATTGACTCAAGTAAGCCAACTGCAGCTAATGCCAATGAATAAGGAAGAATGATAAGAAGTGTATCTAAATTAAGAGGAATATCCGGAATTAAAAAAATAGGTAGAGTATTTGGGAGTGCTCCCATATCGCCAACTGTTCGCACATCAAGGCCCAAAAAGAGAGCAAGTAATGTGACTATAACAATACATATAAGGGGAGATGGAAAAATTTTTCCAAGCTTTGGTACATAAGGGAATAGATAAATAATTGCTAAACCAATAGCGACTAATAGATAGACGTACCAACTTACATTGACTAGTTCTGGAAGCTGGGCCATAAAAATGAGTATGGCGAGAGCATTTACAAAACCAATCACAACCGATTTAGAGACAAAGCGCATGAGCTTAGCAAGCTTAAGATATCCTACTATAATTTGTATGACACCCGTCAAAATAGTAGCTGCGAATAAATACTGAAGACCATGTTCTTTCACTAGGGTCGTCATGACTAAGGCCATAGCACCCGTTGCTGCCGAAATCATGGCAGGACGGCCACCTACAAAAGAAATAATAACCGCAATACAAAAAGACGCATATAAACCGATTTGGGGATCTACACCTGCAATAATTGAAAAGGCAATCGCCTCTGGAATTAAAGCCAGACCAACAACAAGCCCAGAAAGAATATCTGCACGGACATTAGAGAACCATTGTTCTCGAAGATTCGTTAACATGGAAATAGCCTAGAATTTTAAATTTTAGAAAGGCTAGTGATGTGATATACCAACACACAAGCGACTACACCACATCACTAGACAGTGATGAGTTATTTACAAAGGAGAAGGGTAAATAAACTTAAGGTGGCGTTAGTGTCATGGATAATGAAAATTTGAAGTTTTAAAGAGGTGCGAAGGATAACATAAGTTTTTAGGGGGAGCCATTTAAGCTTGCTACTTTCACTTATTAGGCATCTAACTATTTTTTGATTTGTTCATTTCTGCTTTAGGCAGAGACGTAAATTCATTTAATGGCATATCTAAGAAAAAGTCAGGAGCGTCAGTGTGTTTGCAGTTTAACCAATCGTTTCTAAGATGGTCAGGTATTACAATAATTGAACGTTTTTCATCGTCAGGTTTATGAAACTGTTTCATAAAAGAATGTCGATCTGCATTGATTGTTAATAGCGACATTGTTCTAACTTTCTGCTCATCAATTATGGTTTCTTCATAAATTGCTGCAAGCGTAAATGGCTTCCCATCTTGACGAAAGATGCCATACCAATGTGCTTTACCATTGATATATTTCGGTTCATAAATAGCTTCAACAGGAACTAGGCCAAATTGATCATTTGACCAGGCATGTTTAAATGAACGTTTGTGATCAACCGTTTCAGTTCTTGCATTATAAGTTGCATATTTAAATGAAACTTCTTTCGCATATGGTGGCAACATTCCAAATTTAACTTTTCGCCATTCCCATTCATTTTGATGAGATAAGATTATTGGGCAATCATCACTTGGATAGACATCTGATTTGTAATCAAAGGTGGGTTCAAGTAAGTCTAATTGATAAGAATGCTCTCTCTTAAGGGGTTTAAAATTTGCACACATAACGAAATTCGATTTGTAAGGATCCTTAACCTTTAGCTTGGATCTTTTAACTGTGTGGTATGTATATTTTTATAGATTGAATTGTCTATTTGAGTATTAAATTTTACTTTTCAATTACTTTGTTAAAGCTTTCTTTCAAATTATTTATCTTAAAAATGAGATCAATGATTTATAAGGCAACTTATAAGATATTCATTTGTTTTGAATAGCTACTTTTATGCAACAGAGCCTTGCAGAAATTTGGATTTTAATAAATGAGCTAATCATCATAATACAAAAGATATAGAGAACGTATACAAACCAATGTTTTCAGCGGTTTAAGTAACTCTTTAGAAAACTTTATAAGGTGGAACTATGAATAAACATTTATTAGCAAAAATCACTCTTTTAGGTGCTGCACAACTATTTACGTTTCATACGGCATTTGCAGATATACCTCTGACACCTGCTCAATTCGCAAAAGCGAAAACAGAAAATTTTGATAAAAAAGTGATTCTGTCGAACTTAAATAAACCACATGCTTTGTTATGGGGGCCAGATAATCAAATTTGGTTAACCGAACGTGCAACTGGCAAAATTTTAAGAGTAAATCCTGAATCTGGTAGCGCAAAAACAGTATTTCAGGTTCCTGAAATTGTGAGTGATGCTGATGGGCAAAATGGTTTGTTAGGCTTTGCTTTTCATCCTGACTTTAAACATAACCCTTATATCTATATTTCAGGCACTTTTAAAAATCCAAAATCTACAGATAAAGAGTTACCTAATCAGACGATTATTCGTAGATATACCTATAATAAAACTACAGATACATTTGAAAAGCCTATTGATTTGATTGCAGGTTTACCGTCATCAAAAGATCATCAGTCTGGTCGTCTCGTCATTGGTCCAGACCAAAAAATCTACTATACGATTGGTGACCAAGGCCGTAATCAGTTAGCTTATCTGTTCTTACCGAATCAGGCACAGCATACTCCGACTCAGCAAGAGCTCAATAGTAAAGACTACCATACATATATGGGTAAAGTATTACGCTTAAATCTGGACGGAAGTATTCCTAAAGACAACCCAAGCTTTAACGGAGTAGTGAGTCATATCTACACTTTAGGGCACCGTAATCCACAAGGTTTAGCATTTGCTCCAAATGGAAAGCTTTTACAATCTGAGCAAGGGCCAAATTCTGATGATGAAATTAACCTTATATTAAAAGGTAGTAACTATGGCTGGCCAAATGTAGCTGGTTATAAAGATGACAGTGGTTATGCCTATGCAAACTATTCGGCAGCAACCAATAAATCACAAATTAAAGATTTAGCTCAAAACGGGATAAAAGTAGCAACAGGTGTTCCTGTGACTAAAGAGTCTGAATGGACTGGTAAAAACTTTGTGCCGCCTTTGAAAACTTTATATACGGTACAAGATACCTATAACTATAATGACCCTACTTGTGGTGAGATGGCATATATTTGCTGGCCAACGGTTGCTCCGTCATCGGCATATGTATATACGGGAGGCAAAAAAGCGATTCCAGGGTGGGAAAATACATTATTGGTCCCATCTTTAAAACGTGGGGTGATTTTCCGTATTAAATTGGATCCGACATATAGCACGACTTTGGATGATGCTATCCCAATGTTTAAAAGCAATAACCGTTATCGTGATGTCATCGCTAGTCCAGAAGGTAATACCTTATATGTGCTGACTGATACAGCGGGGAATGTACAAAAAGATGATGGTTCAGTCACTCATACTTTAGAGAATCCCGGTTCTCTCATTAAATTTACATATAACGGTAAATAACTTATTTCAAAAAACCCAGCTATATAGCTGGGTTTTTTATATAAAGGTTTAGATTTATTCAGTTACGACCAATACTGGCACATGAATTTCTCCTAAGAGTGCTTGAGTTACACTTCCTAAGAAGAACTTTTTAAAACCTTTTCGCCCATGAGAACCAATCACTAATAAATCAGCTTTTAGCTCAGTTGCTGCTTTGATGATTTCTGTATGAATTGTTTGACCTTCAACAATTTTGGTTTCAACAGAAATTCCATGTTGGCTAAATTGTTCTTTAGCTTGATCTAAAATGCTCTGAATCGAAGCTCTCGCTTTATTAAAATAATCTTGCGCAATTTCTGTACTATCAATAATTTCAACTGAAATAAATGGATCAATAGTGAGCGCATATACCAAAGTAACTTTACTACTAAAGGCTTTAGCAAGACTTGCAGCATGATTAACAGCAATAAGTGAAGTAGGAGAACCATCGACTGGAACTAAAATATGGTGATAACTCATATATTGCTCCTTATTGTCTTGTGACAATATTTATTGTTGAAGAACCTAAACTTGTTATCGTTATGGTTATATTATCGCCAATTTTATAATTTTTATTGTTTGTTTTTAGTGTGTAAGGTAAATGATTAATTCATAGAATAGTGACTTTCTAGATAAGCCTGACCCTGTTTAAGAATAGAGATCACCTGATTAGCATCAATAGCTGATTCAAATAAAAAACCTTGCCCTATATTGTATCCAAATTGAAGAAGTAATTCTTCTTGTTCTGGTGTTTCAATACCTTCTGCAATTAATCCGAGTGAGAGATTTGGAGCAAGTAAGCCAATTGCCTGAACAATTGCATAAATGGATGGATAGAGGTGGATCAGGAAATTTGAACAACACTTATAAGTGATATTTTGCTCCCCAAATGATGTTATAAACATCAATA